>JALHRH010000426.1 GCA_022841565.1 Mycobacterium sp. | reverse complement strand
GTGTCGGCACTGGCGGGATATAAATCGGCGCGCGGGCTGCTCGACCTTGACCACGCGGTGACCGCGCTGCTGGCCGACTCGACGCAGCGGCAGGCCGCACCATGACCGGCGGGAGGACGTCGCGATGGGACCGGGCTCGCGCCGTCGCCGACGCGGTGCTCTACGAGGGCTACCTGTTGTATCCCTACCGCGCAACGTCGAGCAAGAATCAATCCCGCTGGCAGTTCGGCGTTCTGGGGCCACCCGGAGCGGCCGCGGCCGGCTTCGGCGAAGACGACGTGCTGGCAACACAATTCCTGGTCCACTCCGCGCAGGCGATCACGCTGGTGGTGCGGTTTCTGCACCTGCAGCGCCGGCAGGCGCAACGCGAAGTGGCCGGCGGCTTCGAACCGGTGGACGAGCTGAGTACCCCGGAGGGATCCTGGCTGACCTGGGACGAAGCGGTCGAGTACGAAACTTCCTTCGGCCCGTTGGTCTTCGAGGACGCGCCGTGGACGCTGCCGGTGGTGGCCTCGGCCGCGACCGAGGTTGAGCACGTCAGCGGTGGCCGCCTGGTTCGCGAACGACAGCAGGTGCGCGGCCAACTCGCGGTTTCCGCCGAGCCCGACGGCGACCTGTTGCGGGTCCGCGTGCGCCTGGCCAACACCGGCGCACCCGCAGTGGACCGCCGCGACGCCCTGGCGCGCTCCATGATCGGCACCCATGTGATCGCCGAAGTCGTTGGCGGCGAGTTTGTTTCGTTGCTGGAGCCGCCGCCCTCGGCGGTCGGTGCGGTGTCGCGGTGCCATCACCATCGGTGTTTCCCGGTACTGGCCGGACCACCCGGCGCACACGACATACTGCTGATCTCGCCGATCATCCTCTACGACCACCCCGAGGTGGCCGAACAGAGCAACACCGCCCTGTACGACTGCACGGAGATCGACGAAATCCTCACGCTGCGGGTGATGACCATGACCGACGAGGAGAAAGCGCAAGCCCGCGCAACCGATCCACGGGCGGCAGAGATCATCGATCAGTGTGACGCGATGTCCGCCGCGGACATGGCGCGCCTGCACGGCGTGCTGCGAGACCCGTACCGTGCCGCCGGACTCGTGCCCGAAATCCCCGAGGGTGTCGACTGGTGGGACCCACTGGCCGACAATGCCGTTCGTCCGGAGATCGATGCGGTCCTGGTGAACGGCGTGCGGATCGCCCGCGGTAGCCGCGTCGTCCTGCGACCGCGACGCAACGCCGACGCGCAGGACATCTTCGTGGCCGGCAAGACCGCTCGCGTCACGTCGGTGCACGAAGACGTCGAGGGCAACACCCACGTGGCAGTGGTGGTGGAGGACGACCCGGCCGCCGACCTGCACGACTGGTATGGCCGCTATCTGTACTTCTCCCCCGACGAAATCGACCCGCTCACCAGCACATTCACCGAAAGGAGCCCGTCATGGAGGTCTTAGGTTGGATTTTCGTTGCCCTGATCGCGCTGGTCCTCGTGGCAGCGGTGGGCCTGGGACTGGCCTCGCTGCCGGACGCCAAGCGCTATCTGCGCTTGCGGCGCATGTAAGCCGGGTCGGCCTATGACAGCGCGCATCCTGGTAGCCGGCATCGGCAATATCTTCCTCGGAGACGACGGTTTCGGGTCCGAGGTGGCCCGCCGCACCGAGATCCCGCACGATGACGTGCGGGTTGTCGACTACGGCATCGGTGGCATGCATCTCGCCTACGACCTGCTCGAGGAGTGGGACGCCCTCGTCTTGATCGACGCGATAGCCGGCCGCGGCAACCCAGGCACCTTGCACGTCTTCCAGGCCGATCATGGCTTGCTCTCCGGCACCACCGGTTTGGATGCGCACAGCATGGATCCCGAAACGGTGTTTGCCAGCTTGCGGGTTTTGGGCGGCACCCCGCCCTACACCGTGATCGTCGGTTGCGAGGCCGGCAGCGTCGAGGACGGTATAGGGCTGACCGCTCCGGTCGCCGCGGCGCTGCCGCGCGCGGTGCAGGCGGTGCGAGAAATCGTCACCGCACTGCGTATTTCGGCACCCGTGCCGGAGGAGTGCTGATGTGTCTGGGTATTCCCGGTCAGGTGATCAGGATGCTGGAGGGGTACGAAGGCCAGCTCGCCCTGGTCGACGTCACCGGCGAGGCACGCAAAGTCAACGTCGGCATGCTGCCGGAGGAGACCTTAAAACCCGGCGACTGGGTGATCATCCACCTGGGTTTCGCCGTGGAAAAGACCGACCGCGCCGGCGCCGCGCAGGCCATGGCCGGTCTGGAGCTCATGGGCCGGGGCCCGGAAGGCGGCTGAGGTGACCACCGCATCCCTGACCCGCTCGCAGGATGTTCGCCGGCGCATCACGGTGACCGGCGTGGTCCAGGGGGTCGGCTTCCGTCCATTCGTGCATCGGCTGGCCAGTGAGCTGGGATTGACGGGATTCGTCGGCAACGATTCGGGGGCGGTCTTTCTCGAGGTGCAGGGCGATCGTGATCGGGTGAACGATTTCGCTCGCCGGTTGCGCGGGCAGGCACCTCCGCTGGCCCGAATCAGCTCGATTGCGATGGCCGACATCGGGTTACGCGGGTGCGACCCACCCGCGTTCCGCATCGTGCCCAGCCGGGCCGTCACCGGCCCCGCAACACCGATCCCACCCGATGTCGCGGTATGCGACGACTGTATCGCCGACCTGTTCGACCCCTGCAACCGCCGTTACCGGTATCCCTTTGTCACCTGCACCAACTGCGGCCCGCGCTTCACCATCATTCGTTCGCTGCCCTATGACCGGCCCGCTACCACCATGTCGGCCTTCGCCATGTGCGAACAGTGCGCCGCCGAGTACCACGACCCCACCGACCGGCGGTTCCATGCCCAACCCATCGCCTGTCCGGATTGCGGCCCGTCGCTGTGGTTTCAGTCGCCGACCGGACGCACCGACGGATCCGAGCCGGCCTTGGCGGCGGCCCGGCGGGCGTTGGCCTGCGGCGCCGTCGTCGCCGTCAAAGGCATCGGCGGCTACCACCTGGCCTGCGTCGTCGACGACGATGCGGTGGTCCGCGCGCTACGGGCGCGAAAATCCCGCGGCGCCAAGCCCTTCGCCATGCTGGTGCGCGATGTCGCGGTGGCGCGTCGCTTCGCGTTCGTCGACGACATCGAAGCGCACGTATTAGTGAGTCCGGCGCGGCCGATCGTGTTGCTGCGCCGAAGGTTCGATGCGCCGGTGGCCGAGGCCGTCGCGCCCGGCAGCCCGTTGCTCGGCCTGATGCTGCCCTACTCCCCCATCCATCACCTGCTTCTCAACGGGCCGATCGAGGCGTTGGTGCTGACCAGCGCCAACCGGTCCGACGAACCCATCTGTTTCACTGACGATGCTGCTGCACAACATCTTCCGACATTGTCTGACGCCGTCCTGGACCACGATCGGCCCATTCACGTGCCCTGCGACGACTCGGTGGTGCGCGTGATCGACGGCGAAGAACTACCCATCCGGCGGTCGCGCGGCTATGCACCGCTGCCGGTCGATCTCGGTATCGACGGGCCCCCGGTGCTCGCCGTGGGCGGGGAACTGAAGAACACCTGCTGCCTCACCGACGGCTCTCGCGCATACCTGTCCGGCCACATCGGAGACATGGCCGGTTATGAGACATTGCAAGCCTTCGAGCGCGCGGTGGGCCAACTCAGCGAAATACGGTGTCGGCCGGCGCGGCTGGTGGCTGACCTGCACCCCGGCTATCACACCCGCGCCTGGGCCGAGCGTGCCGCGCAGGACCGGCCGCTGGATCTGGCCCAGCACCACCATGCGCACGTGGTGTCGCTGCTGGCCGAGCACGGGCGCCTCGGCGAGCCGATTGTCGGCGTGGCCTTCGACGGCACCGGCTACGGCTGCGACGGAACAATCTGGGGCGGAGAGATTCTCACCCTGGGCCACGACAGTCACCGATTCCAGCGAGCCGGGCACCTGCGGCCCGTGCCGCTACCCGGCGGCG
>JALHRH010000425.1 GCA_022841565.1 Mycobacterium sp. | reverse complement strand
GCGCTGTCGGGCGGGCGGGCGCCGATCTTTGGCACCCTGCTCGGGGCCGTGTTCATCCAGCTGATGGGCTACACGCTGATCGCCAACGGGATTTCCGACGAGATGACCCTGATCGTGACCGCGGCGATCATCGCTGTGGCGGTGTGGTTGCAGCGCGGGAGGGCCCGTTGATGCGGTTCGGTGGTGGGCATCTGGCGGTCTGGGCGGCGCTGGGGCTGCTGATCGTGTTCGGCGTCCTGCGCTATGACAACTTTGCCTCGGCTTATAACCTGTCGTCGTTTCTGGGCTACAATGCGATGTTCGTGCTGATCTCGGTTGGCATGTGCCTGGTGATCATGACCGGGGGGATCGACCTGTCGGTCGGCACCGTGGCGGCGCTGGCGAGCGTGGTGGCGGCGATGCTGTCGCCGCTTGGGTTGATCGTGGCGCTGCCGGGTGGCGTGGCCGCTGGGCTGGCGGCGGGGGCGCTGAATGCAGGGATGATCACAGGCCTGCGGTTGCCGCCGTTCATGGCGACGCTGGCGACGATGCTGGCGGCCAAGGGGTTGGCGCTGTGGCTGTCGGACAACCGGACCGTGCCGGTGGATTGGTCCAGCGATTTCACCAAGCTTGGGATGAACAAGATCGCAACCGTCCTTCCGTGGACGATGCTGGTGGCGCTTGGCGTGGTGATGCTGGCCTGGGTGATCGTGGCGCGCACGTCGCTGGGGCGCACCGTGCTGGCGATTGGCGGCAATGCCGAGGCCGCGCATCTGATGGGGTTGAAAACCGGGCGGGCGGAGGTGTTCGTCTACATGTTCTCGGGCGCTTGTGCGGGGCTGGCGGGGGTGTTCCTCGCGTCGGGCTATGGTGCCGGGCAGCCGCTGGAGGGTGCGGGCTGGGAACTGGCGGCGATTGCGGCCGTGGTGGTGGGCGGCACGCTGTTGACCGGGGGGATGGGGTCGGTTCCGGCAACGGTGGCAGGGGCGCTGCTGTTCGGATTGGTGTTCAACCTTTTGAACTTCGAGAACGGGCGCGGGATGTTCAGCCTGTCGGCCTATTGGCAATCGGTGATCCGGGGGGCGTTCCTTCTGGTGGTCATCCTGTTGCAGGCGCGGTTGGCGCGGACCGTGAAAAGCTGAGGGAACCCATGCGTATCACCGACTTTCAGGCCCGTCTCTTTCGCGTTCCCTTGCCGGAGGTGATGTCGGACGCAAAGCACGGCGCGCATACGCATTTCGAACTGGTGACAGTGACGGTGACGACCGAGGACGGGCTTTCCGGCACCGGCTACACCTATACCGGCGGCTTGGGCGGGCGGGCGATCCTTGCGATGGTGGTGCATGATCTGGCGCCCTTCGTCATCGGACAGGACGCAGTGGCGGTCGAGGCGCTGCATGACGCGATGCAGTGGCGGGTGCATTACGTGGCGCGCGGCGGGATCGCGTCGTTTGCGATTTCGGCGATCGATATTGCGCTGTGGGATCTGCGCGGGCGGCGGGACGGGTTACCGTTGTGGCAAATGGCAGGCGGTGCGGCGTCGCGGAGCCGGGCCTACCGGGGGGCGATTGACCTGAATTTTCCGATGGAGAAGCTCTTGGCAAATGTTCAGGGCTTTATCGACGACGGCTACCGCGCGGTGAAGATCAAGGTCGGCCAGCCCGACATGCGGGACGATTTCGCACGGGCCGAAGCGGTGCGGAAAGTGTTGGGGCCGGAGCGGGCGTTCATGGTGGATGCCAACTACGGCTGGACGGTGGAGCAGGCGATCACAGCGGCGCGGGGGTTTCGGGATCTGGACCTCATGTGGTTCGAGGAACCGACGATCCCCGATGATTATCAAGGCTATGCGCGGATTGCGGATGCCACCGGGATGCCCTTGGCGATGGGGGAAAACCTGCACACCATCCACGAGTTCGAATACGCAGTCGCGCAGTCAAAATGCGCCTATCTGCAACCCGATGCGTCGAACTGCGGTGGCATCACCGGCTGGCTGCGGGCGGCGCGGTTGTGTGCGGATCACGGCATCCCGGTCTGTTCCCACGGGATGCAGGAGTTGCACGTCAGTCTTGTCGGTGCGCAACCGAATGCCGGATGGGTGGAGGTACATTCCTTCCCGATCGACCAGTATACCACCCGGCCACTGGTGCTGGACGGTCTTCATTGCATCGCGCCGGACACGCCGGGAACCGGGGTGGAGTTTGACTGGGTGCGGCTGCGGCCTTACGAGGTCTGACACTCAGGCCGGTTGGCGAACCCGCAGCGGGCCGGTCGAGGCGCGGGTGACCATCTGGCAATCGAACTTCAGCCGGTTCGGGCGCGCGGGCGGCTTTTGCTGGGTGATCCAGGTGACCAGCTCATCGACTGCGTGGCGGGCCATGTCGGCGTGGGGGAGGACCATCGTCGTCAGGGGCGGGGCCATGTCGGCGGTGAACGCCTCGTTGTCGAAGCCGATCACCGACAGGTCGCGCCCGATGGTCAGGCCGGCCTCGGCGGCGGCGGTGTAGACGCCAAGCGCGGTGCGGTCGCAAAAGCAGAACACGGCGGTGGGCGGATCGGCCAGTGCAAGCAGGCGCTTGGTGCCGGCGTGGCCGCCGGAAATGGTGTAACCGCCCTTCACCACCAGCGCCGGGTCAAAGGGCACGTCGCGGGTAGCCAGCGCGCGGCGGTAGCCTTTCAGCCGCTCGACCGAGGCTTCGATGCTGTCTTCGCCACCGATGTAGGCAATGCGGCGGTGCCCCGCATCCAGAAGCGACAGGACGGCGGTGACGCCAGCGGCCTGATCGCCGGGCACCACGGCGGGGACCGGGTCGCCCTCGACATGGCAGTTCAGAAGGACGCAAGGGTAGTCGGTGACGCGCGCAGGCAGGCTGACCCTCTGGGTGACCAGCCGGGCGTAGATCACCCCGGCGACGGGTAGCTGCGCGAGAAAGCTGATCGCGGCATGTTCGGCTGCGGCATCAGCGGCGGTCGGCATCACCGACACCAGAAACCCCGCCGCGTTGGCCGCCGCCGCGACCCCGGCGATCAGGCCGCCGACATGCGGGGTCGACGCAACCTCGTCGATCAGCATGGCAATGACCGGACGCCGCCCGGCGCTGCGGCTGGGCGACGCATAGCCGAGATCCTTGGCGGTGCGCAGAACATGGTCGCGCGTCGCCGCCGATATCCGGGTGCCGGGGGCGTTGTTGAGGACCAGCGACACCGTGGCCTGCGACACCCCGCAGGCGGCAGCGATTTCCGTCATCGTCGTTTTTCGTGCCACGTCTGCAACACCTCTGGGTTGATGTCACATTAATCGCAGTTTCGCCGCGTCAACAAGCCGGGTGATCTTGATCGAACCACCAGAATTAGTTATTCAAGATTGCACTATAACTAATAATAATCAAACGGACGGCGAGCAGAGGGAACGGCAGATGGGCTGGGTCACCTTCCGCGCGATCGGTGCGGGGCGTGGCGTCGGGGGCTTGATCCCCGGCACGCCACCGGAAGGTCGAAGGGACGATGGCGCAGCCGTCGGCGACCGTCCGGGGTGTGAGGCCACTGTCGCCAGACCGACGCGGCGAAAGGCGCGACGCCAGTCGTCATGGCGCGTCCTGCGGATGAACCGGGGCGCCCGGGGCCACTGCCCGCCGAAAAAACCACCTTCACAACCTCGCCCGCGACCGCTCGGCGCACCGTCAGATCCAGGGAAAGCCATGAACGTCCTCACCACAGAATTCGCCCACAGCGCTCGAACACGGCTTAGAGAGTGCGTGTCCCTGAACGGGACCTGGGACTTTCGCCATGAACTCCAGCCCGATTGGCATGAGGCGCGGGTGCCGGGCCACTGGCAGGCGCAGTTCGCCGAGCTGGAAGTGGCGTTCGGCCGCGCCACCTATTCGCGCGACATCGCGGTTCCGGGCGACTGGGCCGACCGCGCGGTCTATCTGTGCTTTGGCGCGGTCAGCGACACGGCCATCATCCGGCTGGACGGGGTCGAGATCGCGCGCCACGAAGGC
>JALHRH010000424.1 GCA_022841565.1 Mycobacterium sp. | reverse complement strand
GGAAGGCGTTGCACTGGAACTCGCCCTGGGGCGTGAGCAGGGTGCGCGCGCCCAGGCGTTCGATCAGCGTTTCGTTGCGGCTGCGGTAGCCGATGAGGTCAGCGATGGTGCCGATCTTCAGGCCGTGTTCCTGCGCGAAGACCTGCAGGTCGGGCAGGCGCGCCATCGTGCCGTCGTCCTTCATGATCTCGCAGATGACGGCGGCGGGCGTGAGGCCGGCCATGCCGGCCAGATCACAGCCGGCCTCGGTGTGGCCGGCGCGCATGAGCACGCCGCCCTCCTGGGCCTGCAGCGGGAAGATGTGGCCGGGCTGCACGAGGTCGGCGGCGGTGCTGCCACGCGCCACCGCCACCTGCACGGTGCGCGCGCGGTCGGCCGCCGAGATGCCGGTGGTGACGCCGGTGGCGGCCTCGATGGAGACCGTGAAGGCCGTGCCGTGCTTGGTGCCGTTGCGGCTGGCCATCGGCGGCAGCTGCAGGTGTTCGCAGCGCTCGCGCGTCAGCGTCAGGCAGATCAGCCCGCGCGCAAAACGCGCCATGAAGTTGATCGCCTCGGGCGTGACGTGCTCGGCCGCCAGAACCAGGTCGCCTTCGTTCTCGCGGTCTTCCTCGTCGACGAGGATGACCATGCGGCCCGCGGCCAGCTCGGTGACGAGCTCGGGAATGGGTGAAATGGGCATCGGGCGATTGTAGGTGGCGGGCCTGAAGGCGGCGCTGAACGCAAAAGGCCGGCCCGCTGGGGCCGGCCTCAAGTGCCGTGGCGGCTGGCGGGCCAGCGGCCCGCGGCGCTTCAGGCGGCCTTGCGGGCCTTGCGGCCGCGGGCTGCGGAGGCGGCTGCGAACAGCGCCAGGCCGGTCAGGGCGAGGGAGCCGGGCTCGGGGATGCCGGGGGGCGCGGTGGGTCCGATGTACTGGCCGACGACGAAGTCGTCGAAGCCGATGAAGTCGTTTTGACCACCTTGGGCGATCCGGAAGGTGGCCGACGTGAAGTACTCGGAGGCGGTGCTGCTGGTGACGCCGAAATAAAGCAGGTTGCCGTTGGCACCGACGGTGTTGCGGACGCCGTTCGTATCCAACGTGACACCAGCGTTGTTCTCCAGTCGCTGCGAGTTCAGTAGGCGACCGTCGCTGCCACCATAGATGTCCAGCCAGACGACGCCGTCGTAGTCGCCCAGATCGGTGACGAAGAACGAAAATGCCGTGATGGCACCGGTAAAGCTGACTCCGAAGTCACCATTTGACGCGGCCCAGTTGCCGGGGTTTGGGCGCCCATTCACGTCTGGCAAGCCACGCGTGGTGTTGTAGCGACCGAGGCCGGGGGTGGCGCTAGAGCCTTGAACGCGGGTGGCGACACCAGAGAACATCGCAGAGCCACCGGTGTAGCTGAAATCAAGGCCCGGAGGCGTCTCGAAGTCATTACGACCAAGTTCGGCCACGTTCTGCGTGAAGCTGGTTTGGGCCGTCAGGATGGAGGCCTCCAGGACAGGCGGCGAGGCGATGTTGAGATTCGGCTTCGGGCCTTGTGTGCCGACGTAAGAGACAACGGCAGCCTGGACCGTGGCGCCGCACAGAGCCAATGCCAACCCCGACAGGATGGGCAGGGACGAACGACACTGAGAGAACATTGGAATACTCCTAAAGATCACCGGGGGGTCCTGAAGAACCCGTTTGCCTGTGTATAAGCAGTTTTTGTACCCAGCAGAAAAATCTTTCCCAATCAACGACTTGCAACCTAACCCACGGAGGGGCTGGGAGAAATTGTTAAGCTTCTCGACGGTTCCGCCTACCCCTGGTTCCGGTGCCGGGTCGAAGGCGCAGCCGCAGGTCGTGACCTACACACGCTGTGTCCACCAGGTCGAAGCGCATGGCGTCGGACAGTGAGGCCAATGTGCCGAGCTGGGCCAGACCGAGACCGTCACCCACGAGCGCCGGTGCCAGGTAGAGCAGCAGCTCGTCCACCAGACCCTGCGACAGCAGCGCGCCGTTGAGGGCGGCGCCGGCTTCGATGTGAATCTCGTTGGCGCCGTCGGCTCCCATGGCCGTGATCAGTGCCGCGAGGTCGACGCGGCCGTGCCCATCGCCGAAAACACGCACCTCGATGCCGGCGTCGCCCAGGGCGGCGAGCCTGTCGGGCCGGGCTTCGTTGCCCGTTGCGACCCAGGCTCGGCCGGGTGGCGCCAGCAGCCGTGCCGAGGGCTGCAGGCGCAGCGTGGAGTCGACGACCACCCGCGTGGGCTGAAGAACGCTGGGTGCGAGCCGCACATCCAGCCGGGGGTTGTCGGCCAGTGCCGTGCCGATGCCGGTGACGATGGCGCCGGCCCGGCGCCGCCACCGATGGCCGTCGGTGCGCGCCGCTTCGCCGGTGATCCACTGGCTGCGGCCATCGGGCAGGGCCGTGCGGCCGTCCAGCGACGCGGCGATCTTCATGCGCACCCAGGGACGCTGGCGTTCATGGCGCGAGAAAAAGCCGATGTTCAGCTCGCGCGTGGCTGCTGCCTGTTCAGCGCTGCCCATCTGTACCGCGATGCCAGCGGCGCGCAGACGTGCGATGCCCTGGCCGGCAACCAGCGGGTTGGGGTCGCGCTCAGCCACCACGACGCGTGCCAAACCCGCACGGACCAACGCGTCGCAGCAAGGCGGGGTGCGGCCGTGGTGCGAGCAGGGCTCGAGCGTGACCCAGGCGGTGGCCCCATGCACGTCGGCGCCCGCAGCCGCAGCTTCGCGCAGGGCCATGACCTCGGCATGGGCGTCCCCGGCCTTCTGTGTCGAGCCCACGCCCAGCACCGTGCCGTCAGCCCGGCCGATGACGCAGCCGACGCGCGGGTTGGGGTCGGACAGACCGATGGCCGCCTCGGCCGCCTGCTGCGCCATGTCCAGGCGCAGGCCATCCAACTCGGCAGCCTCAGGGCTGATGGTTGCAGGCCCGGCCTTCAGACGCTGGGCTGATGGTGCCAAGTCGAGCCGTTCTGGTCCGGTGTGGCGGTGTCGTCGGCCGGGCAGTTGAAGGCGCTGCCCGTGCCCGAGCCTGCGCGGATGACCAGGAAATTCTGCGCTGCCAGCGAGACGCTGACATTGACGTAGTCGAGCGGGTGGTCGATGTTGCGGATGGCCGGGACCACCAGGTGCGGAATGACGCGGGCGGCCGCCGGTGTGTACCGGCACACGCGGAAGCGGGCGGCGTCGTTGTCGGCAACAGAGGTTGCCAGGCTCAAGCCCACGGGTAGTACGAGCTCAACACGCCCGCTCCATGCAAAGGGGGCAAGAGTTGACACTGGCACTGCGCAGAAATAGGCCACGTAGGTGGAAGAAGTGAAGGTAGGGGGCTGAAAGCACGTGACCGTACCGAGGGCGGGAGCGGTCGTCGCCACGCGTACGCTCACGCTGTCGAAGCCTGCCCCAGTGAGTACCTCCACCGTCGGGTTCTCAGCGTCCGCCGACGTCGGTTGCGTCGGGCCTGTCGCGAAGTTCACGTATCCGGAGATTAATCTTCCCTGGAAGTCGGTGCAGGTGCTGCTGGTGCAGACCTGGGTGATATAGCCCGTGGTGTTGTTGAAGGTCCAGGACACGCCCGAAGCCGCGCCCGGTGGTGCAAAGCTGCTCGTGCCGTTGCCCAGGTTCACTGCCTGCTGCGGGATCACGGGGTTGCGGCCCGAGGGCTGCTGGATCGGCGATGCGTCTGCCGGGGCACTCAGTGCGGCAGCCGTTTCCGGCGCGGTGGCACTGATCATCGTCGCCAGGCGCACCATCTGCGTTTCGCCGTTGCGGTCGACCCAGCTCACGGTCGCCACCAGTTGCTTGTGGGGTGCCACGACCGCCTCATTGCCCGCAGCAGGCAAGTTGGTGACCGTGGTCTGCAGCGAAAACGTGGCGTTGCCGTTGTCCCGCGTGATGTTGGTAGGCCCCGTGGAAACCACCGAGTCGTAGGCCGCCGCCCCACCCGTGACACCCAATACGGAAAAGGCTCGCGCCGTCTCGATGGTCTCCTGCGCGATGCGCACCGCCTCGGAC
>JALHRH010000423.1 GCA_022841565.1 Mycobacterium sp. | reverse complement strand
CCGGCGGCCCCGCCGTTGCCGCCTCGCTGTCCAGTGCCGGCGGCGCCGGACCCGCCGGCACCGCCGCTGCCGATTAACCACCCGCCGTCGCCGCCATTGAGCCCGCTACCGGGGGCCGCGTTGGCGCCGTTGCCGATCAGCGGGCGACCCGTCGCCGCGGTGATCGGCGCGTTGATTGCATTTAGCGCCGACTGCAACGGCGAGGCGTTGGCGGATTCGGCCGTCGCATAGGCCTCCGCCCCGGAATCGAGCGCCCGCACAAACTGGTCGTGATACGCCATCGCCTGAGCGCTCAGGCTTTGGTAGGCCTGGCCATGCCCGGAAAAGAGCGTCGCAAGTGCCGCCGAGACTTCGTCGGCACCAGCGGCCAGCACCGACGTCGTGGCCGACGCCGCCGCCGCGTTCGCCGAATTCAGCGACGAGCCGATGCCTACTACGTCGGCTGCTGCAGCCGCCAGAGCTTCTGGGTAAGCCACCAAGAACGACATTCTTCGGTTTCCTTGCGCTAGTAGGACTTGTTGCCGAGCTACTACTCCGGCTCCTACCGTCGCGCAATTGAGCTTGCGGGACCCTCGGCCAAATGGCTGATTTGAAGTACGAAATCTCCTCCCCCTATTGGAGGAGGGCAACGCAGCTGCGGGCCTCGTCGAGTTGCCGCTAACTCGCCGCTAACTCAGCCCAGCTCCGCCAGCACCAGTCGCAGCACCCGCACCGCACCCGCCTTGTCCAGCGGGTCGTTACCGTTGCCGCACTTCGGCGACTGCACGCACGAGGGGCATCCGCTGGGGCATTCGCACGCCTGGATGGCAGCGGCGGTGGCACCCAGCCAGGTGGCAGCCCGTCGAAAGCCGCGTTCGGCGAACCCCGCTCCGCCCGGATAGCCGTCGTAGACGAAGACGGCCGGTAGTCCGTCGGGGCCGAGTGCGGTGGACAATCCGCCGATGTCACCACGGTCGCAGCTGGCTACCAGCGGCAGCAACCCGATCGCGGCGTGTTCGGCTGCATGCAGCGAACCCGGAATCCTTACCGCTTCAATACCGTTGCGGTCCAATGCATCCGGGTCGATGGTGTACATGACCGCGGTGGTGGGTAGCGACTGTTGCGGCATATTGAGCTCGATGAAGTCGATCACTTCGCCGTTGCCCCGACGGCGGAGGTATCCGACCACCTGGTGGGTAACGGTCACCGGCACCAGGCCCAGCGTCACCGGCCCGAAGCCGCAGCGCTCGCCATGCCCGGTCACGGCGATGTCGGTGATCTCCCGCGCGAAGGTGGCGTAGCCGGGATCTTCGGGGTGGACGAAGGCGATGCCCTCCTCGAAATCCAGTGAGTCGACGACGTAGCTCTCACCCTGGTGCAAATACACCGCGCCGGGATGGATGCAGGCGGGGGCCTGCCCCACGCCGGTGTTGCCCAGCAGGCGGCCGGTGTCGGATTCCACGATGGCAATCTGGCCGCCGATGGATCCCCGAATATCAACCGCCCCATGAGGTTCCATCCCCGGTGCCGGAAAGTACCTGCTGCCCCGACGCTTCAGCAGGCCGTCGTCGACGAGGCCGTCGGCCACCTCCACCGCGTCCAACGACCGCACCTCGGCTTCTTCGAGTGGGAGTTCGGTTGCCGCACAGAGTAGCTGAGGCCCCAGGAGGTAGGGATTGCGCGGATCGATGACGACGCGCTCGACCGGCTTGTCCAGCAACGCGGATGGATGGTGCACCAGGTAGGTATCCAACGGGTCGTCGCGGGCGATCAGTACTACCAGCGCGCCCTGACCGCGCCGTCCCGACCGGCCGGCCTGCTGCCAGAACGAAGCGACGGTACCGGGAAACCCGGCCAGCACCACCGCGTCCAGCCCCGCGATGTCGACCCCCAGCTCCAGGGCATTGGTGGTGGCCACACCCCGCAGCTGGCCTTCGGCCAGCGCGTTCTCCAACGCCTTGCGATCCTCGGCCAGATATCCGGCCCGATACGAAGCCACCGCTGGAACCAGCTGCGGCGCAACGCTACCCAGACGTACCTGGGTGCCCAGCGCGGTCAGCTCGGCCGCCCGGCGGGACCGTACGAACGTCAACGTCTGGGCGCCCTCCACGATCAGGTCGGCCATCACCCGGGACGCCTCGGCGCCCGCCGATCGTCGAACCGGGGCACCGTTCTCGCCCACCAGGTCGGTCAATAGCGCCGGCTCCCACAAGGCCACGGTGCGGGCGCCTTGCGGGGAGCCGTCCTCGGTCACCTCCGTCACCGGCTGACCGATCAGCTCGGTGGCCGTCGTGCCGGGCGAATCCGTCGTCGCGCTAGCGAAGATCACCGTCGGGTATGACGAATAACGCGCGCACAGCCGCAACAGGCGGCGCAGCACCATCGCTACGTTGGAGCCGAAAACCCCTCGATAGTAATGGCATTCGTCGACAACCAGGAAACGCAGGCCGCGCAACAGCACCGCCCAGCGGGCGTGGTTGCGCAGGATCGACAGGTGGATCATGTCGGGGTTGGAGAAGATCCAGCGAGATCGCTCGCGGGCGAAGCGGCGCACTTCGGTGGGGCTGTCGCCGTCGTAGGCCGTGGGCGCGACGTCCCCGAGTGCGGCGGCGGTGACCAGAGCCTGCGCCGCGCGCAGCTGGTCGTGCCCCAGCGCCTTGGTGGGCGACAGATAAAGCACCCGGGCGCGAGGGTCGCCGGCCAGCGCGTTGAGCACCGGCAGCTGGTAGGCGAGCGACTTTCCCGACGCGGTGCCAGTGCTCACCACGACATGACGACCGGCGTGCGCCAGCTCGGCGGCTTGCACCTGATGCGACCACGGCGCCCGGATGCCCCGATCGGTGAACGCGCGCACCACGTCGGCCCGCACCCACGCCGGCCAACCTTGCGGCCGGCCCGCCCGGGGCGGCAGCTCGGCGGTGTGGCATAGCGGATGCTCGTCCGCCGCGGTCCCAGCGAGCGCGGCGGCAAGCAGTTCACTGCCGAAACTCGCCATCGGTTACCTTTCTCGCCCCCGCTGGCGCCGGGGACGGCCCGGCGGGATGACGCCGACGTAAATTGACCCGCGATTCGGCGGCCTGTCTGGGCCTAGAGACTGTCGCCGAGCCGTTGAACATGGTTGACTGATTGCGGTCGCAGCTTCTGTGTTCGTGTAAAACTTTCGCAGGATCGACGTTGCGGTCGCGGTTCCTGCGAGGTTATCTGTCGGGTGAAATTCCGGCGACTCAGCGAGGTATGGCGGTCGCGGCTGGCCCGGGGCATCGAAAGGCGGCGCCCCGCACCCAGAAAGAAAAGGAAAGATCGAGAAATGCCACAGGGAACTGTGAAGTGGTTCAACGCGGAGAAGGGCTTCGGCTTCATCGCCCCCGAAGATGGATCCGCGGATGTGTTTGTCCACTACACGGAGATCCAGGGGACGGGCTTCCGCACCCTCGAAGAAAACCAGAAGGTCGAGTTCGAGATCGGCCACAGCCCTAAGGGCCCCCAGGCCACCGGAGTACGCTCGCTCTGATCGAGCAGATTCCGAAACGAAACCCCCGGAGCAGTCTGGGGGTTTTCGTTTTTGGGGCCGCCGATACTGGACCGCCGCGCCGATGCGGAGCAGCCGCGGGTCCACTTGCTGGCCTACTGTCTGTGGCGTGAGCCAGCTTTCCTTCTTCGCCGCGGAGTCGGTCCCGCCCGCGGTCGGGGACTTGTGCGGACTGCTGGCGGCACCGGGTCAGATTGTGCTGGTCGGTGCTGGTGCGCGGCTGTCGGTGGTCGTCGACGAACCCTGGCGTGCCGCCGCGCTCGCCGAGATGATCAAAGCGGCCGGCCTGGTCCCCGAGATCACCCGGACCGACGAAGACCACCCGTTGGTGCGGACCGCCGCGGACCCGGCACTGCGCGGTATCGCCACCGAATGGACGCGAGGTGCCGTGAAGACGGTTCCACCGCGCTGGTTGCCCGGGCCGCGGGAGCTGCGGGCCTGGACCTTGGCGGCCGGCAGTCCCGAGGGTGACCGATATCTACTCGGGCTGGATCCGCACGCGCCGGACA
>JALHRH010000422.1 GCA_022841565.1 Mycobacterium sp. | reverse complement strand
GACCACCAGGGATGACCACCAGCGGGTGCGGCGACTTGTGGCCGGTGCGCACGTAGAAGAGGTCGAACTCATCACCGCTTCCCGGCGACACCGGCCGCCGTACCGGTCGCACCCCCGGCAACTTCGCCAGCTTGTCGTGCACCCGGCGCCGCTTCGCGTTCATCGTCATCGGTGGCAGCCCGTCATGCATGCCATTCTGCCGAGATCCTCGGTTGCGGGCACTTCGGCCGGCTGTGGGTTAGCTGCTGATCAGATCCGCGGCCTTCTCGCCGATCAGCACCGAGGGGGCATGGGTGTGTCCGCGGATGGTGCTGGGCATTACCGAGGCATCGGCTATCCGCAGGTGGTCGACTCCTCGCACCTTGAGTTGCGGGTCCACCACGCTGGCATCGTCGCTGCCCATCCGGCAGGTGCCCATCGGGTGATACAGGGTGTGCGAGCAGGTGCTCAGGGCCAGTTCGAGGGTTGCGTCATCGAGTCCGGTGCAGTTGCGCGGCCGTACCACCGGCCCGAGAACGTCCCGCAGCGAAGGAGCTTGGGCGATCTCCGCGCAGATCCGCAGCCCCACCATCATCGCGGCGCGATCTCTGGGATCAGCGAGGTAGCGCGGGTCGATGACCGGTTTGTCGTGCGGATCGGCGGAGCGCAGGGTGATCTGTCCGCGGCTTTGCGGAGCGACCAGGATAGGCCCGAAGACGACGCCGTGCCCGGCAGCGGGCAGCAGCGCCTCGTCGTAGAACGGTGCCGGGGCAAAGATCAGTTCCAGGTCGGGCAGCTCGAGATCTGGGTCGCTGCGAACGAATCCGTATGCCTCGCCGACATTGGAGGTAAGCATGCCGCGCCGCCGCAGCAGGTAATTGATCAACTGCTTCGGCTTTTCGGCAGCGAACAGGCTGCCGTCATCGACGTCGAAGCCCAAGGGTGTCACCAGGTGGTCGATCAGGTTCTGCCCGACGTCGGGGGCGTGGTAGACGGTCTCGATACCGTGCGCAGCGAGCTGGTCGCGGTCACCGATGCCGGAAAGCATCAGCAGCTGAGGGCTGTTGACGGCGCCGCCGCAGAGCACGACTTCGCGACGAGCGTGCACGACGGAGGTTTGGCCGGCTCGCTGATATTCCACGCCGACCGCGCGGGTGCCCTCGAAGATGATGCGGGTGGCCGTGGCGTCGGTGAGCAGTGTCAGATTCTTGCGGCTCATCGCCGGCTTGAGATAGGCGTCGGCTGTACTGAACCGGGCGCCTCGGCGCTGGGTGACGACGGTTTCGCAAAATCCCTCTGGCGCTGCGGAATTCGGCCGGGCGGCCGGGTATCCACATTCGCGAGCGGCGGCCAGCCAGGCCGCGGTCAGCGGTCGCGGACTGCGCTGACGGGAGATGTGCAGCGGACCGGTGACACCGCTGTCATCGCCGCTGACGAAATGCCACGCCGCGGTGACATCTTCGATGCGTCGGTAGTATTCGAGCGCAGCTTCACCGGACCATTGCTCGTCGGCTCGCTTGGCCCATTCGCGGTAGTCTGCGCCGAAACCGCGCACCCACATCATCGCGTTCATCGACGAACAGCCGCCGAGGACTTTGCCTCGGGGCCAATAGATCTGGCGCCCGTCGAGTTCTGGCTGGGGTTCGGTGAGGTAATCCCAGTCGACTTCACTGCGGAACAACTTGGAGAATGCCGCTGGGATTCCGATGAATCTGTTGGTGTCACCTGGCCCGGCCTCCAGCGCCACCACCTCGATGGCTGGATCGGCAGTGAGCCGGTTGATCACGACGGCACCGGCCGAACCGGTGCCGATCACTACGTAGTCACGCTGAATGTCCATCGCCCGTCCCTGTTTTGGGTACGCCGATGCGAGGGGTCGCCACCATTTGCCGAGTGTATGCCTGCCTGATAGCGATCACTACGCGTTCAGATCGATGCGATGCGCACCCGTGACACCGTCGTATCTGGTGGGACTACACGTCAGCACGATCACCTGTCCATGCGCGCCCACGCTGTCGAACAGCTCGCCCATCTTGGCCAACCGGTCCGGGTCGGTGAATCCCAGCGCGTCGTCGACCACCACGGGGACAGTGTCCTCCTTGTCGACCAGGGCTGCGCCCGCCAATCGCGCGAGAATGCCGAGCTGCTCCTTAGCCCCGCCCGACAGTGACTCGTAGGGCACCGTGATGCCGCTCAGGGTGCGATTGAGGATTCGCAGGTCGCTGTCGACGTCGACCTCGAACGTCGGTCCGAAGACCGGGCGGCCGAGCCGTTGCAGCTCGGCTCGGTAGGGCTCGACATACCGCTTCCGGTTGTTGTCGCGGTGACGGCACATCACCGAACGCAGCAGCTGCGCAGCCCTGGCCCGGTCACCCACCCGGGTGTGCTGGCTGGTGGCGTGCTCGAGCTCGATCTCGGCGGCATCGAGCCGTCCTTTTCGCCCCTCGCTGCGCAGTACCGCGAGCTCGATGCTGATCTGTTTCAACGCGGCGGCCGCGGCGTCGTGGCGTTCGCGCAGCGTCACGGCCACCTGCTGCGCCTCGGCGAGTTCGGCGGCTATCGTGTCCGGCTTTGCGGCGGCAAGGGCCTGGTCGAGTTCGGCCACGCGGAGCTCGGCGGTGTGCGCGACGTCACGCTCAGCCTCGGCCCTTGCCGCGATAGCCGCGTCGCTC
The DNA here is from genome assembly GCA_022841565.1 of Mycobacterium sp. Taxonomy (GTDB): domain Bacteria; phylum Actinomycetota; class Actinomycetes; order Mycobacteriales; family Mycobacteriaceae; genus Mycobacterium. The sequence continues at coordinate 1,377 of JALHRH010000422.1, read as the reverse complement.
ACCGACGCCCGCTCGACGGCTAACCGGGTCACCACCGCGTCGAGTTCGCCGCGTTGGGTAGCGGCGTCGTTGCCTAACACCGCTGCCCGCGTGGTGGTCTCGGCAAGGCGGCGCGCGGCAGCTGTGGCGAGTTGGCGCCGATGCTCACACTGGGCCTGCGCCTCCGCGAGCGCCGCCTCCGCCGCGTCGCGCTCGGCGCGGGCGCCAGTGGTATCAGTGGCGAACAGATTCGGCTCTGCGGGTTGATCGACTTGCAGCTGCGCCAGCCGGGCCCGCAACTGATCAGTTTGTTCGTCACCGCATAATCCGGCCAGTGTTGCGGTGAGTCGGTCGCGACTGCTACGTAGTTCACGCCGCCGTTGGTGGACCGACCGTGCCGTCACGACGTCGGTTACTTCGCCCGCCGCCAATGCGGCGGCAAGTTCCTTCTGTGCAGCAACGTATTTCGCTCGAACATCGAGAGCGGTCGCGCCCGGGGTGACTCGGGTGGTCAGCACACCGGAGACCTCCACGTCGGTGGGACCGGTGGCGGTGATCGACCAGCTATGCCCCGCCGGCAGCGAGATTCGTTGGTCCCCAACGGCAAGCTCGATGTCGGCTGCGGCGGTGAACTCCACGACTGCGGAGATCATCTCCAGCTGGTCGCCGGCCCGATCGACTGATGCTGCGGCCTGTTCGATGCAGTGCAACAACTCATCGGTCAGGATTATCTGGGCCAATTCCTGGCAGATCGGATCGAGATCGGCTTTGATTCCGTCGATCCTGGTCAGCCGGGCGCTGAGCCGGTCGGCTTCCTCGCGCTCAGCAATCCGGTCCAGGGTCTTCCGCGCTGCTTCGGCCCGGTCTTGCGCGGCGGTTAGTATGGCGACCGCCTCACCGGCTGCGGCATCGCAGGCTGCGGCTTCGCGGGCCGCCGCCGCTTGCTGCCCGGCGGCCTCCTGGGCTTGAGCCACTAACGCGGCGATTGCCGCTGCGCGAGAACCGATTTCGGCGATCAGCGCTAGGCGTCCGGCCTGCGCGGCGGTCGAGGAGGCGCTGGTTGCGGCGGCGGCAGCAGCGACCAGCTTGGCTTCCCGCACCTCAGCGGTGAGGGCCTTGACGCGGTCGGCGGCAGCCTGCGCTGCGGCCAGCCGCGGCACAGCGGCCGAGCACTGATGCGCCAGCTCCGCCGATTCCCGCGTCAACTCGGCGTGGCGGTGCACCCGGTCGTCGACCTCGGCCATCGCTTTTGCGCACTCGGCAACGGCGGCCTCGGCGTCCGCCAAGCGAGCCCGCGCAGCCGACCACTCCCCGGTCGGGCGTCCGGTCCCAGTGAAATAGCGCGCATACTCGGCATCGATCCGTTCGATGAGCAACGGCTCGGTACCGCACAGCGCC
>JALHRH010000421.1:2943-4060 GCA_022841565.1 Mycobacterium sp. | reverse complement strand
TGGCAGACGAGGTAGTGCTTCTCGAGCGCTACGGCATCAGGTCGGCGATGATCGACGCCACGACGCATCCGGAGGGGACTGGACTGGCCGCGCTGAAGCGCTACCTCACCGACAACCGCAAGATCATCGCGTGGGTCAATTCCGCCGTCATCTGGAACACCAGCGACCAGCGCTCCGCGGCCGATCACTTTTTGGTGGTCACCGGTATCGACACCAACACTGAAGTCGTTCACCTCAACGATCCCGGTGCTGACCATGCTGACGAACAGGTTGCGATCAGCACGTTCACTACGGCGTGGAACACCGGCGGAGACTCGATCGTCGTCACCGCTGCCCCCTGAAGGACGCCCCGCGAGCATGGCTCGCGGGGCACCCGACGGCTGAAGCGTACTACTTCAAATCGTACCGATCGTTGTTCATCACCTTGACCCAGGCCGCGACGAAGTCCTCGACGAACTTGCCGTGGTTGTCGTCCTGGGCGTACACCTCGACCAGCGCACGCAACACCGAATTCGAGCCAAACACAAGGTCATTCGCCGTCGCGGTCCACTTGAGCTGGCCGGTTGCCCGGTCGTGGCCCTCGTAGACGTTCTCTCCGGTCTTCGACGCTTTCCACTCGGTGCCCATGTCGAGCAGGTTGACGAAGAAGTCGTTCGTCAACACACCCGGCTTGTCGGTGAACACGCCGTGCTTACTGCCGCCGTGGTTGGCACCTAGCGCCCGCAGGCCGCCGATCAGTACCGTCAGCTCCGGTCCCGTCACACCTAACATGTAGGCCCGGTCCAACAGCAATTGCTCGAGCGGCGCCTTCTCGCCGGGACGGACGTAGTTGCGGAAACCGTCGGCACGGGGTTCGAGCACCGCGAACGACTCCACGTCGGTGTCTTCCTGAGTGGCGTCGGTACGGCCGGGCGCGAAGTGCACCGAGATCTCATACCCCGCGTCCCTGGCCGCCTTCTCGACGGCGGCGGAGCCGGCCAGCACGATCAGGTCAGCCAGCGAGACCTTCTTGCCGCCGGACGCCGAGCCGTTGAAGTCCTGCTGGATCTGAGTGAGAACGGGCAACACCTTGTCCAGCTCGGAGGGCTCGTTGACCTCCCAGCTCTTCTGCGGTTCC
>JALHRH010000421.1:0-2933 GCA_022841565.1 Mycobacterium sp. | reverse complement strand
GCGACTTTCACCAGTTGCGGAATCGACAAACCCGACTCGAGCACCTTGCTCTTGAGGGCCGCGATGTCGCTGTCGTCCACCAACTCGTGGTCGACCGCCGGAACCGGGTCCTGCCAGAGTTGCGGTCCGGGAATCCACGGCCCGAGATAGCGGCTGATCGGCCCCATGTCGCGGTGCAGCAACTTGTACCAGGCCTTGGCGAACGCCTCGGACAGTTCCTCCGGGTGTTCCAACCAGCGCTGCGTGATCTGCCGATAGATCGGGTCCTCGCGCAGCGACAAATCGGTCACCAGCATGGTCGGGTTACGGCCCGGCCCGCCAAACGGGTCGGGAATGGTGCCCGCGCCGGCACCGTCCTTCGCGGTGAACTGCCATGCCCCGCCGGGACTCTTGGTCAGCTCCCACTCGTAGCCATAGAGAGTCTCCAGGTAGGTGTTGTCCCACTTCGTCGGGGTGGGCGTCCACACTACTTCCAGGCCACTGGTGATGGCGTCTTTGCCGCTGCCGGTGCCGTACGTGCTCTTCCAGCCCAACCCCTGTTGCTCGATCGGGGCGGCCTCCGGCTCCGGGCCGACCGGATCTGCGCTGGCGCCGTGGGTCTTGCCGAAGCTGTGACCACCGACGATGAGTGCCGCGGTCTCCTCGTCGTTCATGGCCATACGCCCGAACGTCTCCCGGATATCACGCGCCGCGGCAACCGGATCCGGCTTGCCCTCGGGGCCTTCCGGGTTGACATAGATCAGGCCCATGGTGGTTGCGCCATAGGGCTGCGCGAGTTCTCGATCACCGGAGTACCGCTTGTCGGTGCCCATCCATTCGTCTTCTTCGCCGAAGAGGGTTTCTTCCGGTTCCCAGACGTCGGCACGGCCGAAGGCGAAGCCGAAGGTTTGGAAGCCCATGTCTTCCAGGGCAACGTTTCCGGCGAAGACCAGCAGGTCTGCCCAGGAGATCTTGTTGCCGTGCTTCTTCTTGACCGGCCATAGCAGCCTGCGCGCCTTGTCCAGGCTGGCGTTGTCCGGCCAACTGTTCAGCGGGGCGAACCGCTGCATGCCCTGGCCGCCACCGCCGCGACCGTCGAAGATGCGGTAGGTACCGGCCGCATGCCAGCTCATCCGGATGAAGAAGCCTCCGTAGTGCCCGTAGTCAGCCGGCCACCAGTCCTGCGACGTCGTCATCACCGAGACCAGGTCGGCCTTGAGTTGCTCGACGTCAAGCTTGGCGAACTCCGCGGCGTAGTCGAAGTTTTCGCCGAGGGGGCTGGCCTGCGGTGAGTGCGTATGCAGCCTCGACACGTCAACCTGGTTGGGCCACCAGTCCTGATTGGTCCGCGGAGCATGCGATTTGGGTGTCGGCGACGGGATGACCGGGTTCTCGCTCTCGCTCGTGCTGGCCGAGTCGCTGGCGTGAGGAGGTCGGCTATCGGATGTATCGGATGACACAGCATTCCTTCCGGGTTATTTGAAACGGGCTGTGATCACGGTTGTGATCAGGAATCAGTACTCGAGCATTCGGGGCACAGGCCCCAGTAGATGACCTCGGCCTCATCGAGGACGAACCCATCCAACACGTTGTTGTCGTCCGAGGGCGTCAGACACGGCGTATCTCCGACAGCGCAATCGACGTCGGCGATGACCCCGCAGGATCTGCACACAACGTGGTGATGGTTGTCGCCGACGCGCGATTCGTACCGCGCGACCAAACCGGAGGGCTGAATACGCCGCACCAGGCCGGCTGCGGTCAGCGCACTCAGCACGTCATATACCGCTTGCCGGGACACGTCGGGGAGAACGAGTCGCACCGCGGAGAAAATCGTGTCGGTGTCCGCGTGCGGATGAGCATGTACAGCCTCCATCACAGCAATTCGTGGCCGCGTTACCCGCAAATCGGCCATTCGCAACTGCTCGGCGTGATCCGAGGACACATGCTCATACTCCGCACTTATCTGGAGTCAGTCAAGACTTTCTCGGAAGCGGATGCGGTTGCCACCGGAGGTATTTTTGGACCCGCGGCCCATTGGAGGCCGCACCACTCAGGCAAGAGGTCCATGGCTAGCCAGCATGTCCAGTGGACGCCGTCGGGTGTCCGGCTGCGTCTGCTCCGCCGTCGCGACGGTGATGTGAACTGGCTCTTCCTCCGGGGCGGCCCGGGCATCGGCTCGGAGTGCTTGCCCGAGCTCGTCGACGCGGTCGCGGTGGCAGGATGCTCATGGCTGGTCGATCTGCCCGGCGACGGATCGAACACGAACGCCCCTGGCGCGCCCGCGGATCCTTACAGCCTGTGGCCACAGGTGTTGCTCGAAGCGGCTCAGGCCGTCGAGCGCCCGGGTTATGTCGGGCATTCGACGGGGGGTGAATACCTGCTGGCGACTCCGTCCCTGGCCGGGGTGCTCGATGGTCTCGTGCTGATCAGCACGGCACCCGATGCATCGTGGATCCCGGTCTATGAGGAGATGACCACCAAGAACCCGTTACCGGGCGTGCAACGAGCCACCGCCCGTTACGCCCCGGATCCCAACAACGAGAACCTGCGCGAGATTGCGGTGCAGTCTGCGCCGTGGAACTTTCCGGCTGACAGTCTCGCCGCCGGTGCGAAATGCTGGCGCGGTTGCCATACAACTTCCGGGCCGCGCAGTGGTCGGCCGATCATTTCGACCGTGAATACCAATTGGCTTGGCGGCCAACCACATTGCCAACCCTGATCGTGAGCGGCTCAGCAGACCGGATCGTCACGCAATCGCTCTGGCAGCCGGAGCGCTTTCACACCGAGAACGTGATCTGGTGTGTCATACCGCAGGCGGGCCATTTTCCCTGGAAAGACCAACCCGACGCGGTACGAGACGGGTTCGCCGAACTCGCACAACGCATCGGCGTCAATCCGTCACCGAGCGCTCCAGGCTGGCCAGCGAGGCGCTGAGGTAATCCTCTGGAAAAGGT
>JALHRH010000420.1 GCA_022841565.1 Mycobacterium sp. | reverse complement strand
TTCGCCTCACCTGCGGACGCACCGGGTGAGGGAAACGCCTCGACGACCTTCCAGCCGGACTTGACGTCGCGCGATGCGTCGCCGCCACGCACGAAGGGCCACTGTCCGGGCAGCGGTGACTCCGGCAACTCCTCGAAAGCGGTGTAGAGCGGACGGATGACGAACCCGTCGTATGTCGGGGTGTCCAGGCGCTGCTCAGGGTGGTCGCCCAGTTCGGCGGGATCGATGCGGGCGCTCTTGGCCAACACACCGGCAACCGCACTACGCCAGCGCCTGCGAACCTGTTCTAGGTCGGCGAGTTCGGGTACGTCAATGGACACCGATTTGCTCCTGTTTCCGCAGCAATAGACGGTCTTGCTTCGGCTCACTTCCGGCTTGTCACTTAGCTAATAAGGCTAATTGATCCGCCCCAAAATTTAGGAATCGAGATACCGCCGAACCGCACGCCGCCGCGGCGAAACGCCAGCCCGGGGAAACGCGATATTCACCTTCGCCCCGTACCCTTGGGAGCCGTGACAACCGCCGCCATCTGCAAAACCACCGATACGGTGCGCGGTATCGCCGTGGCCGCGGTCGCGGCCGCACGTCAGGCGTCGGTGCCGCGGCTGCTCGCTACCGTGGTGGGAATCACAGTCTTGGTGGCGGTGGCGCTGCTGGTTCCCCTGCCCACGGCCATGGAAATGCGCGACTGGGCCCGATCGCTGGGACCATGGTTCCCGCTGGTGTTCTGGCTCGTGCATACGGTCGTCACCGTGCCACCCTTCCCCCGCACGGCGTTCACGCTGGCGGCCGGTCTGCTGTTCGGACCGGTGGTCGGCGTGCTCATCGCGGTGACCGCCAGCACGGCCAGCGCGGTCCTGGCGACGTTGTTGATCCGCGCGACGGGCTGGCGGTTGAACCGCCTGGTGCACAGCCGCACCATCGGGCGGCTTGATCAGCGACTGGGTGAGCGGGGTTGGCTGGCTATTTTGTCGCTGCGGTTCATTCCCGCGGTACCGTTCTCGGCGATCAACTACGCCGCCGGCGCCTCCGCCGTGCGGGTGATGCCCTACACGTGGTCCACGGTGGCCGGCCTGCTGCCCGGCACCGCGGCGGTGGTGATCCTGGGCAACGCGTTCGCCGGCGACGGGAACCCGCTGTTGGTTCTGGTGTCGGTGTGCACGGGCGCGCTTGGGTTGTGCGGGCTGGGTTATGAGATTCGCCAGTACCGCCGGCACCACCGGCACGCTGACGATCCGGTCTCCGCTGAACCCATTTCCGAGCCCGCCGTCACGCCCTGACCGCACGTCGTGGGTCTGCCTCAACTGACATCCGGGCGCGCGATCATGCTCATGATCGGGGCGCTGCTGTCTCTGGGGGTGGCGGCCTGGCCGCTACTGGCCGCGCGGCGCGCCGGAACCTACAGCTGGCGACTGTCGATATTCGCGCTGCTGAGCGCGGCGGCGTTCGTGGCGACCATCTTCCTGCCCGGACCGCGCAAGGTGCCGGTGCAGCCGTTAGTCACCTTGCCGGTAGCCAGTGCGATCGGGCCGGGGACGGCCATCGCCGTCACCTACGCCGACGGCACCGGCGGAATGGCTTGTACCGCAGGTTTCTTGGTACGTACCGCGGACGGCCAGACCGGGGTGCTGACTGCCGGCCACTGCAACAAGCCGGGTGGGGTGAGCAAAGTCAGCATGAACTCCGGTTCGGTTCCTTACCAGACAGTGGGGACGTTCACCCAAACCATCAGTGAGGGAACGCGCGGCGAAGCTCACGACATCGGGCTGGTCATGCTGGATTCCGACAAGATCCCGCGCACGGCATCGATAACGGGATCGATGCCCGTCAGTAGTGTTGCCGCCGATCTGCAAGCCGGCCAGCAACTGTGCAAGTTCGGCATGCGGACCGGCCGGATGGAATGCGGACAAGTCACCGACGTCACCGACAGCAAGGTGGCGTTCCTGGCCGCCAGCCAGTGCGGCGACTCCGGTGGTCCGGTTTACCTGCTTCGGGACGACGGCGCGGTGCCCGTCGGAATCCACATCCGGGGTGGGCGCCCCAACGACCCCAATCCCGGATGCTCAATCCCCGCAACGTTCTCGGTAGCCGAATTGGTGCGGCCGTGGCTTGCCCAGTGGGGCCTGACCGTGGTGACCGGTTGAGGCTGGGCCAACGCCGTGGAGTGTCAGGTCGCCGGTTCGACGCTGCCCCCGGTGGAGTTCGCGTCGGTGAGCGTGTTGCGGAGCCGGTCGAGAGGGTCGCCGGGGACCAAGCGGTGGGGTGGGGCGGATCCAGTGCCCGAGACCGGCAGTCGATCCGGCGTGACGTCGTTGAGGGGTCCCGGCCCGTCGGGGCGCCCGGGCGAGGGCCCGATCACGGGGCCGGTGCCGTCAGCGGCCTGAGGTGCCGGTGGGGGCGGTTTCGGGGTCGAGGTGGCCCCCGGCGGCGGGGGCGGCGGCAGAGCGGTCGAGGTCAGCGAGGTCGGCGGCGGCGCCGGAGTGAGGGTTTGCGGCGGCGCCGGCGGGGGTGGCGGTGGCAGATGCAGCGCCTTGATCTTGTCCGCTAGCCGTGCGGCGGCGTCATGGCGGATCTGGCGACGGTCGGGGTTGGGGTCGGCATTGGCGGCGAAACATTCCGCGGGTGCCTGCGAAATGGTCTGCAGCGCAGTGTTGTACAGCGTCTCGGCCTGGGTGATGTTGCCGTTGGCCGCGGCGATGTCACCGCGGGTTTCCCGAACAAGTTCAAGGTTGACGCGCACCGGGCAGGCCTGGTCACCATCGGCACCCCCCAGGGCCGCGGAGAAGTGGTGTTCGGCGTCTTCGAGTCTGCCCTCAAGGACTGCGAGGTCACCAGCGATAAATGAAACCTGTTCCGGTTCAAGGATGTTGAAGCTGTTGAGGGTGGCGACATCGGCGCGTAGGGCGTCGATGTCGTGGTGGGCGAAGTCGGTGATCGCCGCGTTTCCGGTAAGCATGGTCGAGGTGATTTTGCCGATGACCGCTATCAACAGCAGCGTGATCGGCACCGACGACACGATGAGGCGGCGCCGCAGCCGCAGCCGCGAGGGTCCTCGGCGCCACCAGCTGGCGAGGTGCTGTTGCGCGTGGCGTGCGGCGCGCTTGGGGTCGCGTTGCAGCATCAGGGCCTCGCAGCTCGGTGTTGGTAGGCGGTGCGGCGGAATTCGCGGAGCGTGACCGCGATTTCGGCCAGCGCAAGCACGGCGGCCAGCGCGGTGAATGCCCAGTAAAGCTCGGTCCGTTCGGCGGTCAGGGTGGACACCAGCGGGGAGTCAACGCTTTGGCCGCTGGCGAGGTCGACCGCTGGCAGGACCGGGGCGATCGGGGCGGTGTCGCGGTGGAAATAGGGGACGCCGAGTTCGGCAGCGACCGCTTTGAGGGAGCTCTCGTTGACCGCGGAGGTGGCGGCGCGGTTGTTCTGGGCATCCCACATGTAGAGGAGGGTGCCGTTCGTGTAGCCCTGCGGGATGGGGCCACCGGCAGGGGTGCCGTAGCCCAGTACTGCCCCGCCGGCGATTGCTTCGCGGGGGATCTCGAAGCCGGCTTGTTGGGCTCGCGAGCCGCCAGCACCTTCACCGAAGTAGAACACCAGGTTCTTCGAGTCGCGGTGGCACTCGGTGGCGGCGGCCAGTTGGGTGCGCAGCACGTCGTTGGCGGCGCCGACGTTGACCCGGAACATGGCGTCGGGGGGCACTTCGGTGTAGCTGGACAGGCCCGCAATCAACGGTTTGAGACTCCACGCGTCATCCGACAGTGGCCACTCGAGGCTGGCGTGGGAAGCGAAGCCGATCAGGGCGAAGCGGGCCCGTGGGTACTGGTCGATCAGTGCAGTGATGTCGCTGCGGATGCCTGACATGCGTGAGGTGGCTTCGCTGTGGTCGTCCACCCGGCCGTCCACGGAGCGGTCGACGACGAAGAAGACGTTGATGTTGGCTGTCCCGGAGGACGCCTTGTTGACGGCCTGCCCGCCGGGCTCGCCGTGGGGCAGCCCAGGCCGGGCCGCGGCCAGCACCAGCAACAGCCCGGCCGTGGTCAGCCCCGCCCAGCGTAGTAGCACCCGCCGGTAGCGGC
>JALHRH010000419.1 GCA_022841565.1 Mycobacterium sp. | reverse complement strand
CGCCGGCGTTCCCGCCTGTGCCCATCCAGCCCGCGTCACCGCCTGGGCCGCCGGCACCCCCGTCGCCGCCGACACCTCCCGCTTTACCGACGGCCCCCCCGCCCTGGCCGCCGGCGCCGCCGGCGCCGCCATTGCCGTAAAGCAGACCCGCGGCGCCCCCGCGCCCGCCGGTACCGCCGTCGCCGCCCAACCCGCTGACATCCCCCGACCCACCCCATCCCCCAGCACCGCCGTTGCCGCCGCCGCCGAACAGGAATCCGCCCTGACCGCCGGCACCACCACCGCCGCCCGTCCCGCTCGCCGTGCCGATTCCGCCCGCACCGCCGGCACCACCGAAGCCGATCACCCGGGCAACCCCGCCGGCGCCGCCGATACCGCCGCCCAGCCCACCGGATCCGCCACTACCGCCGTTACCGAGCAGCCATCCGCCGGCGCCGCCGGCGCCGCCGGCCGCTCCGCTACCGCCCACTCCGCCCGCACCGCCGTTACCGATCAGACCCGCGTCCCCGCCCGCACCGCCCGCCTGACCACCGGCCCCGGCCGCGCCGTTGCCGCCGTTGCCGATCAGCAGGCCACCGGCCCCGCCGGCGCCGCCCGGCGTCGCCGCGTCGGCACCTTTACCGATCAGCGGGCGCCCCAGCAACGCCTGGGTGGGGGAGTTGATGAGGTCGAGCACCGGTTGCAGGGGGCCGGCGTTAGCGGTCTCTGCCGCCGCATATCCACCGGCGCTTGACGTCAACAACTGAACAAACCGCTGATGAAACGCATCTGCCTGGGCGCTTAGCGCCTGGTACTGCTGAGCGTGCCGGGAGAACAGTGCGGCAACCGCTGCCGAAACATCGTCGCCGCCGGCGGCCAGCAGCTCGGAGGTGGGCAGCGCGGCCGACGCGTGGGCGGCGTTGAGCGCCGTCCTGACGCAGGCCAGATCCGTTGCCGCGGAGGCCATCAGCTCCGGAACCGCAACAATATTCGACAACGCTGGTCCTTCCGGCCGACTGATCGCCAATCACTGTTTCGGTTTCACGGGCCGGAATGTTTCAGGACCAGGGCGAGCCATTTACCTCGCCACGCCCGAAGGGCCCGCGTCAGCCGACGCGGGGCCGTGTGTCAAAGGTCGAGTGCCTTCGCGACCAGGGCTGTTGTCCTTGGCGTTGGCTTCTTCAAGAGCGCGGGCGCCGGTTGGCCGTGGATTCGAGCACGGCCAACCGGTTGCTGTACTCCCGCAGTGCATTGGCAAGCGCCACGTTAATTGGCCGGTTCTCGTGGGCGCACCGATGGCACCCGTCCAGCGAACTACGCATCGATCTGTAACCGGCGGATTTGCCCTTTCGCTGCCGAAAGGATCCTGTTACTGTAACATATGTCACGTTAGGGCAATGCCCCAGCACCGCTCACACCGTGGAGGGTGGACGTAGCGTAGCCCGTCGGAGCGCAGGGGAGGTCTGAATGGAGCGTTTGCCTGGCCCGATCACGAGCAGCAGCGAATATTCCGATGGGCCGTTCTTGTCGACGATGACCGAGCAAATATGTGACGACTCGGATGAAGTGATAGATGTGCGACGTTGACGGTCGACCATGACCACTCGCCTCGGCCGCACGGATGTGGCGAAACCACTGAGCGCGAACCTCTTGCGGGTGGGCGCGGCGGCTAAACGGGTCTTTACGATCCCGATACGGTCGGCCGGCACAACCGGCCGTGGCGTAAAGCTCACCATCGACGTGGTGCGCTACACCATCGGCGACTCGATCGCGTTGCGGCTGCCGGTGGGCGATTTCCTGGTGCAGGCATGGACATTGCTCAAGGTAACGGTGACGCCGGCGGTCCTGATGGCCATCCCTTTCGGGGCGATGGTGTCGGTTGTCTCATCTGGGCTGGTAAATCAGGTGGGCGCGAGCTCTCTGATCGGCGCGGCGAGTGGGGTTGGTGTCGTGCGGCAGGGGGCGCCGATTACTGCGGGGTTGTTGATGGGCGGCGCCGCCGCTTCCGCCATCGCGTCGGACTTCGGTGCACGCGCGATCCGGGAAGAACTTGACGCCCTTCGGGTGATAGGTATTGATCCGGTCCGGCGACTGGTGGTGCCGCGGTTCTTGGCGCTGATTTCGATAGCTCCGATGTTGTGCACGGTCATCCTGGTTTCGGGCACGACTGCCGCCTACATACTCGGGGTGACAGTTGCTTATGTGACGCCCGGGAGCTTCTGGGATTCGTTTGGGTTATTCGCCAATATCCCTGACTTGTGGTTCGCCATGATCAAGACCGTCGTGTTTGCTGCAATCGTCGCGATAGTATCGTCGCTGCGGGGAATGGAGGCAAAACGCGGCCCGCGCGGCGTTGCCGACGCGGTGAACGCATCAGTGGTACTCAATGTCGTGTTCATACTTGTCGCCAACCTCGCCATAACACAATTGCAAGTGATGTTTTTTCCGTCGGAGATTGCTTAATGGCTGCCGGCAGCTCGGCTCCTTCCCTGTCCCTCGCTACTTGGTTGGTGAATATTCCGCCAATCCGAAAGCCACTGCGGGAAGTCGGTCAGTGGGCGCTGTTCATTGGCCAGACGATCTGGTTCCTGCCGTTGACCCTTCGTAAGTATCCCCGACAAACGATGCAGGCGGTGAACAGTCTGGCCTGGGGCCGCGGCTCGATCGTGGTGGACGGCGGCACGATTAGCGTTTTGGTTATCCTCGGCGTCGTGGTCGGCGCGTCAATAGCCATTGAGTCGTTTGCGGTATTGAATTTGATCGGGTTTGGTGCGCTCTCAGGAATTATTGGCGGCGTGGGAACCGTTCGGGAGATCGGCCCACTGGTGGCGGGTATTGCATTCACCGCGCAGGCCGGAACCCGAATGACTGCCGAAATCGGCGCTATGCGCATCTCGGAAGAGATCGATGCCGTCGACGCGCTGGGCCTGAGGCCGATACCATTCGTCGTCGGTACCCGGCTCATCGGGGGCATGGCGGTTGTGGTGCCGGGCTACCTGCTGACGTTACTCACGGGTTTCTCCATGCTGGACCTCGTCATCAAGACATTCTATAAACAACCGGGGGGTACATATAACCATTACCTAATCATGTTCTTGTCACCAACCGATCTTCTTTACTCCGTCGTTAAGGCAACAGTTTTCTGTGCAGCAGCCACACTGATTCATTGCTACTACGGGTATTTCACGTCGGGTGGACCCGTCGGCGTCGGCCTGGCCTCAGGTCGCGCCGTGCGCACAAGTCTGGTCACGATCATGGTCCTCGATTTCACACTAACGGTGATGCTCTGGGGCGTTCAACCGCAATACGAGTTCAAGGGGTAGATCGGCAGCCATGTTGCTACGAGGGTCGACGGAGTCCATTGACCGGACGTTGACGATAATCGGCGCGGCGGTGGTGCTGTGCGCCGTCGTTGCCGGTTTCATTATTGTCGCTGATCCACTCGCTAGCCGACCAGCTGACCGCATCTCCGTAGCGATCGACACTCCCTATGTGGGCCAAGGCGTTCGCAAGGGAACTGCGATCGTCATGCACGGTGTCACGGTAGGAGAGGTCACGAATATAGCCAGTGCGCCAGGTGGTGGCGTTCGGCTGCTCGTCAACCTGCAAAAAGGTTCCGTGACAGGTCTGACCGACACGATGGACATTGATTTCCGGCCCACTAATTTTTTCGGCGTCACCGGCATCAACGTCGTCGCGAGTCCGGGGGGGCACGCACTCCGCGACGGAATGCACATCCACACGGTACCGACGGGGAACTTTTCTCTTCAGGCCTTGCTGTTTCGTGTTGGCGAGGTGAGTGCCGGCGCACTGACGCCCAAACTGATATCGGCCATCGATCGTCTCGGTCGATACACCGACGCACTGAACCCGTTGGTCGAGACGTTACTGATCGTGTTTGAAACGGTGGCCGAAGCCCAAACGGTGCCGACGGCGCAACTCTTGACCAATGCGACAGGGGTGAGTGTGGCATTTCCGTCATTTATCGACGCGATCGGGCAGTTTGGTGACCACTTCCAGGCCGGCGGCTTCGGCAAACTCTCTCAGGAAGATTGGGACAACAAGGCGTTCGCGGCACTCCGGCTTGGGTCGACGGATCTCTTCAACTCTG
>JALHRH010000418.1 GCA_022841565.1 Mycobacterium sp. | reverse complement strand
GTACTCCGGCGATCGCGGGCCCGCCTTGACCGCCGTCGCCGCCGTCGCCGAACAACCCGCCGCCAACCCCGCCGTTACCGCCGGCCGCGCCGGCTCCGCCCAGCCCGCCGTTGCCGCCGTTGCCGATCAGCAGTGGACCGGCACCGCCAGCTCCGCCGGGCGCTCCGGAACCACCGACCCCGCCGATGCCGCCGGAACCGAACAGGCTCGCCGCGCCGCCGACACCACCGGCCGCCGCCTGGCCGCCGGCCCCGCCGAACCCGCCGTTGCCGAACACGCCCCCAACCCCACCGGTACCGCCGACACCTCCGGTGGCACCAACGCCGCCGTGACCTCCCGCTCCACCGCTGCCGAACAGGCCGGTCGCCCCGCCGATTCCGCCCACGCCGCCGACCGCAGTGGCTCCCTGCGCTCCACCGGACCCGCCGGTGCCACCGTTGCCGATCAGCCAGCCACCCCGACCGCCCGCACCACCGGCGGCGCCCGACCCGGTCATACCCGCACCGCCCGCACCGCCGATGCCGCCATTGCCGATCAATCCGGCGTCGCCGCCCGGACCGCCGGCCTGACCAACCGCACCCGAGCCGCCGCGACCACCGTTACCGAGCAACAGTCCGCCGGGCCCGCCGGCCGCCCCGGAAAAGTCCGGCGCGTCAGCACCGTTTCCGATCAATGGACGGCCCAGCAGCGTCTGGGTCGGGGTGTTGATCAACCCCAGCAGGTCACCTAACGGCGCTGCGCCGGCCGCCTCGGCAGCGTTGTAGGCGCCCGCACCGGACGTCAGCGACCGCACAAACTGTTCATGAAACGCCGCGACCTGCGCACTCACACTCTGATAACCCTGCGCGTGCGCGTCGAACAACGCCGCCACCGCAGCCGACACCTCATCAGCCGCAGCAGCCACGATCCCCGTGGTCGGCACCGCGGCCGCGGCGTTCGCCGCCCAGAGCAGGGATCCGACCCGCGCAAGATTCGACGCAGCCGTCGACACGACATCCGGCGCCGCAATCACAAACGACATCTGCAACCTCCCGACCGCCGGTCGCCGCGTCATCCACGCACTCGGCAGCAACAGATCCTAGACCCACCGCGAACACCTCGACGGGCATTTGGCCGATACCACCCGGTGGCGGGTTCGCCTTAGGACGCGTTCCCAGCCTGTCGATTCGTGTCCGGACCGGATGTCGGCCGGGTCCGGCAACCGTTACGCGCAGCAAACTGACGGGCAACGCATGAAACCGGCCCACGCAACCACCCCGTGGGATACCCTTCGGCAGCTATGACTGCTGCGGCACCGGGCAAGCTCATCGTCCTCAACGGCGGGTCCAGCGCCGGAAAAACCTCGCTCGCCCAGGCGTTCCAAAATCTGGCCGAAGAATGCTGGATACACCTTGGGATCGACGTGTTCTGGCTGGCCTTACCGCCTGAACAACTCGACCTGGCCCGGGTGCGCCCCGAGTACTACACATGGGACAGCGCGCTCGAGGACGACGGCCTGCAGTACTTCACCGTGCACCCCGGCCCCCTGCTGGACCGCGCTATGCGCGCACGCCACCACGCCATCAGGGCCTACCTGGACAACGGTATGAACGTCATCGCCGACGACGTGATCTGGACACGTGATTGGCTGCTCGACGCCCTGCAGATCTACCAGGGCTGCCAGGTGTGGATGGTGGGCGTGCACGTCTCCGACGCCGAAGGCGCGCGCCGGGAACAAGAGCGCGGCAACCGCTACCCGGGGTGGAACCGCGGCAGCGCTCGCGCGGCCCACGCCGACGCTGAGTACGACTTCGAGGTAGACACCACCGAAACACCCGCGGCCGTGCTGGCGCGCCGACTCCACGGGCTCTACCGAGGTTGCCCGAACCCGCAGGCGTTCAACCAGCTACGCCAGCGCTTTCTGCCGAACTTCACCGAAAACGCACCCACTCCGTCCGGGTAATTCCCGATTCGGTTTCTCGGCGTCGTCGCGTTGGACGGTTCGTGGCATCAGGTCGATCGATAACACGACCCACCTCGTTTCCCCCTCTCTCAGGCGACCCGCCAACATGGCGTCGGAGCCACCCGGGCGCTCGATGATCGCGACCTCGAACTCCGCGGCGAAGATACCTGGTGGCACGTTCGGGCGCAGAGTGCGCAATGGTCAGGCATCCTTTATCCATGGATCTGGACGCCCTGCTGCATTCCATCCCGCCGCTGGCGATCTATCTGCTGGTCGGCGGCGTCGTCGGAGTGGAAAGCCTAGGCATCCCCCTGCCAGGCGAGATCGTGTTGGTCAGCGCGGCGTTGATGTCGTCGCATCACGAACTGGGGGTCAATCCGATCGGCGTCGGTGCGGCCGCGGTGCTCGGTGCCGTTATGGGCGACTCCATCGGCTACTCGATCGGCCGGCGGTTCGGAATGCCACTGTTCGACCGGCTCGGCCGCCGATTTCCCAAGCATTTCGGTCCAGGGCACGTGGCACTCGCCGAGCGGACGTTCAACCGCTGGGGTGTCCGTGCGGTGTTCTTCGGCCGCTTCATCGCCCTGCTGCGCATCTTCGCCGGGCCGCTGGCCGGCGCCTTGAAAATGCCCTACCCGCGCTTCCTGGCGGCCAATGTGAGCGGTGGCATCTGCTGGGCTGGCGGCACGACCGCCCTGGTCTATTTCGCGGGAGTGGCCGCAGAACGCTGGATGTCCCGGTTCTCCTGGGTTGCCCTGGTCATCGCGGTCATCTGCGGTATCACGGCGGCAATCGTGCTGCGCGAACGCACTGCGCGCGCGATTGCCGAACTCGAGGAAGAGCACTATCGCAAGACCGGAACTCCGGAGAAGGCGGTCTAAGCTGGCCCCCCGGCCCCGTCGCGGTCGGTTTCGAGGCGAAGACCGTCTGCCGGCGATGCGTCGAGCGTAGTCACCGCGCGACATACCATACTCATACCCCCGCCAGGTAGACAAAACGCGCTGTTCTGTTATAAAACTGAGATTTACGGGGCGATCAATCTGTCTGTCTTCAGATGTGCAGGGCGGGCATCCATCGCGGCGGTATTTGCGCCAGTCGATTAGGAGTGCACCATGAGCCTGGTCTTTGCAGAATCTTTTCCCAGCCATCTCACCCTCAGCACCCGCTTGGTGAACGAGCTCGGTGAGCCGCGCAGCACCCTGCGTGCGATGACCGACCGCAGCGGCGAGGCGGTGGTGATCTACGCCGGCGGTGAAATCGACGCCTGTAACGAGAACACCTGGCGCCGGCTGGTGACAGAAGCGGCCGCCACCGCTACCGCGCCCGTCCCGTTTGTCGTCGACGTCACTGACGTCGATTTCATGGGTTGCTGCGCCTACGGTGTGCTGGCCGACGCCGCCGAACAGTGCCGTCGCCGCGGCGTCGCAGTGCGGCTGGTGGCTCGCGCGCCGATCGTGACCCGGATCGTCAAGGCCTGCGGGTTGACCGCGCTGCTCCCGATTTATCCGACGGTGCAGGACGCCCTCGCGTTTGGCTGACGAGGGTTACGCAGCGCCGTGGCGAGCGCCGCTGGCGGCCAGCTCGCGGCCTGCCCCAGCCGGCGGCGGCCCCACTTCGAGTACCGACCGCACTGCCGCGCGCAGGTAGTCACGCAGGATGGGCAGGCTGTACCGCCTGCCACGCAGGCCGATCCACTTCGGCAGATCGACGATGCAGGTGGCGATCAGGTCGACCGCGCTGTCGTCTCTGCGCCCCCAAAGGTCTTCGGCCAGATGCGTCATCACTGCGACGAGCTCGCGGTCGAGAGCCTGCAGTTGATCGGCGATTTCGGCCGGCATCGGCTGGCTCACGACGTCGTCGCGACGCACCGTCATCAGGCATGCCGACGAACCGGGGTACAAGTCCGGGTACAGCAGCGATGTCTCGGCGGCGGCATACACCGCGTCTAAAGGTTCACTGCCAGGTTGGGCCTCGGCCTCTTTGATCAGGCTGGCCAACTGGTCCAGGAAGCGGCGTTCCGCTCGAATCCAGACACGGCCGAGCAGACCGCCGCGGGATTCGAAAGTGCGATAGATCGCACCGTTGGAGACGCCGGTGGCCTTGGTGAGGGCACGGATCGTCACGGCTTCGATGCCGTGCTGGGCAACCAGGTCCTCGGTGGAATCGAGGACGTAGTCGTGCTCTTGCAACCGGGGACT
>JALHRH010000417.1 GCA_022841565.1 Mycobacterium sp. | reverse complement strand
TGCCGATCGAAAGCTTTCGGATTCGCGACGAGGCCCGGGTAGGGCTGGTGGCGTTGGTCCAGGAGATCATGGACCAGCGAATTGCTAACCCGCCCAAGGACAAAAGCGACCGAGACATGCTCGACGTGCTGGTGTCCATCAAGGACGAGGACGGCAACCCACGATTCTCCGCCGACGAGATCACCGGGATGTTCATCTCGCTGATGTTCGCCGGCCACCACACCAGTTCCGGCACCTCGGCGTGGACCTTGATCGAATTGATGCGTCACCCCGCGGTCTACGCCGACGTCGTCAAGGAACTCGACGAGCTTTACGCAGACGGCCGGGAGGTGAGTTTCCATGCGCTGCGCCAGATTCCGAAGCTGGAGAACGTGCTCAAGGAGACCCTGCGGCTGCACCCGCCGTTGATCATCCTGATGCGGGTGGCCCAGGGCGAGTTCGAGGTGCAGGGGTACCCGATCCACACCGGCGACTTCGTCGCCGCGTCCCCGGCGATCTCCAACCGGATTCCGGAGGACTTCCCCAACCCCGACTCCTTCGATCCGGACCGCTACGAGAAGCCCCGGCAGGAAGACCTGGTCAATCGCTGGACCTGGATTCCGTTCGGTGCGGGCCGGCACCGGTGCGTCGGCGCCGCGTTCGCCCAGATGCAGATCAAGGCGATCTTCTCGGTGCTGCTGCGCGAGTATGAGTTTGAGATGGTCCAGCCCGCCGACAGCTACCACAACGACCACTCGAAGATGGTGGTGCAGCTGGCCCGGCCGGCCACCGTCCGTTACCGCAAGCGCGGCCGGGGCTGACTGCGATGGGTTTCCGGATCGAAGTGGATCTGGATCTGTGCCAGGGCCACGCCATGTGCGAACTCGAGGCGCCGGACCACTTCCGGGTGCCCAGGCGCGGCAAGGTCGAGATCATCGACCCCGAACCGCCGGAAGAGTCCCGTGCCGAGGTCGAGCGGGCCGTCGCCTCCTGTCCCACCCAGGCCCTGTCCATCAAAGCGAAAGAAGGCTGACATGACGGCACATCCCCGCGCGGAACTAGAAGCCTGGGTCGACCGCTGGCTGGAGGCCAACCGGGTGGCCGAGCGGGAAGGCGACTGGACGGGTCTGGCGGAGTTCTACGCCGATGACGCCACCTACGGCTGGAACATCGGCCCCAAGGAGGACGTGATGTGCGTCGGCATCGACGAGATCCGCGACATCGCGTTGAGCCTGGAGATGGAGGGGCTACAGAACTGGCAGTACCCGTATCAGAAGGTCCTCATCGACGACAAGCAGGGCGAGATCGTTGGGTTCTGGAAGCAGGTCGCCATCGGCTCCGACGGCGGCCGTTCCGAGGTTTACGGGATCGGTGGCAGCTGGTTTCGGCTCAACACCGACGCCAAGATCGAATGGCAACGCGACTTCTTCGACTTCGGCCACGTGCAGGCGCTGTACCTCGACCTGATGAAAGCCGGGAAGCTGTCGCCGGGGATGCAGAAGCGGATCGAGCGCAGCCTGGCCGGGGAGAAACTGCCCGGCTACTACCCGTTGGGGAAGGCACCGGTGCCGATCTGGTGAGCCGCTCACTCGGTCGGCCGCACCCAACCAAGCATTTGTTTTGTTGAACACGCTATGCTGGCGGGTCAAGGGTGCCATGGCACCCGTCCAGTGCCCGGCATCATGGGTCCAGGCACTCTCATTCAAAGGCGAAATGGGGTCAGGTCAACCGTGAAGACAAAAGGCGCACTGATCTGGGAATTCAACCAACCGTGGTCCATCGAGGAAATCGAGATTGGCGACCCCGTCAAGGACGAGGTCAAGATCCAGATGGAAGCGGCGGGCATGTGCCACTCCGACCACCACCTGGTGACCGGCGGCATCCCGATGGCGGGCTTCCCGGTGCTCGGCGGCCACGAGGGCGCCGGCATCGTCACCGAGGTCGGCCCCGGCGTCGACAACATCGCCCCCGGCGACCATGTGGTGTTGTCCTTCATCCCGTCCTGCGGGCAGTGCCCGACGTGTCAAGCCGGCATGCGCAACCTGTGCGACCTCGGCGCGGGACTGCTGGCCGGCGCCGCGGTGTCCGACGGCACCTTCCGCATTCAGGCCCGCGGCCAGAACGTCTTTCCGATGACGCTACTGGGGACGTTCTCGCCGTACATGGTCGTGCACCGCAGCTCGGTAGTGAAGATCGACCCGTCCGTCCCGTTCGAGGTGGCAGCGCTGGTCGGCTGTGGCGTCACCACCGGCTACGGCTCGGCCGTCCGCACCGCCGACATCCGACCGGGCCAGGACGTCGCCATCGTCGGCGTCGGCGGGGTCGGCATGGCGGCCTTGCAGGGGGCCGTCGCCGCCGGGGCGCGCTTCATCTTCGCGATCGACCCGGTCGAGTGGAAGCGCGATCAGGCACTGAAGTTCGGCGCCACCCACGTCTATCCGGACATCGAAGCCGCACTGCTGGGGATCATGGAAGTCACCTACGGATTGATGGCTCACAAGGTGTTGGTGACCGTCGGAGAGCTGCAGGGGGCCGACGTCGACAGCTACCTCAACATCACCCAGAAGGGCGGCACCTGTGTGCTGACCGCCATCGGCAGCCTGCTGGACACCAACGTGAACCTGAACCTGGCGATGCTGACCCTGATGCAGAAGAACCTGCAGGGCACCATCTTCGGTGGCGGTAACCCGCAGTACGACATCCCGCAGCTGTTGGCCATGTACAAGGCCGGCAAGCTGAACCTCGACGACATGGTCACCACCCAATACCGCCTCGAGCAGATCAACGAGGGCTACCAGGACATGTTGGACGGCAAGAACATTCGCGGCGTCATCCGGTACACGGACGCGGATCGGTAATGACGCAAACCGCTGCGTCCCCGGCGTTGACCGCGTCCCAGTCGTCGTGGCGCTGTGTGCAAGCCCATGACCGCGAGGGTTGGTTGGCGCTGATGGCCGACGACGTCGTCATCGAGGACCCGATCGGCAAATGCGTGACGAATCCGGACGGCACCGGGGTGAAGGGCAAAGAAGGCGTGGCCGTGTTCTACGACACCAACATCGCCGCCAACAAGTTGACGATCACCTGCGAAGAAACCTTCCCGTCCAGCTCACCCAACGAAGTCGCCCATATCCTGGTGCTGCACAGCCAATTCGAGGGCGGCTTCACCAGTGAGGTACGCGGCGTGTTCACCTACCGGGTCAACGACGAGGGGCTGATCAATAGCATGCGCGGATACTGGAACCTCGAGATGATGAAGTTCGCACAAGCCGAATAGCTACCCGATGCGACCGATTCCGGTGACATTGCCCTGCATGATCTTGTTGCCCATCAGGACCATGCATGCGGTTTGCAGCGGGTCGCTGAGTAGGGTGGCCGACTTCGGTTGCTGGTGGAGCAGTTTGCCGGTGTTCGGGTCGATGACGCTGTAGGCGAAAAGGTCGGCCGGTGTGGTCTGGTCGAGCCCGATCCTGGTGATGGTGTAGATCAGTCCGTCGCCGGTGGACAGGTGCGGCAGCGCCGCGCTGCGAACCTTGCTCTCCCACACCGTATGACAGCCGGGACCCGGACTGTCCATGTCCACCCGGGTCATGCCGCCGACGAACGGCGCCGTCGGCGGCACCGCCGGCCCCGCATCGGGAGGGACGGCCGGATAGGGATAGCCGTACGTGCTGGCGATGAACATCGAATTGCCCGCCCCGATCGGCGAGTTCTCGCTGCCGGGCCCACCCAGCGTCAGGACGGTCTGCTGGCAGACGACGTTGCCGGTACCGGATTGGTAGACCATCGCATGCACCTGCGGCTCGGCGTTGTCGACGATCGTCACATAGTCGGCACCGGTAGGACCGAAATATGTTGGGGTGGAACCTGTTCCCCAGCTCAACTGGCCGGGCTTGCGGGCCGGGCCGCGGTCGTAGTTCTGGCTCCACAAGATTTGCGGGTTGCCGCCGCCGTTGAGGTTGATTTCGTAGAGGGCGAAAGTGGTGGCCACCGCGATGCGGTTCAGCGGCGATGCCGAGATGCTGTTGGCCACTTGCTGCCCCGCCGGCAGCTGCAGACTGGCCACGCCACCACCGACTTTCGCGACGCCGACCACACCGCCGCCGGTGGCGAACCAGACATTGCCCTGGTAGTCGGCGACCACGCCGACCGAGCTGTCGCCGGGCGGTATGGCGCTGGAC
>JALHRH010000416.1 GCA_022841565.1 Mycobacterium sp. | reverse complement strand
ATGACGATCGATGTGTGGATGCAGCATCCGACGCAACGGTTCCTGCGCAGCGACATGTTGGCTTCGTTGCGGCGCTGGACCGGTGGGTCGATTCCGGATATCGACATCCCGATCGAGGCGACGATCGCCGCGATGGACGCCGCCGAAGTCGGCCTCGGCCTCCTCAGCGCCTGGCGTGGTCCGGGCGGCCAGGATTTGATCTCCAATGACGAGGTTGCCGAATGGATCCGGTTGCACCCCACCCGGTTTGCCGGCCTGGCCACCGTCGACCTGGACAAGCCGGTGCCGGCGGTGCGTGAGTTGCGGCGCCGGCTCCAAGAGGGTTTCGTCGGCCTGCGCGTGGTGCCCTGGCTGTGGAACGCACCCCCCACGGATCGCCGCTACTATCCGCTGTTCGCCGAGTGCGTGGCGTCCGGTGTGCCGTTCTGCACGCAAGTCGGCCACACCGGCCCGCTGCGGCCGTCGGAGACCGGACGCCCGATTCCCTACATCGATCAGGTGGCCCTCGACTTTCCCGAGTTGGTGATCGTGTGCGGCCACGTCGGTTATCCGTGGACCGAGGAGATGGTCGCGGTGGCCCGCAAGCATGAGAACGTCTACATCGACACCTCGGCGTACACCATCAAGCGGCTGCCGCCCGAACTCATCCGGTTCATGAAAACCGTTACGGGACAACGCAAAGTCTTGTTCGGCACCAACTATCCGATGATCGCCCACGCGCATGCTCTTGCGAGTCTGGACGAGCTCGGACTCACCGACGAGGCTCGTCACGATTTTCTGCACGCCAACGCCGAGCGGGTCTTCGGACTCGCCACACGAGAGGGAGATAGGTGAACGGTGCCCAGGCTCTGATCAACACGTTGGTCGACGGGGGAGTGGACGTCTGCTTCGCCAACCCCGGCACATCGGAGATGCATTTTGTGGCGGCCCTGGACAGCGTAGCCCAAATGCGCGGCGTGCTAACACTTTTCGAAGGTGTGGCCACCGGTGCGGCCGACGGCTATGCGCGGATGGCCGACAAGCCGGCGGCGGTGTTGCTGCATCTGGGTCCCGGAATGGGCAACGGCCTGGCCAACCTGCATAACGCCCGCCGGGCCGGGGTGCCGATCGTGGTTGTCGTCGGCGACCACGCCACCTATCACAAAAAGTATGACGCCCCACTGGAATCCGACATCGACGCGCTCGCCGGCACTGTCTCGGGATGGGTGCGCCGTACCGTCGCCGCCGCCGATGTCGGCGCTGACACGGCCGATGCGATTGCCGCTAGCCAGTCGGGTCCGCAGGTCGCAACGCTGATCCTGCCCGCCGATGCGTCCTGGACCGACGGGGCCGCGCCCGCACCGGTGCCGGCGCCTGCGTCTGCCTCTGCAAACGGCGCTGACGTCGGCGCAATAGCCAAGGTGCTGCGCTCCGGCGAACCCACCATCATCCTGATCGGGGGAGACGCGACCCGCGGTCCCGGTTTGGCCGCGGCGGCGCGTATCGCAGAGGCGACCGGGGCCCGCCTGTTATGCGAGACGTTCCCGGCGCGGCTACAGCGCGGTGCCGGGGTTCCGGCCGTCGAGCGGCTCAACTACTTTGCCGAGGGCGCCGCCGCGCAGCTCGACGGTGCCAAACATCTGGTGCTGGCCGGTGCGAAATCGCCGGTGTCGTTCTTTGCCTACCCGGGCATGCCCAGCGACCTGGTTCCGGCGGGCTGTGCGGTGCACATGTTGACCGAATACGGCGGCGCGGCGAACGCTTTGGCCGCATTGGCCGACGAGGTGGCACCCGGCACCAGTGCGCCGGTGGCGCCCGAGTCGCGTCCGCAGCTGCCGACGGGCGCGCTGACCTCCGCCTCGGCGGCCGACGTGATCGGCGCGCTGCTGCCCGAACGCGCGATCGTCGTCGACGAATCCAACACCTCTGGTCTGCCGCTGGCGTCGGCCACCGCCGGGGCGCCGGCTCATGACTGGCTGACGCTGACCGGCGGAGCGATCGGTTTTGGCATCCCAGCCGCGGTGGGCGCGGCGGTCGCTGCGCCTGACCGGCCGGTGCTGTGCCTGGAGTCCGACGGTTCGGCGATGTACACGATTTCGGGGCTGTGGACGCAGGCGCGGGAAAACCTCGACGTGACCACGGTGATCTACGACAACGGCGCCTACGACATTCTGCGGATCGAATTGCAGCGCGTCGGCGCGGGATCCACGCCCGGCCCCAAAGCGCTTGATCTGCTTGACATATCGCGCCCCTCAATGGATTTCGTCAAGATCGCCGAAGGCATGGGGGTGCCAGCACGTCGAGTCAGCACCGCCGAGGAGTTGGCGGACGCCCTGCACGCCGCCTTCGCCGAGCCGGGCCCGCACCTGATCGACGCGGTGGTGCCGTCCCTGATGGGGTAACTGTCCGCCGCTAGGTGCCGGGGGTGCCGGCGGCGCTGTCGCCGCCGTTGCCGCCGGTGCCGATGACTGTGGCCTCAGCGCCCTTACCGCCGGTGCCACCGCTGCCACCGCTGCCGCCGGTGCCGCCATCGTTGGCGCCGAGGCCGCCCTGTCCGCCTAGGCCGCCCTGGCCGCCCTGGCCGCCGGTGCCCCCGTTTCCGGTGTCATTTTGCGCGCCGTCCCCGCCGATGCCACCGTCGCCGCCGCTGCCCGCAGCGGCGCCGTTGCCGGCCGCGCCGATCCTGACCACCGATGGTGCCAGTCCCGCCGGTCGCACCGGTGCCGCCGGTATTGCCTGCTCCGCCCGCTCCACCTGCCCCGCCGATTCCGCCGGTCCCTCCGTTGCCGGCAGCGCCGGCCAAGCCGGTGCCGCCGCCAGTGCCACCTGATGCTGCGCCGACGCCAGCGGCTCCACCGGTGGCGCCGTTGCCGCCGATTCCGCCGATGATCCACGGCGCCACTCAATCGGCCACCTGGATGTCGCTCTTCTCCGGCCAAACCACGGTGCTGGCAGCGGAATTCAACGCCGATCAGGTGTGGCGCACCATTCACGAGCACAAGGTGAACCTGCTGTTCTTCACCGGAGATGCGATGGCGCGCCCGCTGCTGGATGCGCTGTCGGCGGAGAACGACTACGACCTGTCGTCGTTGTTCGTGCTTGCCAGCACCGCCGCGCTGTTCTCCCCGAGCATCAAGGAGAAACTCCTTGAGCTGCTGCCGAATCGGATCATCACCGACTCAATTGGCTCGTCGGAGACCGGTTTTGGTGGCACCAGCATCGTCGCCAAGGACGCGCCGCACAGCGGTGGCCCGCGGGTGACCATCGACCACCGCACCACCGTCCTCGATGAAGAGGGCAATGAGGTCAAGCTTGGGTCCGGCGTCCGCGGCTTCATCGCCAAGAAGGGCAACATTCCGGTCGGCTACTACAAGGACGAGAAGAAGACCGCCGAAACCTTCCGGACCATCAACGGTGTGCGGTATGCGATTCCGGGCGACTACGCGCTGGTCGAAGAGGACGGATCCGTCACCATGCTGGGCCGCGGCTCGGTGTCGATCAACAGTGGCGGCGAGAAGATCTACCCCGAAGAGGTCGAGGCCGCGCTGAAAGGGCATGCCGACGTGTTCGACGCGCTGGTGGTCGGGGTGCCCTACCCGCGCTACGGCCAGCAGGTGGCTGCCGTCGTGCAGGCTCGGGAAGGGTCCCGGCCCTCGCTGGCGGAGCTGGACAGCTTCGTGCGCGCCGAGATCACGGGATACAAAGTGCCGCGCAGCCTGTGGTTCGTTGACGAGGTGCAGCGCTCACCGGCGGGAAAGCCGGATTACCGCTGGGCCAAAGAGCAGACCGAAGCGCGCCCTGCTGATGAGGTATATGCGAATCGCGTGACATCTGGGGCTTGACAGCTTCCGGCGATCCGCAGCGCGCTGCGCGAAGCTGGACCTGCGGCTGTCGTTGCAGCCGCTCTCGGCGAGGTTCTGATGGGTGAACGGCCCAGGCCTTCCCAGCGGTCCTGCCCGACAACACCTCGGGCGCGACGGATGCAGATTCCGCAACCCACAGAGCCAACGACGACGGGTCTGGGGGCCTGAACCCGCCAACTGCCGCGGGTGCCACTCAGGGGGCAGAAAACTACACACTCGTTAGCCTGGATTTTTCGCGGAATGTTGGATGGCGCGGGGTGTAGATAGGCGAAAGTGCCTGTCCTGCAAGGAATAATTGGACTTCTCGACGGTTCAATCATCCTGACTGGAAGGCACCTC
>JALHRH010000415.1 GCA_022841565.1 Mycobacterium sp. | reverse complement strand
GCGGCCGAAGCGGAGCGTGAGTGGTCGGTCGCGCCCAAGTTTCAGCCATGCGGAGCGGTCAGCGATGGTGCGTCGTGCCGACTCCGGTCCGGGCACATCGGACCGCACGAGGCGTTGGGACGGGGCGGGCGGACCTCATGGCCTCAGTAGCAGTCGCAATGCAGAAGGCGATTCAGCATCGGCGCGAACGGCGGTCCGCATGCCTCACGCCGGGTCCAGCTCCGGTTCCGCGACAGCGGGAGGGTTGCTCGCCGTGGGCGCCCCACTGTCCGTAGCCGCCTCGACAGCCCGAAAGTGGAGCGCTTGCACCGCCTCCCGAACGGCCTGCAGCTCGTTGCCGGAGGGCAGCGGGTCACCGCTCCGCAGTTGCGACTCCACCGTCTGGATGCGCGCACGGAGCGCCGTCTCCACCTGCAGCCACCGTGGCTCGAGGGTCGCCGCCGAAACGCCCGCGGCTCGGATGCTCGGTGGCGGTTCGGGGAGTGCCAGGAGCGTCGGCGTCGCCTCAACCGCCGTCCGGATTCGGGCCGTCAGGCGCTCGCGCTCCGCCATCCACCGGCGCCGGCCGAAAGCCGTTGACCGATCCAGACACTCCTGCGCGTCTCGCCGGGCCGCATAGAGGCGTTCCAGGACCGCGCGGTGGTCCACTGACGCCCGGACGGCCGGGTCCAACGCGGTGCGCAGCCAACGGGCCTCAGCGACCAAGGCGCGGGTGGTGAGGTTCTCGATCCGGTCGATGCCGAACCGGGCTCGGTCCTGAAGGACCTCATCGCATGACCGGAGACGTTCCGCGTACCGGTCGGGGTGGACTGCGTCGTGTCCCAGCGTGGGCGGGGGAGGCTCGAGCGGCTGCGGCGAGCCATCGCGGGTTCCACGGGAGCCGGCCAGCCGGCGACGGATGAGATCCTGGGTTGCTGCGCGGATCGTCGGGTCGGTCGCGCGTTCGAGGAACGACCTCTCGGCGCGAAGCTGCTCGGTGGTCAGGTGCTCGACACCGGGTGAGGGCCCACCGGCACGCTGCGGTGCGTCCTCGGTCGCGGGGCGTTGGGCGAGGTGTGCTCGGTAGCGGCCCCACCAGGCGTCCTCGTCGAAGCCGCCGGCCGGGTGCCTGGGGGTCGTTGTGTGGGTGGTCATCGCGTTGCTCCCGTGGTTTGGCGGGGACGGATGGACGAAGCCGCTCGCGGCGGGGGCCTGTAGTGCCTCTGCGAGACGGTCGAGCGGTTGCGCCGCTGGAGTGGGTTCGGGGATGTGCGCGTCGCGGACCGCGTCGGCGCAGAGGTGGATGTGCACCGGTCCGCGGTGGCGGGAGAGGGCGACGTAGCCCCACTCGGCAAGGCGGCCGGCAACGGGGGCGAGGACGTGGACGTGCTCGAAGGTGCCGCCCTGGGATCGGTGGCCGGTCAGGGCGTATCGGTGGGCAAGGTGTCCTTCGGCGATGTACTCGGCGGGGACGGCCGCGCTCCCGCCGTCATCCAGCCGGACCGTCACACCGGCAGGCGCGGTGGAGGTGACGGTTCCGGCCATGCCGTTGCGCAGCCCGAGGTCGTACCGGTTCTCTGTGCACGCCACGCGGTCGCCGATGGCCACCGCGATTCCGCCGAAGCGCCGTTCCTCCCCGAGCTTGCCGGCGGCGGAAAGCAAGCCGCGGGCGGCGGTGTTGAGGCGGGTGACCTCGCCGCGGGTCGCGGCGATCATCACCGCCTCCTGGACGCCGCAGGCGCGGGCGGAGTCCCACCAGGCCCGCACCATCCGAGCCTCGGCGACAATGCGGTCCTCGGACTGATGGATCCGTCCGTGCTCGGCCCACCCCGCAAGGGCGGCGGTCACACCCTCGGGGGTGCGGGTGCGCAGGTGGTCCAGGCACCGGGCCTCCCATGCCTCCCGTTGACGCAGATGGCGCTCCAGGCGGGCGGGCTCGATCGTCCGGCACACCTCGGCGAACGCCCCGCCCGGGCCGACAGCCGGCAGCTGGTGGTCGTCACCGACCATCACCACCCGCGCGGTCGGCGGAACCATCGCCAGGTAGCGGGCGAGGGTGCGGGTGTCGGCCATCGAGGCCTCGTCGATCACCACGAGCGCCCCTTGCGGGATCGGCGTGCCCGCCGCCAACTGCAGGTGCAGGGTGCTCGCCGGCATCCCCGCGGCCTCGGCGAGCACGGATGCCGCCTGCGCCGACGGAGCGGTCAGAACGACCGGCACCCCGGCCGAACGCGCGACCCTGACCGCCGCACCGATGGCGGTGGTCTTCCTGCCGCCCGCCACACCCACCATCGCCTGCACGCCACCGGGGGCCAGAAGCACCCGCCGCACCGCGGCGGTCTGCTCGGACGGCAGGCTCGCCAGAAGGGGATCAACCGCGGCGGCTGTCAGCCGGGAGGGGCGGTCCCGTGTGAGCTCCAGGAACGCGCCGATCCGGTTCTGCGCGTGCACCACGTCGGCGGTGGTCATCAGTTGGGGGCTAGCGGGGCCGGCGCCCTGGACCGGGATGACCTCGGCTCGCAGGCGTGTGGCATCGGCGAGCTCCCGGACCTCGTCGACCCGCAGGCCGTCAGGGTTGGCCTCCGCCCAGGCCATCTCCACCTCCATGGTCCGGAAGGCGGTTCGGGTTGCCGTGAGTCCCGGTGGTCCGTCGCCGGCGGCCACCAGGGCGTCCTCGATACGCCGCTGGTCGACCGGGGTGCGTTGCCGAGGGCCGGGGGTCAGTGCCGTGATCTCATCGCGGCCCAGGCCGAGCTCGGCGGCCCTGGCCGTCCAATCCTCGCGCAGGCTCGGGAGGTCCGCATCACCCTTGGCGGGGCGGGTGGCGAGCACCGCGACCTGCCCCGCCTCGAAGCCCGTCGCTCCGGTGGCGGCCATGTGCTCCAGGATCTGTTGGCGTCGCTGTGAGAACGCCGCAAGCACCGGGGCCGGCACCCCGGCGATCTCAGCCTGGCCGCGGCCCACCAGTCGGAACTCCACGCCCAGGCACTCCACCATCAGGGCGCGCAGGTGGGATTGGTAGAGGTAGCCGGCGGCAAGCATGTGCCCGGCCCAGCCGCGGCCGTCCAGGGTGCGCCACCTGCCGTCGGCGGCGCGGACGGCGTTGGCGATCACCACGTGGGTGTGCAGTTGGGGATCCTGCGCCCGCGAGAGCCGGTGGGTGAACGCCGCGGCGAGGAACCCCTCACCGCGCACCCGGTTCGCACCGCCACGGCCGGTGCGCGTGAAGCACACCGTGTCCTCCAGGTACGCCACCGCGGCGTGCACCGCCTCCTCATGCGCCTGCCGAACCGTGGCCTGCACGGCGGCGTCCCCGAGGGCGTGCAGCAGGCTCACCGACTTCGGGGCACTGAATGTCGCATCGAACCCGGCGACCGGCCGGCGCTCCCGCTCCACCACCACCAGATCACCGGTGTCAGGATCGATGACCGTGACGCGCTCCAGGCGGAGGGTGGTCTCGGCGCGGACGCGCTCACCCGTCCCCGGGTGCAGGCCATGCAGCAGCTCGGTCAGCTGCCCGTCGCCGACTGTCCCGGCCAGCCCCGTGGCGGTCGCCCCGGTCCCGCACCACACGCCGGGGGACTCCCCGCGGCCGGCGTAGTAGTCGTCCCGCCCACGAGCGACCGAGGCCTCGTAGTAGGAGACCTCACCCCGGGAGGGCGCAGCCAGCTTGGCGAGGCTCAACACGGAGCCCCCACCCCACGCGTGCGGTGCCGAGAACGGTCCATCGACCGATAACGGTCACCGCGACACCGGATCCGGAAGGTCCTTCAGACCCCCGCGACGACATTCCGCACCGACAGGTGCATCTGTGTGTCGTCGAATCTTCGCTGCTGAGCTTACGCGCTCGCTCGGACTGGAAGCGAGGCCATCTCGGTCACGTTTGGAACGGTGCGTTGGGTCCTGTGGGTGGGCAGGCGCAGGACTCCCAATCCAGTCCGGAGCCGTTGGCCATCCATCAGGCGGTCACCGCCGGCACCACGGTGGCCTCGTGCTCGTCGGCGGCCAGCAGGGCGTACCCGACGCCCCAGCGATTCACCACCCACGCCCGGCCGCCCGGGTCGGCCTCCCGGAGCGCGCGCCGCAGGCGGCTCGCCTGCGTGTCGAGCGTCCGGGTCTTGGTGACCGACCCCCGCCAGTCCCACACCGAGCGCAGCAGATCCTGCTTGGAGTGAACTCGGAACGGATCCGCCGCGAGCTGCTC
>JALHRH010000414.1 GCA_022841565.1 Mycobacterium sp. | reverse complement strand
GAGGACGTCGATGCCGTTGTCGTCGAGGGTCTGCTTGATCTGATCCAGTCCCGCCTTGAGCTTGTCCGGGTGCACGCGCGCGGTTCCGAGCATCGTTCCGCCCTTGGCCAGCAGCCGGTCGTTGCGGTCGTCGTTTTTCAGCTGCATGCGCCGGTTCTCCAGCAACCCGCGCCACCCGTCCTGGAATCCGACCACCGACGAGCCGTAACGGGCGTCGCAGGTACGCACGACCGCGCGAATGACAGCGTTGAGGCCTGGACAGTCGCCACCGCCGGTAAGAACTCCGATCCGCATGTTCTCATCTTGCCTCGCGGTCCAGCACCTGGCGCGAGCAGTGGCGAAATCGCACATTGTGGTCCCGCGCAGTGCGATTCTGCATCTGCGCGCCGGGGTTTAGATCTGGTTTAGATCGCCGTTGGCAAGGCTCCGCGGGCGGCCTCGTAGGCAGCGCCCACGCGATAGAGGCGGTCGTCGGCCAACGCGGGTGCCATGATCTGCAGACCCACCGGCAGCCGGTCGTCCGGGGACAGTCCCGCCGGCACCGACATGCCGCAGTGCCCGGCCAGGTTGAGCGGGAGCGTGCACAGGTCGAACAGGTACATGGCCAGCGGATCGTCGACCTTCTCCCCCAACCGGAATGCGGTCGTCGGGGTCGCCGGGGACACCAGGACGTCGACTGACTTGTAAGCCTCGTCGAGATCGCGGGCGATCAGGGTTCGTACCTTTTGCGCCTGGTTGTAGTAGGCGTCGTAATAGCCGGCGGACAGGGCGTAGGTGCCGATCATGATCCGCCGTTTGACCTCCGGCCCGAAGCCGGCCGCCCGGGTCATCGCCATCACCTCTTCGGCGCTGTGGGTGCCGTCGTCGCCGACCCGCAGGCCGTAGCGCATCGCATCGAACCGGGCCAGGTTGCTCGACACCTCAGACGGCAGGATCAGGTAGTAGGCGGGCAGCGAGTAGTCGAAGTGCGGACAGTCGACCTCGCTGACCTGCGCGCCCAGTGCCTTGAGCTGCTCGACGGCGGCTTCGAACGAAGCCAACACCCCCGGCTGGTAACCCTCACCGGTGTGCAGCTGGCGTACTACTCCGACCCGCACGCCGGTCAGGTCGCCGGCCGCACCCGCCTTGGCCGCGCCGACGACATCGGGCACCTGCGCGTCGATCGAGGTGGAGTCGCGGGGATCGTGGCCGGCGATCACTTGGTGCAGCAGGGCGGTGTCCAGCACGGTGCGCGCGCAGGGTCCACCCTGGTCCAGCGACGACGCGCAGGCGATCAGCCCGTACCGGGACACCGTGCCGTAGGTGGGTTTGACGCCGACGGTGGCGGTCAGCGCTGCCGGCTGCCGGATAGAGCCTCCGGTGTCGGACCCGATAGCAAGTGGCGCCTGGAACGCGGCCAGGGCCGCGGCGCTGCCACCGCCGGAGCCGCCGGGAACGCGCTCGACGTCCCAGGGGTTGCGGGTCGGGCCAAAGGCAGAGTTCTCCGTCGATGAGCCCATGGCGAACTCGTCCATGTTGGTCTTGCCCAGAATCGGGATGCCCGCCGCGCGCAGTCGCGCGGTCACCGTGGCGTCGTAGGGCGACTGCCAGCCCTCCAGGATCTTCGAGCCGCAGGTCGTTGGCATGTCGGTCGTGGTGAACACGTCCTTAAGCGCCAACGGCACTCCGGCCAGCGCCGACGGAAGCTGCTCCCCGGCGGCTATCGCCTCATCGACGCGGGACGCGGCCGCCAGCGCCTGATCGGCGGCCACATGCAGGAACGCGCCGTAACGGTCGTCGGTCGCCTCGATCTGGTCCAGGCAGGCCTGTGTGACTTCGACCGACGACAGCTCGTTGGCGGCGATTTTGGCGGCCAAAGTGGCAGCGTCGAGCCGGATGATGTCCGTCACTGACTCTCCCCCAGGATCTGCGGGACGGCGAAGCGGCCGTCGACCGCTTCCGGCGCCGCCGCGAGCGCCTGCTGCTGGGTCAGGCAGGGCTGGGTCTCGTCCGGGCGGGTGATGTTGACGTCCTTGAGTGGATTGTCGGTGGCCTCGACGCCGGTCACGTCGACGGCCTGGATCTGGCTGACGTGGCGCAAGATAGCGTCGAGCTGGCCGGCGAAGCTGTCCAGCTCGGTCTCGGTCA
The DNA here is from genome assembly GCA_022841565.1 of Mycobacterium sp. Taxonomy (GTDB): domain Bacteria; phylum Actinomycetota; class Actinomycetes; order Mycobacteriales; family Mycobacteriaceae; genus Mycobacterium. The sequence goes on along the minus strand of JALHRH010000414.1, from coordinate 2,073 downwards.
AAGCCAGACGGGCCAGCCGGGCCAGGTGGGCCACCTCGTCGCGAGAGATCTGGGACACGAGCGAAAAGCCTAGTAGGGACGCTCTGACGCGCGCCGCTCGGCCATGACCGCCACGCCAACGTGACGCTCGGCGCTCATTGCCACGCCAGCGTCACGTTCGGCGCGAGCGCCGCCACCGCACCGCCGCGGGCACCGGCCGAAATGCCACCCGCGCGTCGCTGTGCAACAGTGTTGGCCGTGCCTTCGTACTTGTTGCGCATCGAGTTGGTCGACCGACCAGGCAGTCTGGGGTCGCTCGCGGTCGCGCTGGGTTCGGTAGGGGCCGACATCCTGTCGTTGGATGTCGTGGAGCGCAGTTCTGGATACGCGATCGACGACCTGGTGGTCGAACTCCCCCCGGGAGCGATGCCGGACATGCTGATCACCGCGGCGGAATCCCTACCCGGGGTCCGCGTGGACAGCGTGCGTCCGCACACCGGACTGCTTGAGGCACACCGCGAGCTGGAGCTGCTTGACCGCGTCTCGGCGGCCGACGACAACGCGTCCAGGCTGCAGGTTCTGGTGGACCAGGCGCCCAGAATTCTGCGGGTGAGCTGGTGCACGGTGCTGCGCGAGGCGCAGGGCACGCTGCAGCGACTCGCCGGCAGCGCCGGCGCACCGGAAACCCGAGCCGTTACGGCGCCCTGGCTACCGATCGAGCGGGCCTCGACGCTGGACAGCAGCGCCGAATGGGTCCCAAAGGCGTGGCGCGATATGGACACCACGATGGTCGCTGCGCCGCTGGGTGACTCGCACACCGCGGTGGTGTTGGGCCGGCCAGGTCCGGAATTCCGGCCATCGGAAGTGGCCCGCCTTGGTTACCTGGCCGGCATCGTCGCGACCCTGCTGCGCTGACATCGGCGCGGCCCAAGCCTGAGGGCCGCCGTCCGGGCGCAATGGTGTGTGCTCTAGCTACCGCTGACTCAGCGCGCAACAGGTTTCACCACGGGATCATCGTCTTCCCACAACAGCAGTTGCCGGACCGCCGGGCGGGGGCCATAGGGCCGCAGCATCTGGCTGGCCGGACGCGGACGCACCCGTTGCGGCCACCAGAACCACCGTCCCAGCAGCGCCGCGATCGACGGCGTCATGAACGACCGCACGATCAGCGTGTCGAACAACAGGCCCAGCCCGATGGTCGTCCCGATCTGGCCGAGCACCTGGAAACCGCTGAACAGGAACGCACACATGGTGACGGCAAAAACGAGGCCGGCTGCGGTGACCACTGACCCGGACCCGGCCATCGCCCGGATGATGCCGGTGTTGAGCCCGGCTCCTATCTCCTCGCGGAATCTGGAGATCAACAGCAGGTTGTAATCCGAGCCCACGGCCAGCAACAGGATCACCGCCAGCGCCAGCACGACCCAGTACAGCTTGATCCCGAACATGTACTGCCACACCAACACCGACAACCCGAATGACGCACCCAGCGAAAGTGCCACGGTGCCGACGATGACCAGTGCGGCTACCAGGCTGCGGGTCAGCGTCATCATGATCAACAGAATCAGGCTCAGTGCCGCGATTCCGGCGATCATCAGGTCGTATTTGGCGCCGTCCTGGATGTCCTTGTAGGTGGCCGCGGTGCCGCCGATGAAAAACTTCGCCTCGGCCAGCGGCGTGCCCTTGACGGCTTCGTGCGCGGCGGTTCTGATCGGTTCGATATGGGAAATGCCCTCCGGGGTGGCGGGGTCGCCGTCGTGGGTGATGATCATTCGGGCGGCCTTGCCGTCGGGTGAGAGGAACAGCTTCAGCCCACGTTTGAAGTCGGGGTTGTCGAAGACTTCCGGTGGCAGGTAGAAGGTGTCGTCGTTTTTGGCGGTGTCAAAGGCGCGTCCGAGCGCCGTCGCGTTTTCGATGGCCGCCGCGGTCTGGGCGTAAATGCCGGACAGGGTGGCGTAATTGGCCATCGTCAGCTCGCGATTGGTTTCCTGGCTAGCGATCTGGGGCGGTATCAAGGCCACCAGTTTGGGCTGCAGCGCGTCGAGCGTGTCCAGCGTGGACGTGAGATCTTCGAACCTCTCGCTGAGCTGATCG
>JALHRH010000413.1 GCA_022841565.1 Mycobacterium sp. | reverse complement strand
CCTGTCGGTGGGCGCGGTGACCGTCCCGATCTATGAGACGTCGTCGGCCGAGCAGGTGCGCTGGGTACTGCGGGACTCCGCAGCGGTGCTGGCGTTTGCCGAAACCGATGCGCACGCGGCCATCGTCACCGAGCTCACCGGCGACCTGCCCGACCTGCGCCGAGTGCTGCACATCAACGGTTCCGGCCCCAAGGCACTGGACCAGTTGGTCGAGGCCGGCGCATCGGTCGATGCATCCGAGCTGACGGCGCGCCAAAAGGCATTGCGGGCCGACCATCCGGCGACGTTGATCTACACCTCAGGCACCACGGGACGACCGAAAGGCTGCCAGCTCACCCATTCAAATCTGCTGCACGAGATCCGCGGCACCGCCGAATGCCTGCCGACGCTGTTATGCGAAGGTCAGCGGTTGCTGGTCTTCCTGCCGTTGGCGCACGTGCTGGCTCGGGCGCTGACTTTGTCGGCATTCACCAGCAAAGTGACCGTTGGATTCACCAGCGACATCAAGAACCTGCTGCCATTGCTGGCAGAGTTCAAGCCGACTGTGGTGGTGTCGGTTCCACGAGTCTTCGAGAAGGTATACAACACCGCCGAGCAGAACGCGGCCAATGACGGCAAAGGAGCGATCTTCAAGGCGGCGGCGCAGACGGCGGTCGATTGGAGCCGTGCCCAAGACAGCGGCAAGCCCGGGTTGCTGCTGCGCGCCAAGCACGCGCTGTTCGACCGGCTGGTCTACGGAAAGCTGCGTGCAGCGCTGGGTGGTGCGTGCCATGCCGCCCTCTCCGGCGGCGCACCGCTGGGCGCTAGGCTAGGGCACTTTTATCGCGGCGTCGGAGTGACCATCTACGAGGGTTATGGCCTCACCGAGACCAGTGCGGCGATCACCGTGAACCAGATCAACGGTCTGAAGATCGGGACGGTGGGCAAGCTGGTGCCGGGCAATAGCCTGCGGATCGCCGAGGACAAGGAACTGTTGGTGCGCGGCGGCGTGGTCTTCAGCGGTTACTGGCGCAACGAGCAGGCCACCAGGGATGCCTTCACCGACGGCTGGTTCCGCACCGGCGATCTCGGCGCTGTCGACGAAGACGGCTTCGTCAGCATCACCGGCCGCAAGAAGGAACTCATCGTTACCGCGGGCGGCAAGAACGTTGCGCCCGCGGTGCTGGAAGACCAATTGCGGGCCCATCCGTTAATCAGTCAGGCGATGGTCGTCGGGGACGCCAAGCCGTTCATCGGTGCGCTGATCACCATCGATCCCGAAGCGTTCGAGGGCTGGAAGCACCACCACCACAAGACCGCGGCCGCGACCGTGGGCGACCTGGCCACCGATCCGGATCTGGTCGCCGAGGTGGACATGGCGGTCAAGCAAGCCAACCAGCAGGTCTCACACGCCGAGTCGATCCGCAAGTTCCGCATCCTGCCCGTCGACTTCACCGAGACCGCCGGGGAGCTGACGCCGACGATGAAGGTCAAGCGCAACGTGGTCGCCGAGAAGTTCGCCTCCGACATCGAGGCGATCTACTCAAAGGACTGACCGATCGCGCCATGCGGCGGCCGAGCGTCACGCCAAAGTGGCAATCGGCGCCGAGCGTCACGCCAGAGTGGACCTCGGAGCTAGGGCTCGGGGCTAGGTCTCGGTGCTAAGCCGTTAGCAGGCCCGCCAGCCGGGCGGCCAGGACGTCCCAGCGCCACTGGGTTCGGACCCACTCCCGGCCGGCGGCGCCCATTGCGGCCGCGCGGTCGCGGTCGGTCAGCAGCTCGACCACAGCGTTGCCGATCTCTTCCACCGAGTTGCCGTCGACCACCAGCCCGGTCTTGTTGCGCTGCACCGCTTCCGGAGCTCCGCCCGAGTCGCCGGCCACCACCGGGATGCCGGCGGCCGAAGCTTCCAGGAAGACGATGCCAAGGCCCTCGACGTCCATCCCGGCGCCGCGGGTGCGGCAGGGCATCGCGAACACGTCGGCCATGGCGTGATGGGCGGGCAGCTCATCACCGGGGACGCCACCGGTGAACGTCACGTGGTCCGCCACGCCGCAGTCCCGGGTCAGCTTGCGCAACGTCTCGAGGTAGGGCCCGCCGCCGACGATCACCAGGGCGGCGCCGTCGACGCGCTGCCGAATCGACGGCAGCGCCTTGATCAGCATGTCCTGCCCTTTGCGGGGTACCAGTCGTGACAGGCATACCACCGTGGGGCGCTCGCCCAGCCGGTAGCGCTGCCGCAACTCAGCGCGCGCGGCAGGATCCGGGCGGAACCGATCGCTGTCCACACCGGGCGGCAGATATTCCAGTGCGGCGCTGGGCCCGAACGCGGGCGCGAACCGTGAGCGGGTGTAGCGGCTGACGAAGGTCACCACGTCGGTGTGATCGCCGATGCTGCGTAGCACCGATCGGGCTAGCGGAAGCATCGACCAGCCCACTTCGTGGCCGTGGGTGCTGGCCAACACTCGTGTGGCGCCGGCCTGGCGGGCGCGCGGCGCCAACAGCGCCAGTGGGGCGGCCGCGCCGAACCAGACGGTGTCGATGTCATTCTCGGCGATCAACCGGCGCATCCGGCCGTCGACGGTCGGGACGGGCAGCATCAGGGTGGTGGGGTGGCGCACCACGCGGTAGCCCGCCAAATCGGCCGCCTCATCAAAATCCTCGGCGCCCTTCCACTCCGGGGCATATACCGTCAGGCTGTGCGCGGCAGACTCGACTAGCCTGCTGACATACTCTCCCAAGTAGGACTGGATGCCCCCGCGCCGGGGGGGAAAGTCATTGGTTACCAGCAGGACCCGGCTCACCCCGTGAGGTTAACGGGTGGCGAAGGACCGCAAATGCCAGTCGACGCGGCGCGTCGCCGTACATTCGAGGACGCTCGCGGTGGATAGTCAGCCCACGCGGCTTGGCATCCACCGCTGCCAGCGCAGCAGCAGACCCGCGACGTCGATGCCGAGCGCTTTGCCGACGGCGCCGGATAGCTCAGAGTGTCCGATACCACATGCGTTCATGTACAGTTCGCGCAGCTTGGCCGGTCCATATGTGTCGGCGACGAACCTGGTGAACCACCAAGCGTGGTCGTAGGCCAGTGAGCGTTGCGGCCCGGGAGTATCGACGTCGTCGTCGGACGGCAGCGCCACCGCCGCGGTCGCCGCGTCGGCCGGCAGGGCCAGCTGCGGGCGGGCGACGAAATCGGCCACCCCCTCGATGAGCCAGCGTGGCGCGTCCACAGCGGTGTCCACTCGGGCCGCGTAGTGAAAAAGCTCATGGCTCACCACAATTCGTAGCGCTCCTGCGCTCATGTGGGTCGCGCCGGGGGCCAACACGATCCGGGCGTCGAGCATCGTCCGGGTCACCGGATCGACTCGCTCGGCCACCGTCACCGCCGCGATGTCCGCCCATTGCGAGGCCGGATCGCCGCCGGCGGCCAGCTGGAACTGTTGGTCTGACCCGGTGGCCACCACCGCGATGTCGTGCGTCCAGTCGGTTCCCCAGAACCCCACTACCGCGTCGATGGCACTGTCGAGGTCAGCGGCGACCCGCGACAGCAGGTCGCCTGTCTCCGCGCCACCCAGGTTGACCAGGCGCACTACCCGATCACCGACCACTGACGTCGTCGTCGCCGGACTCGAGCGGATAACCGCCGGCGCCGACACGGCGGTCCGCTCGTCCGCCGGGATAACGACTACCGCGATCAGTTCAGCAACGAAGACAGACGCCAGCAATAGCTGGAAACGACGCCGAGTGGACGAAATCGTCAGTAGCGCCGGGCGTCGTAGATCGGACCGGAGGAGTCCATCGGCACCACCCGCACCGGCTGGCCGAAGGTGGAGGAGTGAACCATCATCCCGTCGCCAACGTAGATGCCCGCGTGCGACGCGTCAGAGTAGAAGGTCAACACGTCGCCAGGCTGCAGGTCACCCAGTGACACCGGCTGACCACCATGCGCCAGCGCTTGGCTGGAATGCGGCAGTGAGATGCCGGCCTGCTGGAACGCCCACATCACCAGGCCGGAGCAGTCGAATCCGCCGGGCCCGGCACCGCCCCACACATAGGGACTGCCGATCTGGGTCAGCGCCGCCTGCACGACCACCGCACGATCGCCACCGCCACCACCCGTGAAGGGCACGCTGGACACCCCGCCCGGCAGGGGCGCCTCGCCTGGGGCCGGGGCACCGTCCGGCGGTACCGGTGCGCCCGGCGGCAGTGCCTCGGGAACAGGCGCCGGCGCACCCGGCGCGCGATC
>JALHRH010000412.1 GCA_022841565.1 Mycobacterium sp. | reverse complement strand
GTGTGTGAATGTTGTCGAAGTTGACGACACAGTCGCTTGGCACGCGGTCCTCGGCGGCGGTCAGTTCTAACTCGGACACCAGTCCCCTGCGAGTACGGGTCAGTGCGGCTACGACGACCCGCGCCAATCCGGTCGGCGATGGGATCTCTGGTGAGGATGAGCACGGGCCGGTCGCCGCCAGGGGTTGTGAGCAGTTCCCTGAATAGTGATTAATAGCGATCGCATAGACGTTCTAGTGAACATGCTGGGCGTGTGAATCTGACTGAGTGGGCGCGCGCTCAGGGTGTGCACCCGCAGACGGCGTACCGGTGGTTTCGTGAGGGGACGCTGCCGGTTCCGGCTGTGCGGGTGAACTCGCGGTCGGTGCTTGTGTCTCCGGATTCGGTGTTGGGCTCTGCGCCGGAGTCGTTCGGTTTATATGCGCGGGTGTCCTCGCACGATCAGAAGGCTGATTTGGATCGTCAGGTGGCGCGGTTGTCGGCGTGGCCGGCGCAGGCCGGTGGGCAGGTGGCGCGGGTCGAGGCTGAGGTTGGGTCCGGGATGAACGGGGCGCGCGCCAAGGTCCGCCGGCTGCTGGCGGACCCGAAAGTGACTGCTGTGGTGGTCGAGCACCGGGACCGGTTGGGTCGGATGAACACCGAGCTGGTCGAGGCCGCGTTGTCGGCACACGGCCGTCGCCTGGTGGTGCTTGATGGCGGTGAAGGGAACGACGACTTGGTGCGGGACATGGTGGAGATGCTCACGTCGTTCTGCGCCCGCTTGTACGGGCGGCGTTCAGCCCGGAATCGAGCGTTGAAAGCGGTCGGGTGCGCGCAGCGGGATATCGGGCCGCAGGAACTTGTCAGAGGCCGAGGCCAGGATGACCGGCGTGGGTAAGACCATGGAGAAGGTCGAGCGCGTCACGTTGTCAACGCTCAAACAGCGGGGCTGGACCGACGGCGCGGTCAAACAGTTCCTCGGCGAACCTGACGCCCTCGCAACGAATCCGAACTACCGCACCGGCGCGAAGATGCGTCTCTACGACCTGCCACGCGTAGAAGCCGCTGAGAGCAGTGAGCCGTGGCAAACGTGGCGTGAGGCGACTAAGTCGAGGCGGGAGAAGGCATCGGCCCGTCAGTCGGAGCGGATGAACAATGCGCGCGCGAACCTGACCGCCGAGCTCAACGCGCTCGAGATCCGCATTCCGCGGTTGTCGAAGGACGGGCTATGGCGTGTTGCGGTCGCTAACCGCGACGCCCAGTCGGAATGGCATGCCGCTGAACGGGGACGCTATGACAGCCGGTCGGCGACGGTCGCCTCTGCTGATCCCGCTGCGGTGCAGCGGTGGGCGGTAAACTACCTGCGACATTTCGAGACTGACTACGACTGGTTGTTGGACAGTGTCACGGGCCGGGTGGGCGTCACCGAGGCCCGCCGCCTTATCCGTGAGCGAGTGTTACGCGCGATCTCAGACCACTACCCGTATCTGGCCGGCGAGTGCGCCCGTCAGGAGGCGGACCGTTGGTGAGCCTTCGCCTTATCGCTGAGCCGTTCGTTGCAGCTGCGCCTGCTGGTGCGCGGGTGCGGACCCGGTTGCGAGTGGACGAGACCGACGCGGCGCTGCTCTATGAGGTGGGCGAGTTCCTCGGGTCCCTCGCGGGTCGTGACCTGGCTGCCCGGTGCCGGGAGGGTCATCTGGACGCGAAAGGCAACTCCCAGTCCCGCAAGGTGCGTAAGCAGGCGTTGACGGCGGAGTCGTCGTCGCGGTGGGCGGGCGCGATCACCCGCACCTCCGAGGATCAGCACCGGCTTGCCATTCAGAACATGCGGGCCGAACGTGCGTCCCTGGCCGTCAGGATCCGCACGATCACCGCCCGGCTCGCGGCGCCCGTCGGCGGCAAGGCCTGCACTGGCAAGCGGGCCGTGCGCGGCTATCCGTCCAAAGCTGAACGGCACTCCAAGACGATCCGGTTGCAGGCACTCACCACCCGCCTGGCCGCCGTGGAGGCCGACCTGGCCGCAGGAGCCGTGCATGTGGTACGTGGCGGGAAAGCTTTGCTGCACAACAGGAACAACCTCGCTCACGCTGGCCTCACCCCCGGCCAGTGGCGGCAGCGGTGGGACGCTGAGCGGCTGTTCCTCACCGCCGACGGGGAGAAGGACAAGGCGTGGGGCAACGAGACGATCCGCTGTCTAGGAACGGTTGCGGCGAACCAGAGTTCACCGCGCATAGGCCCAGTCAGTCCAGTCCTCGGCGGGTCCCCAATCGGCGATCTGGGTCAGGGACTTCTCGGCGTCTGTCAGGGGTTGCTCGGCGTAGGCTTGACTGTCCTGGTCGGCAGCGAGTTCGGCCAGGTGGCGACGCAACGCATCGCGAAGCAGTTCTGACCGGTCGATGTGTAGCTTCCGTGCCCATTGGTCGGCTTTGGCTGCGTCCTCGTCGTCTGCGCGAAAGCTGACCATGGTCATACAGCGATTCTCGGGCGTATGACGCCCTTTTCGAGCGCTCGGGATACCAGCTGGCGGTGTCGGTGATACCGGCGGCCAGCAAGGTGTTCAAGCTTGTCGACGGCTGAAGGACTGCGACGACGTGCAGAATGTGCGCGCCAACGTCGACCGTCCGAGGAGCTGTTGGCCGCTTATCGACGAGGAGTGAGGTTTGGCGTCGATCTCTGCGTAGGCGACCCCGTCACTTGCGGTTCGTGGGGTCAACGTCGAAGTGACGGGTTTCGGGCCGTCCCGCTGGCGTCCAGATGGAGCCGACCGCTAAGCACACTCAGGTAGAGCGTCACCGGATCCGCGGCACCGCCGGGCCCTCACGCGCCGAGATCTACGCTGAGGTCATCGCGTCCGACGCTTTCCACCCTGAAAACGATTTCTGCGCGGTGCGGTCATAGACATGCTGCGTACCGACTGTTCTAGTTCACCGGAGCTTCCGGCCCAGGCAGGCGGCCAGCTGATCTGCCGGCGAACTTTCTGGTGAGCATGGCTGCTCGTCGTTGAAAGGCTTGCCCGGCCCCCGGAAGTGCGGACCCACTAAGGCGCGCGCTGCCGGGAGTTGCTCTGCCGCCAACTCAGGGTCAAGATCGGTGGACTGGCCGGTCGCAGCCGCCAGGTCCCACGCATGGGTCAGCACATCGATGGTGCGGATACCGATAAAGCCCTGTCCCGGAAGCTCCCCGAACGGCAGCCTGAATGTGGTGGACAAACCGTCTGGTGCAGCGAAGATCTCGTGTGCGGCCGTGGCCGCGGCTCGGTGCGCTGCCGCGATATCGTCGGGCCGGGCAGGAGGCTCAACGGGGCGTTGCGCCCATTGCCCGACGTGCTCGTTGCCGCCGATAACATGCTCGATCAGATCCCTGACTGTCCACTCCGAGCAAGGCGTCGCGGTGCCGAGTTGTTCGGGACTGACATTCGCGAGGACGCCAGCGAACGCATCCTGCGCGCGCTGGTGAGCAACTAGTGGGTCCACTGTGCCGCCTTTCTCGGTTGAATTGTTGTCGGCCTATTTCATCATCATGCGTGCCCATAGCGCTCTTGGACAGCGCAGCGGCGGTGCGGCCTGCTGATAGCCCGTCCGGCCCTGCAGCGGTGGTAGATCCCCGCCCGAAATCGTTTGCCACAAACTGGGTTTCGACCGTCCAAGAAGCCGCTGGACGACCGTGGTGACGGGTGCGGTCGATTCACCCGTCGCGGGCCAGCTGGCCGGATGGGCACCGTCAGGCCGCGTCGTGATACCGGCGCAATGCGCTGCCGGATCACGACACGATCTGGTGGTGGGGCCGTTCGAATGGTGATCGGGCGCTTGTCGGGCTATCAGATCTCTCGGGAGGCATCAGATGTCGATTGTGATCGCGACGCAAGGGATATTGGTAACGGCGGCATCGGATTTGGCCGGTAGTGGTTCGACACCCAGCACTGCCAACGCTGCGGCGGCGATCCCGGCCCGGCGGACGTCTCGAAAGGTGCTGAGTGGCCGCTGCCCTCGGCTAGGTCAACCCGTCCAAACCGAACAGCAGCCCCCCGGCGCCGGGGTTGCCAGCGGTGCCCGGGATGAAGCCAGTCCCGCCCTTACCGCCGTTACCGCCGTTGCCGATCAGCACGGCGTCGCCGCCGACACCGCCCTTACCGCCGGTCCCAAAGCTCTCCCCGCCGGCGCCGCCACCACCGCCGTCGCCGAACAGCCCGGCCTTGCCGCCGGTGCCGCCGGCCCCGCCGGTACTGGGGCCGAACCCACCGGTGCCGCC
>JALHRH010000411.1 GCA_022841565.1 Mycobacterium sp. | reverse complement strand
GGGCCGAATCTCAAATGTGAACTCGTATCCCCCAATGCAGACGCTGTCGCCGTGGGCCAGCGTGGCGCTCCCACGGATCAGTTCACCTCGTACCTCCACGCCGTTCGTCGAGCGCAGATCGGTGATCACGAATCCCGAGCCGGTGCCCGCGATGACCGCGTGGTGGCGACTGACGTCGTTGTCGTCGAGCACGATGTCGTTGTCCGCCAACCTTCCGATTCGCGTCGTCTCGCCGTTGAGCTGGTACCGACGCCCGAAGCGGTCGCGCAGCGCGGCGGCGACCGAGGTCGAAAGCGTGGCCCTGGTGTCAATCCGGCTGCGCTTGCGGGTGCTGTAGGCGGCCTGCTTGGTGACGATCGGCTCCTGACGCAGGATCCGCTCATGGAGGTCGCTGACCGTCGGGCCGGGATCGATCCCCAGTCCGTCGGCCAGGGCCGTCTTCAATTGCCGGTAGGCGCCGAGCGCGTCGGACTGCCGTTCGGTGACGTAATAGGCCGTGATGAGCTGCGCCCACAGCGGCTCACGGTAGGGATGCTCGGCGGCGAGCGCCTCCAGCTCACCGATCACGGTATCGGCACGACTGCAGGCGATCTCGGCTTCAGCGCGCGCGCTGTGCGCCGCCACCTTGTCCTCGACGGCTTTGGCGGCAAAGGGGGCGACAAAATCGAAGTCACGCAGATCGTCCAGCACCGGACCACGCCATTCGGCCAAGGCCATGGACAGGTGGCTGCTGGCCTCCTCGAACCGGCCCGCGGCAGCGGCCGCGATTCCGGCGGCCTTGGCGGCAGCGAAGCGGCCCAGGTCGTAGTCGGTGTCCGCCACGTTGAGTTGGTAGCCCGGCGGCGCGCTCGCCAGCACCCGCACCGGGTCGGCGCCCCCGTCGCGCAGTAGCCGACGCAGGTTGGAGATGTGGGACTGGATGCTGGTGCGCGCCGCCGGCACCGGGGCGCCGTCCCACACCGCATCGATCAACGAGTCGACCGACACCGGCCGGTTACGGGTGATCAATAACACCGCCAGCACCGCGCGCTGCTTGGCCGGCCCGACCGGCACCGGGACGCCGTCCACCAAGAGTTGCAGCGGCCCCAGCACACCAAACCCGAGAGCCGAGTTCGTCATCGCGCCGCCAGCCTTCCGGATTTTCAAGGTTCGGGCTGTTTCTCCGGCTCTAATTGTGACCTCTGAGCGAACCGCTGGGTATCACCGAGTTGCTGATGCAGGCAACCACGGTGGCCAGCTGGTGCGCCGACGTTCGGCAGCACTTGGGCACTGTGACCGTCGCCGACAGACGGCGTCTCATGCACTAGCATCAGATGCATGCGCACCACCTTGTCCTTGGATGACGATGTACTGCTCGCGGTCAAAGAACGCGCCCGCCGCGAAAACCGAACCGCGGGCGAAGTCCTGTCCGACCTCGCCCGGCAGGCGCTGACGCAACAGCACCAAACCGATGAGCGCACGGGGACGGATAGTTTCCACGGATTCGAACCCTTCGACCATCGTGGGCCCGCCGTGTCCAACGCGCTCATCGACCGATTGCGCGACGAGGAAGCCGTGTGACACGCGCCCTGCTGGACGTCAACGTGCTCATCGCGCTGCTCGACCGCGATCACGTCGATCACCAGCGTGTTCGCGAGTGGATTGATGCCGAGATCGCCCACGGCTGGGCATCGTGTGCGATTACCGAAAACGGCTTCGTGCGGATCATCAGCCAGCCTCGATATCCCAGCCCGGTGCCACCTGCTCAGGCGATCGGCCGGTTGGCCCGCGCCGCGGCGACCGAACATCACGAGTATTGGCCATGCACGGTTAGCCTGCTCGACGGTGGACTTATCGACCACTCGCGGCTGCACGGACATCGCCAGGTGACCGACGCATATCTACTCGCCCTCGCAACGGCCAATGACGGCAGGTTCGCGACGCTCGATCAGTCGATTCCCATTGACGCAGTGCGCAACGCCAGCGCGAGCAACCTGACGCTGATCTGATTTCGCCAGACCGGACATCGGATCGCATCCGCCTCATTCGTCACAGGTCGGCGCGGGTAGGCGGTGGTGTCGGTGGCCGCCGGTACCGTCCGGCGCAGAGCTTGTACGCACCGGTCGTCGGGAGGGCCGCATGACTGTCACGAACGCCGCCGAGCAGACCCCGACGGCGGACCTGTCCGCCTATCTGTCGTTACTGGCGCGGCTCCGCAACGGCGCACGGCCGCAGCCAGATTGGTCGGCCATCGTCGATGAAGCGGCACAGGTCTGGGCACGGCCAGGTTTCGACACCTTTCTTGCGATACCGACCTTGCGGTTCGAGCCGTTCGACTATCAGCTGCAGGCCGCGCGGACCGTGCTGCGGCGGATGCGCGGCCGGGGCATCCTGGCCGACGAGGTCGGGCTGGGCAAGACGATCGAGGCCGGGTTGGTGCTGTCCGAACTACGCATGCGCGGTCTCGCCGACCAAGCGCTGGTAATCGTTCCGGCGGGACTTGTCGATCAATGGCGCGACGAGTTAGAACGGAAATTTGGTTTGCCGACCGTGATCGCCCAGTCCGGGGCGACACCATGTCGCGACGCAGCGATGGACCGGCCGGTCACCATCGCCTCGCTGGCCGCCGCTCGCCGTGATCCGCTGCTGGCCAGGCTTGTCGATATCAACTGGCACCTGGTGATTTTCGACGAGGCGCACCGCCTCCGCAATTCGCGAAGCGCCTCGGGCAAGCTGGCGCGCAGCCTGCGGGCCCGTTATCTGCTGATGCTGACCGCAACGCCGGTGGAGAACAAGCTGTCTGACCTATACCAGCTGGTCAGCCTTGTCGCGCCCGGGCTGCTTGGCACCCCCGCCCAGTTCCGCGCCAAACATGGCGCTTTGACGGCTGATTCGCGACCGCACAACCTCGACGAGCTGCGCGCCCGGACCAAAGAGGTGATGGTCAGACATCGCCGGAGCGAGGTCGCATTGATGCTGCCGGCGCGCCTGGCCGAGACGACGTTGGTGACGCCCGGCCTCGACGAGGCGCGCCTGTATGCCGACATCGTCCGGCGAGTCAGGGCCGCAGCCCTGAGGCCGGCATCCGGCGACGATGCGGGCCGCGCAACGGCCGGTGGGCGAGCCGGACGATCGGTGTCGCGTACCCGGTTGGCCCTGCGCGGCCTCACCCGGCTGGCCGGCTCCAGCCCCGCGGCCGCCGCACCGACGCTGGCCAAGCTCGGCTGGAACGACCTCGCCGAACGAGCGCGAGCCATCCGGGCACCGGAAAAAGTGCTGGTGCTGGTCGAATTGCTACGACGCCACGTCGATGAAGGCGAGAAGGTGTTGGTGTTCACCGGGTTTCGCCAGACGCTGGACGTGCTGGTCACCGCGGTCGAGCGCGCCGGATTATCGTCGGCGTCGTATCACGGCAGCCTCCCGCGGACAGCGAAGGAGGCAGCGATCGCGCGGTTCCGCGCCGACACTCCGATCCTGCTGTCAACCGAGTCGGCGGGTGAGGGGCGCAACCTCCAGTTCTGCCATGTACTGGTGAACTTCGATCTGCCCTGGAACCCCATGCAGATCGAGCAGCGGCTCGGCCGCCTGCACCGGGTCGGGCAAGAACACGACGTGACGCTGACCAACCTGGTCTGTCGGGGCAGCATCGAGCAACGGATCATGCATGTGCTCGAGGCGAAGATCAATCTGTTCGAACTCGTGGTCGGCGAGCTGGACATGATCCTGGGCCGGGTCGACGACGACTTCGATTTCGAGACCGAGGTTTTCGACGCCTTTGTCGATGCCGTCGACGACGACGAGTTCGAGCGACGGCTCCAATCGCTCGGCAACGCGCTCGCTGAGGCGAGGCGCAGCTATGTGCAGAGCCGCGAAGACGTCGACCTCCTGGTGGGTGAGTTAGCGTGACGAAAACCGATGCGGGGCTGGGCTTCTGGCTGCGGTATGTCGAAGTGAGCGGCGGGCTCACCGAATCGGACGGCGATACGACGCTGGTGATGCTGCCACCGGCACTGCGGACCATGCTGGAGCTGCCGGAGGTGCTACGAGTCACCGCCGATCCCGATGTGGCGCGCGAGGACGGTGCGACCCTGCTCTCGGTCGGGCATCCCGCACTGGGGCGCTCCGCCGACGAGGTCTTGGCGATGGGTGACGTCGCCATGATGGCCATGCCAGTGGTTGCCACGCCGCCACCCTCGGCAGAGCACCTGCAGGCGATGGCACGCGACCAGTTCACCATCGATCACGGACGGATCGACGCCGCG
>JALHRH010000410.1 GCA_022841565.1 Mycobacterium sp. | reverse complement strand
GTGCGGGGGATATCGATTTCGAGGCGTTCGCGACGGTGGTGTTTCGCACCGATTTGATCGAGGACCCGCAGGTGTTGGCGCGGGTGGATGAGCTGATCGCGGCCAATGTGATCCGGTGGCCCTCGATGAGCCGGTGGCGGCTGTCGCAGAAGCTGGACAAGATCGTGTCCCGGGTGGATGGCGATGCGGTGCGCCGCCGCGCGAAGGCCCGGGCGCAGCGGGAGGTGTGGATCGGCAACGACTACGACGGGCTGTGCACGATCGAGGGCCGGGTGCGCAGCACCGATGCCCACGCGTTGGATGCGCGGTTGACGGCGTTGGCGGCCACGGTGTGCCCGCATGATCCGCGGACGGGTGATCAGCGCCGCGCCGATGCGTTGGGGGCGCTCGCTGCCGATGCGACCCGGCTGGGGTGTGAGTGTGGGCGTGCGGACTGCGCGGCCGCGGCTCGCAGGCCGTCTTCTGCGGCGGTCATTCATGTGATCGCCGAGGCGGCTACCGTGGCCGGTCACGGGGGGAGTCCGGCCTGCCTGATTGGCGCCGAGGACCTCATCGCCCCCGAAGTGGTGCAGGAGTTGGCCCTGACCGCGAAGCTGGTGCCGCTGATCCATCCCGGCGACGGTCCTCCCGAGCCCCAGCACACCCCCTCGACAGCCCTCGCCGATTTTGTGCGGGCGCGGGACTTGACGTGTCGCTGGCCGGGCTGCGATGTGCCCGCGACCCGCTGCGATATCGACCACACCATCCCGTATGCCAACGGCGGTCCCACCCATGCGGGCAACCTCAAATGTTATTGCCGCACCCATCATTTGATGAAAACGTTCTGGGGCTGGACCGAAAAACAACTCCCCGACGGCACCTTGATCCTGACCTCGCAGGCCGGGGACACCTATGTCACCACCCCCGGCAGCGCGTTGTTGTTCCCCAGCCTGTGCCACGCGGTGGGCGGCATGCCCGCCCCCGAAGCCCAACCCGCCCAGGACCACTGCGCCGAACGCAGCGCGATGATGCCCAAACGCCGACGCACCCGCGCCCAAGACCGCGCCCACCGCATCGCCGCCGAACGCCGCGCCAACCACCAAGCCCACCAAGCCCACCAACCCCACCAAGCCCACCCGGCCGAACACGCCTGGCACGACGGACCCGCCCCACCCAACGACGACGACCCCCCACCCTTTTAGCTGCGGGGCCGAGATGCGCGCCGTTTGCGCCGCGGGCTGCCGGGTATCCGTCCGGTATGGCACGGTTCGGCTATACCTTGATGACGGAGCAGGCTGGCCCGAAAGAGCTTGTCCGCGATGCTATTTCGGCTGAGCAGCGGGGGTTTGACTTCGAGGTCTGCAGCGACCACTTCTCGCCGTGGCTGGCTTCGCAGGGCCATGCCCCCAATGCGTGGGCGGTGCTGGGGGCCGTCGCGCACGCCACCGAACGGGTAGATCTGTACTCCTACGTGACGTGCCCCACCATGCGGTACCACCCCGCGATCGTCGCGCAGCAGGCGGCCACCGTGCAGATTTTGGCCGACGGCCGTTTCACGCTCGGCCTGGGCAGTGGCGAGAACCTCAACGAACACGTGGTCGGCAAGGGGTGGCCGACTGTCGAGCGCCGCCAGGATATGTTGCGCGAAGCCATCAAGATCATCCGCGAACTGTTCGGTGGCGACCTGGTGGACTGGCGCGGCGACTACTTTCAGGTGGACTCCGCGCGCCTGTGGGACGTGCCCGATGCGCCGCCCGGCATCGGAGTGGCAATGGCCGGCGCCAAGGGCGTCGAAAAGTTCGGCAAACTCGCCGACCACCTCATCGCAGTGGAACCCGACCCAGAACTGGTGGACGCCTGGCGCACCGCTCGCCAGAGCAGCGGCTGGCCCGGCGTCGGACGGGTAATCGGACAGCTGCCGGTGTGCTGGGATCCCGACCGTGGCGCGGCAATCGCTCGCGCGCACGATCAGTTCCGCTGGTTTGCCGGCGGCTGGTCGGTCAACGCCGACCTGCCGACGCCTGCAGGTTTTGCCGGCGCCACCCAATTCGTCCGACCCGACGATGTCGCAGACGCCATACCGTGCGGGCCCGACCTGGACGCGATCGTGGATGCCGCACGGGCCTACTGGTCAGCCGGTTTCACTGATATCGCGCTCATTCAGATCGGTGGACAGTCCCAGCAACAGTTCCTGAAGGAAGCCGCTGAGCCGTTGCTGGATGCGCTACGCAGCGCCTCACAGTGACGCAGCGCAACGTTTGAGTAGCGGTCGCACGGGTATCGATGCCGATAGGAACGCAAGGAGTTGGGCCATTGAATGATTTGAATGATTCCACAGCCAGCAAGACGGCGGCCCTCGTGAAGGGGCTGGGGGCGGCCAGCTTGGGTCTCGGCGTGTCCGAGATCCTGGCTCCAGGAAAGATCGCTGCACTGGCCGGCGTTGACGAGACCGCGCGATCACGCACGATCATCCGCGCGCTGGGCTGGCGCGAATGTGGCCACGGCGTAGCCCTGCTAGCCGGCCCGCAGCAGTTGGTTTGGACGCGTGTCGCCGGGGATGCGCTCGACGTCGCGTTCCTGGCAGCCGGCGTCATCCGCCGCGGGCCGGGCAGGCGTCGGCGCGGCGTCGTCACCACCGCCGCGCTCATGGTGATCGGCGGGGCCGACCTTTATGCCGCCCTGCGTACCACTCGCGGTGACACCGCTCGCCACGCGGGTGGTCAGCGGCACCGCACGCTGCGTGCCGCGATCACCGTAATGCGCAGTCCGGAATATGTTTACGGCTTCTGGCGCAACTTGGAGAACCTGCCCCAATTCATGTACCACCTGCAATCGGTGACCAGCGCCGGTGACGGCCAATCGCATTGGGTTGCCAACTCACCGGTCGGGCAGCCGGTGCAGTGGGACGCGCGGATCATCGAAGACCTGCCTGGCAAAAGGATCGCCTGGCAGTCGTTGCCGGACTCGGGAATTGAGAACGGCGGATGCGTAGATTTCACGCCCGACCAGTCTGGCAAGGGCACCGAAGTGCGGGTCACGATCGCCTACCAGATGCCCGGCGGCGCCTTGGGCAAGGCGGTCGCGACGCTGCTGGGCGAGTCTCCCGAACAGCAAGTCAACGATGACCTCCGCCGTTTCAAACAGATCATGGAGACGGGTCAGGTGATGCGGTCCGACGGCTCCCCGGAGGGGACCGTCGCACGGCGACAGCTCCATCAACAGGCGGCCCAGCCCTCAGCGAAGGAGGCGTGACAAATGCAGGCTACTGTTTGGGCGGGACGCAATAGCGTTGAGGTGCAGTCGGTTCCGGACGCAAAGATCCTCAACGACCGAGACGCCATCGTGCGGGTGACCTCGACCGCAATCTGCGGATCCGATCTGCACATCTATGACGGCTACATCCCCACCGTCAAACACGGGGATATCCTCGGGCACGAATTCATGGGTGAGGTGGTCGAAGTCGGCAAGGCGGTCGACAACCTCACCGTCGGCGACCGGGTGGTGGTGCCGTTTCCCATCGCGTGTGGAGCATGTTCGGCCTGCGATCGCGACCTGTACTCACTGTGTGAAAACTCCAATCCCAACGCGGGAATCGCCGAGAAGCTGATGGGGCATTCGCCTGCGGGGCTCTTCGGCTACTCCCACATGTTGGGTGGATTCGCCGGCGGGCAAGCCGAATTCGCGCGCGTTCCGTTCGCCGATATCGGTCCGCTGAAAATCGAGGACGACCTCACCGACGATCAGGTGCTGTTTCTCTCCGACATCCTCCCGACGGGATACATGGGCGCCGAAATGTGTGACATCACTCCCGGCGATGTCGTCGCGGTGTGGGGCGCCGGCCCGGTAGGCCTCTTCGCAGCGTTGAGTGCGATCCTGCTCGGCGCGTCGCAGGTGATTGTGATAGACCGGGTGCCATACCGACTGGAGTTGGCCGAGCGCTTGGGCGCAACGCCGTTGAACTTCGGTGAAACGTCGGTGCTCGAAGAGTTACGGGAGATGACCGCCGGACGGGGTCCTGATCACTGCATTGATGCGGTGGGTATGGAGGCCCGCAACGGGTCGACCGTGGTGGACGCCTATGACCGGGTGAAGCAGGCAGTGCGGCTGGAAACCGAACGGCCACACGCACTTCGGGAAGCAGCGATGAGTTGCCGAAACGGCGGCACCATCTCGATCGTCGGTGTCTACGGCGGCATGATGGACAAGTTCCCGATCGGCGCGGTCATGAACCGCTCGTTGACCATCAAGACCGGGCAGTGTCACGTGCAGC
>JALHRH010000409.1 GCA_022841565.1 Mycobacterium sp. | reverse complement strand
CTTTGCCCAGCACCGGTGGTCCGTGGTGGGTATGGGGTGGGTGCACGGGGTGCGGGATGGATTCTGGGGGCACCGGACCGAGACCGACCAGCGGTGGCCCTGGACCGGCGCGGCCGGGTGCCGGTTCGACTGGTGGGCGCGCGACGGGTGGAGGTTCGACCGGCGCCCGGACCGATGGCGGATCGGTTAGCGCTGGTCTGATCGGTGCTGGGATGTCCGGCACGCCTCCTCGGGGGTTGATGTGCACCTTGACATAGCCGTTCTTGCCGGGGAAACGAACGTCAAGGACGGGCTTTCCGGTGGACTCGCCGTTCCAGCGTTGCCCGATTGTCGTGCCGTCAGGCAGCTGGTATCGAATGCCCTTGCTCGGATCGCCGTAGCCGTTGGGGACTTCCACCCCGTTCTGCTGAGCCCAGTTCCACAGATTTTGAAGGTCCTCCGGTGAACGGATTTCCCGAATATCGGGCCTATTGCCTAAGGGCAGTTTGTCGAGGACGCGGCGGAGGTCGTCGGCGCTTGGGCCGTTGGCAGGCCCCGGCGCAGTTGGTGTTGGGTCTTGCTTCCAAGTGCGGTCGACGGCCTGAATATGAGGTGTGTGGTCGTGGGGCGCTTCCGGGAAGGTGGTGGCGGCGATTCCGGCGGTAGCGGCGGTGATTTTGGCCGCGACTTCTTGTTCGATCGCGATGAGTTGTGTTGCGCGTAGCCGGATGTCGGCGGCCAATGTTTGGGCTTGGGCGTGGCGAGCCGCCTGTTCGGCGGCGATGCGGCTGATTCGGGTATCGGTGACCGAGATGTCTTCTTCGACAGTAAAACCCGCGTTGTGGGCATCCTCGACGGCGTAGATGACCCGCCGTTGGCAGGCTCCGATGGTTCCGGCGCCGGCGCGGGCGATCGTGCTGGCTTGGCGTAGTTGATCGGCTTTGGGGCTAACGATGTCCAGGTCAGCACCGGTTCGGGTGCGCAGCGCATCACCGCCAGCGCCTTCCCACACAAGGGTGTGGGATTCGTTGCGCATCTGTAGGAATACGTCTTCCCACCGATCGGCGGTCGTGGTCCAGTAGTTGGCCGCCTCGATCAGATGCTCGGTGCTCCATGCCCGGATTTGGGACAAGGCCGGCAGCACCTACACCATCCTTGATCGCACAGCCGCCACGTCGGCTGTTGCGGTCGCTTCGCTGCCTACGTACCCGGCAGCACCGGCCGCGACCGCCACGAATGTCGCTTGGATGCGGGCGGTCAACGCCGCCGCGGCAAGCTCGACCGCGGTGTGGGCACTCCCGACCGCCGACGTGGTGGGTTGAAACGGCAGCCCGGGTGAGGGCGGCGCTACGACGGCGAGGTCAGCGCTTCGTTCGCTCCATTGGTTGGACCTGTCATGCAGCTCATGGGCATCAAGCCGGAGCAGACCCGATTGCATCCCCGGAGTGTAAAGGCGGGACACGGGCAGCGAAATTCACTGCGCCCGGAACGACAAGCCGTCATCACGGACTCGACTGCCCGGCCCGCTCGATTCGAGTCCGCGCCTGCTCAACCAGCCGCCCAGGTTAGGTTAGGTGGTGCCACGCTGGCGTGACGTTCGGCGTCGATTGCCACGCTGGCGTGACGTTCGGTGGGGACTACGCCCCAGCCGACGGATGCAACGTATCTGCTGCGCCGAACAGTCTTGGATAAGCGGCCTAACTGGACCCTGCGGTCATGATCGCTGCGAGTCCGGCCGAGTCTCGCCGGCCGAGGGGCCTTTTCCTTCGCGGGCCGTGCGAGCTTCGGCTGCTTTCTCAGCTGAACCGCACGTTCAACGTCGCCAGACCGAAGATCTTCCGGCCGGCCGACTTCGCGCCAATGATGATGACACCGGAGCGGGTGGCCGGATCCAACGACTTGATCCGGCCGCTGAATTCGATGTCTGCGCCGTCGATGGCCGACACGATGGCGGGCTGGGACAGCCGCACCGCGTAGCGTGTCACCGCCCCGGGATCACCCGTCCACGCTGAGGCGAATCCGGCACCCAGACCCATGGTGAGCATCCCGTGAGCGATCACGTCGGGCAGCCCCGCTGCCTTGGCGAGGTTTTCGTCCCAGTGAATCGGGTTGGCGTCGCCGGCCACCCCGGCATAGTTCACCAGGTCGCCGCGGGACAGGCGGGAGTGCTGTATTGGTAGCTCGTCACCGACATTCAGGTCATCGAAGGACGCTGTCCCCGGCGTGCGGGTCGTGCCAACCTGGGAGATCCGGACCTCGCCCTCGGGGCGCACCGTTTTCTGATAGGTGGAATCGGATTCACCGATGTCGAGGATGTTGTAATCGTGCATCATCGCTTTGTGCACGGCGGCCTTGACGGCCGGATCGATGTCCTCGGCGGTGAGGCCGACGACGGTCGTGTGCAGGGTGTGTACCCGCTCGCCGACTTGATCCGTATATGTGTTGGTGACGGTGATCATGTCTCGACCAGCGATCCTGCGTACCGAGGTCAGTTCCACGTCGATGTGCAGTTCGTCGCCGGCCACGATCGGACGGTGCTGCTCGAAGACTTCCTCGGTCTGCAGGTAGGTGTCGTAACCGACGACTACGGATTCGAACATGCGGCGATTGCATGTCATCCCTGGGACCGACGTGAACGTCAGCGGCGCTACCAGCCCGGAATATCCCAGTTCCGCGGCGGCGGTGACGTCCCAATGTGCGGGGTGGTAGTCCTGCACGGCCCGGGCGTACTCGCGTACTTTCTCGCGGCCCACCACATAGGTGTGGTCCATCTGGTAGTAGTGACCGACCCGAGATTCGATCGTGGATGCCTCTGCCGCTACGGTCATGAATTTGCTCAACTGTTCTATCGGCTTGTTGGTCGAGGCCGACCTCAGCCACATTAGCGGGCTGTGTCCGACGCATCGGCAGGACGTGACCGAGACCGGCGACAGCGGAGACGTGATCCCCGTCCAGCGGATTTACTCGAGCGGCTTCGGCGGTTCTATGACGTCCAGGGCGGCGGCCTGCCCTTCGCGGAGAAATCCGACGATCTCGTTTGCGGTGGAACGGATTTGCTGTAGGTTGGCGCGTTCGGAGCCCAAGAGGGCGGTGACCGCGACGCTCAACACGCGCATGGGATCATCCGCGGGCATCGGCCCGGGCGCGGGCCCGATGAGCGATAGCGCGATACCGGTGATGAGTGCGCGCAGCGCGAAGGCCTGGTCGGCGAGGTCCCAATCGGCACGGGCCAGTCGGTTTTGCCGCCAGATGGGAAGCACCGCGTGGAGTACCGCACTGGGCCCAAGCGTGTCGTGCAGAGCAATTGAGCGGGGATGGTCGGCCAGGACGCCTAGCAGGTCGTCGTCGTGGCGTTGCAGTGCCGCGATAAGGGGCTGGCTGGTCGCGATCTCGAGCATCGTCGGACAGAACCGCGATGGGCGGGCGAGATCCGGTTGCTCGGTGAGCCTCTGGATCAGATCGTCGAGGGCGCTGAGGAAACCGCGGCCGATGAGGCCGATCAAGAGGTCTTCCTTTGTCGGCCAGTACAGATAAACGGTGCCCTTTCCGACATGGGCTCGCGCCGCGACATCCGCGACGGTGAAACCTTTGGCGCCACGGCCGAGGAGAAGTTCGCCGGCCGCTGCGAGAAGCCTGGCTGCCTTCGTTGAGTGCTGCTCGGGCAGCTCACGGACGGCGTTGCTCACCGAGGTGACTATATCGGCGTGACCACCAGGGCCAAGCCCAGCGCGCGGAGTGCCGCACTTGCTTGGTCAAACTGACTAATATCGTCATGTGGTCAGTTTGGCGCTAACGTATGGCATGCCCTGATAGCCGAGACCGGGGAAAGTTGCAGGATTTGGAGAGAGATGCCTCCCACGTCGCGCGCCATACCTTCACCGAACGATGCGAACCTTGCCCGTCTCATCAATCAGCCGGCCCGGGTACGGGCGCTCAGCAAGGCGATATTCGCCGTCGCCGATGTGTTGGACCCGGTGGTCGATCTATGTCGGGTGTACGTCGACGGTTTGGATATTCTGCCGCGCGACGGGCGGTTTCTGCTCGTCGGCAACCACACGTCATCGGGTCTGGCTGAGATCGTCTTGATTCCCTATTTCGTACATCGGCGGCTCGGGGTGCGTGTCCGTGGTCTCGCCGCACGGTCATTCGCAGGGATGGGCGGACTTGCCCGCGACGTGTTGGAGGCAGCCGGGGCCGTACTCGGTCACCCGGACACTGGTGCAGAACTGATGCGGCACGGCGAGACCGTGCTCGTCTTCCCCGGAGGCGGCCGGGACATGCTCAAATTCAAGGGCGAGGAGTACCAATTGCACTGGGAGGGCCGTAGCGGATTCGCCCGTCTGGCCATCGC
>JALHRH010000408.1 GCA_022841565.1 Mycobacterium sp. | reverse complement strand
ATCCGGCCAGGGAAAGTGAAGGATCGATCCGACCAGCGCTGCCCGATGCGCCGCCGGTCCGGGCGCCGGTCGAACCTCCGCCCGTCGTGCGCCCACCAGGCGCACCGGTACCCGGCGGCGCTGGGTCAGCACCACCATTGGTCGGTCTCGGCCCGGTGCCCCCAGAATCCATCCCGCACCCCGTGCACCCGCCCACGGACCACCTGTGTTGGGCAAAGATGAGCTACCCGACTGAGATGAATTCACCCCAGGATGATCATCCTTTGACGTGGCTCCCGCCCCGTCGCCGACGAACAAAGACCCTATCGCCCTGCAGAAGTTATCGAGCATCATGACCCAACCCAGAGACGAGGACTGCGCCGAAACCCCGTCCGGTGAGGTTTGCCCAGGAGCGGTTGCGCACAGCGCTACTCGTCAGCGCACTTTCTGACCTTGCGCCCCTCGTGGAGGTCGAAACCGCGATAACCCACTACCAACTTTGCGAAAACGTTCGAGCCCAACAACAGTTGGCTTTGCAAACCATCCGATCTCTGTTGGACGACGGGCTCATGCGAATCGGGGAGCTTCCCTATCCAGGCGAGAAGTTCACCGGATGGGATCTCTCGATCGACGCGGCCATGGAGCGCGTATACGACCTCTTCGTCACCCATTACAACGAGCCCGTGCTGTGGGAATTCAGGATCTGGCTCGGACTCACTCCAGCGGGTGAACGACTAGCCAAGCAGCTCAGGAATCAGGCTAAGGACTGAATCCGGCCACGGGAACCTGCCGGGTTCCATGGGCCACGTCAGTAGTGCCGGCAACGCCAAGATAGACCATCAACGGGGATTCTGGATGCGGGCCAGGCCCGGTTCGCTGGAGCCACCAGTTAGATGCGAAACATGTTGAGCGACAAGCGGTCCTGACACGTATCCCAAACCTTGGGCCTATCAACGACAAACGCACAGCGAGCGGCTCTCACGGCTTGCCACAAGCGCGTTCACTAGCAACTAGCCGTGGGTCCGTCGCCTGAGATCGTTGCCGCCGCCAGAGTTCCGGCGTGTTCGACGACCTCGGTTGCTTGCGCTGCCGCCCCGATGACCACGTGCCGGAGTCGGATCGGCCGCCACCTCGTGTTCTGCGGTGCGCAGGTAGTGATGCCTGGGCAGGAGGACTGGGCGGTCAAGGCGGCACTGGTGGGCTTGGTGGCGGCAAAGGTTGCGTCGGCGGCGCCGGAGGATGGGGCGGAAAGGGAGGCAACGGCGGCTCCGGAGCGAATAGTCAGCAAGGCGTGCCGCTGGCGCCGGGGGGGCTGGTGGTGATGGCGGTGTCGGCGGTGTCGGCGGCATCGGAGGAGAAGCGGTGGGGTCAGGAAGTGCCGGCGCTGGCGGCGACGGTGGTACCGGTGGAATAGGCGGCGGCGGCAAAGGTGGGGCCGGTGAGACAGTCCTCGATGGCACTGCCAGTGGCGGGGCAGGAGGGGACGGGGGAACAGGTGGCGCCGGAGGCAAGGGTGATGCAGGTGGCACCAGTGTCACCGGCACCACGGGTGGTCCAGGCAGCGACGGCGGTGCCAGCAATCCCGGCCGACCGGCAATGCGCCATCAGGGCCTAGCGGCGGAACGGGCGGTACAGCAGGGGCGCCGGGTTCAGCGGGCGGTAAGGGCGACTGGCGGAGCAGCATGAACCCCACAGCGGACAACCGCACAGCGGTTATGGGTGGAACGCGGGACTCGGCGCTGCGCCACACGCCGGGTAAGCGCCTTCGAGGAAGCGGCGGGCATTTGACGCGTTGACGATTCCCGTCGAACTGCAACCTCGTCGTGTCGGTGAAGGTGGGCAAGGGCACGCCACCCTGTTTATCTGGGTGGGCTGGCGCCGGGTCCATTCGTCAAAGTGCGATTACCTCAAGCACGGTTTCGAGCCCGGCGAAGTCGGTGGTGTTTCGGGTGGCTAGGGCTGCGTTGTTGGCGACTGCCACCGCCGCGATCATCACGTCTACTCGCCGCCGGCCGCCAGGCGTTCGTCCAGCCGTGACCACTGTGGCGCACAGTTCCCGGTAGACGTCGGCCTCACGTTGGGCGAATGGCAGGCCATCGCCGTAGGCGTTGCGCAATTTGATCAGATCGAGTGCGGCGCGAGCTGCGATTGTGGGGTCGGGATGTGTTGTGCCTTCGCTGAACTCGGCGAAGGCGATCGCAGATACGAAGAGTTGATGGTCCCCAGGCGGCAGCAGCTCCCATCGGGGCCGCTGAATCAACAGATTGGTATCCAGGTGGATGTTCATCGGTCGCCGATTCGGCCCGCCTGGTCGCGTCCGCGCTCGACGATTTCCAGGAGTGCCTGTTCGTACCCGGCCGGCTTTGGCTGGTCGTACACGCCGGACTTCGCGATTTGTTCGAGCGTGACACCAGGTCGTTGTTCGGGGGGAGCGGCATGCGGTTGCCTGGTGATGACCACACCGGTGTCCTTGCCGTGGTTGGTGACGCGGTAGGTCGTTCCGTTCTCGGCCGCCTCGATGACTTGCGAAGCGTTCTGGCGCAATTCGCGGATTCCGACAGTCTCCATGCACATGAACGTAGCACATTTGTAGCACCATTGTTTACATCTGAGCTACGGGGTTGCGCAAGGCCGCGACCGCTGTGTCGATCGCGGCGGTCTACCTCCAGTCCGGCCGATCCCCAGCATTATCCGACCAAGGCCATCTCTGCGACCTGTAGATCTCCACAACGCCGATGCCATACCGTCGCGGCGGCTCCGTCTGGCCCTGGCTCCCGGCCTTCATTGATGGTGTGGGTGGGTGACCGGGCGAAGTTCCAGCCGTGGAATACCGGCGAAGTCGTCCGGATTGCAGGTATATAGCGGAACAGCATGTGCGATCGCGCTCGCGGCAATAAGCGCATCGTAGGCGCGCGCGGCCGGCTTACGCCCCGATGCGCGCATTGCCGCGGCAACGCCACCAAACGCCCGCGCGCAGTCGCCGTCGAACGAAACGACATCAAAGTCGGCCTCGGCCTGCTGCAGGTGCTGTTGACGTGCGCTGCGCTCGGCGTCGTCGTGCGCGACATGTGGACCTACGGACAGCTCTGCCAACGTTATCGCGCTAATCACCGATTCATCGGGTAGTTCGGTCGGATCGGATATCTCGCCGAGGAGAATGACCGTGGAAGTGTCCAACACCCCCCGTCGTGGGGCCTCCGTCATAGCGACGGATCAATCAGGTTGTCGATATCGCGGCGGAGGGCATCTGGGTTCACTCGTGGAAGATTCTTGCGGCGCCGAATCAGTTCAGTCGGGCCGGCGCTGGAACGGGGCAAAGGACGCAGCTCGGCCACCGGCGCACCATCGCGTGTCACCACGATCCGCTCGCCGTGCTCAACACGGCGGAGTACTTCCGCCCCGTTGTTGCGCAGATCTCGCACAGTCACTGTGTTCATCTGGACCAGTGTATCACCGGTGAGACATCAATTTGAGTGACTTTTGCCAAGAGCTGGTGACGTCCCGCGGTACCCGACGACTCGCGATGCCGGGTGTCATGACGAACAACCGATCACCGCGCGTAAACGCTTAACGCCGCATGGCCACCACGCAAGACTCGACCGCAGCCAGTTGTTCGGTAGCGTCGACGCCCGCCGTGTTGACGTGGGTGCGACCCGCGCGGATGTGCATTGCGCCTTGATCGCTAGCCGGAATGTATGCACTGTGCACGTATCGCTGAGTAAGAGAATTCGATATAAGCATTCTTTGAATATGTCACCGACAAGCCCGGAGGGACGGTGTGATTTGTTACACCCCTGCGCTGCTAGTCGAGAAATTCCGCTGCCGGGATACCCTAAAACCATTAGTGCACAACACGTTTCGGCCAGCACTGCCTTCACCGCGACTTCCTGTCTGGATATTTCTTTGAGTATGAGAAAACGTACTGATTTGTCGGCGGATCCGGTTTAAGCTCTGGTCGAGTTCGGCAAGTGTCTTAGTTTCTGGTCCTTTTCTCTCTATGTGGGGTTCGAATGTCATATGTGTTTGTTTCACCGGAACTCGTGAGCTCGGCGGCAGCTGATGTCGAGAGCATCGGCGCTGCGCTGGCGCGGGCTCAGGTGGTCGCGGCCGGGCCGACTACCGGGGTCATCAGTGCGGCGGCCGATGAGGTGTCGACGGCCATCGCGGCGTTGTTCTCTGCGCATGCGGCGAACTCGGTACGGGCGGCATCGGCGGTGCCGGCGGCAACGCCTTAACGGGGACCGGGCACACCGGCGGCGTCGGCGGACACGGCGGTGCCGGTGGCACCGGCGGTGCCTCGGGCGGTGCGAACGGCACAAACGGTGACGGCGGTACCGGCGGCCACGGCGGGATCGGCGGCAATGGCGCCAGCGGTGTCACCGGCGGTCTCGGAGGCAACGGCGGCCAGGGCGGCGGTG
>JALHRH010000407.1 GCA_022841565.1 Mycobacterium sp. | reverse complement strand
CCGTCGCGCCCTACGTGCTGCCGGCCGTTCTGGCCGGACTGCCGCGCCGCCTGCCCGCCCTGACGCTGCGGGTGGTCGAGGACAAGACCGAGCGCCTGCTGGGTCTGCTGCGCGACGGAGCGCTGGACGCGGCCCTGCTCGCGCTGCCCGTCGACTCCGCGGGCCTGACCGCCACCGAGATGTACGACGAGGATTTCGTGCTGGCACTGCCTCCCGGACACGCACTGTCGGGGAGGCATCGGGTATCGGCTGCCGTGCTGGCGGAGTTACCGCTGCTGCTGCTCGACGAGGGCCACTGCCTGCGCGATCAAGCGCTGGACGCGTGCCGGGAGGCCGGGGTGCGCGCCGAGCCCGCCGACACCCGGGCAGCCTCGCTGGCGACCGCGGTGCAGTGCGTGGCGGGTGGTTTGGGTGTGACGCTGATCCCCGAGACGGCGGTCGCAGTCGAAACCGCCCGCAGCCGTGTCGGTCTGGCCCGGTTCGCCGCACCCAGTCCGCACCGCAGCATCGGTCTGGTGTTTCGTTCTTCGTCCGGCCGCGACGAGTCCTATCGGCAACTGGCCGGGATCCTCTCGGAACTGATCGCCGACAAGCGCTAGGTTCGGCCGATGGAGAAAGTGATCGTTGTGTTGCGGCGGGCCGAATTCGACGACGAGTGGTGTGCCCGGCTGCGCGGCCCCGTGGCCACCGCGCTGTCGGCACTGGACCTGCCCGGCCTGACGGTCAACGTCCGCGACAGCGCGGTGCGCGACTCGATCATGACGCTGACGACGCTGGACCCGCCGGTCGGCGCGGTCGTGAGCGTGTGGACCCAGCAGTGCTACGGCGAGCAGATGGCGGCGGTGCTGCGCGCGCTGGAGGCCGAATGCGAAGGGCTCGCCGCCTACCTGGTCACCGAATCCGTCCCCATGCCCGGTCCTGAACCCGAATTAGGCTCACGCACAACGGGTTTGGCGAATATCGCACTGCTGCGGCGACCGGCGGACCTGGATCAGGCGACCTGGCTCGATCGCTGGCAGCTCAATCACACCAGGGTCGCCATCGAGACCCAGTCAACCTTCGGCTACACCCAGAATTGGGTGGTCCGGGCGCTGACCCCCGATGCTCCGGGAATCTCGGCCATCGTCGAAGAGTTGTTCCCACTGGACGCGGTCACCGATCTGAAAGCCTTTTTCGGCGCCGCCGACGACGCTGACTTGCAGCACCGGGTGGGTCGGATGGTGGCCAGCACGTCCGCCTTCGGCGCCAACCAAAACATCGACACCATACCAACCAGCCGCTATGTGATCCGGACACCGTTTCGGGAGGATTGAGGAAGCGCAGATGACGACACTCGACGATGCGGTGGCGCTGGCAGCGTCCGAACACGGACTCGCGGTGATTTCCACGGTCCGCGCCGATGGCAGTGTGCAAGCGTCCCTGGTCAACGTCGGCCTGCTGGCGCACCCGGCCGGCGGACGGCCCGTCCTCGGCTTCACTACCTACGGCAAGGTCAAGCTCGCCAACCTCCGGGCCCGGCCACAGCTGGCCGTGACCTTCCGCAACGGCTGGCAGTGGGCCACTGTCGAAGGTCGCGCGGAGTTGGCCGGCCCAGACGATGCGCCGACTTGGTTGGGCAACCCTGACCAATTACGGCTGTTGCTGCGAGACGTCTTCACCGCGGCCGGCGGCACCCATGACAATTGGGACGAATACGACCGGGTGATGGCCGAGGAGCGCCGCGCGGTGGTGCTGATCGAGCCGAACCGGGTGTACAGCAACGGTTAGGCCCGATGTGCCGCACTCCTCAGCGGGCCGCGCCGGCCCGCATCGTCGCGCGGCTAGGCCCGATGTGCCGCACTCCTCAGCGGGCCGCGCCGGCCCGCATCGTCGCGCGGCTAGGCTACAGCGGTGACGCTGCTGATCGAGGACGCGAACCGGGTCCGCACTCTCA
Source organism: Mycobacterium sp. (assembly GCA_022841565.1). GTDB lineage: Bacteria > Actinomycetota > Actinomycetes > Mycobacteriales > Mycobacteriaceae > Mycobacterium. Next base: position 2,467 of record JALHRH010000407.1, on the reverse strand, counting down.
CCTTGAACCGGCCCGAGGCGCTCAACGCATTCAACGAAGCGCTCTACGACGCCACCACGCAAGCACTGTTGGACGCCGCCGAGGATCCCGAGGTCGCCGTCGTCCTGCTGACCGGCGCGGGCCGTGCCTTCAGCGCCGGCACCGACCTGGCCGACATGCGGGCAATGATCACAGACCCGAACTTCGCGCATGGCAAATACGGTTTTCGCGGCTTGGTCGAGGCACTCAGCGCCTTCCCCAAGCCGTTGATTTGCGCCGTCAACGGGGCCGGTCTAGGCATCGGAACCACCATCCTCGGCTACGCCGACCTGGCTTTCATGTCGACCACCGCCCGGAGATCGCGGCGGCAACGGCGCGGGAGAACGCGCACTTCGCCGAACTCATGGGTGCACAGGCCAACGCGGCGGCGTTGGCGGATTTCGGGAACCGGCGGCGCTACGCGGACGACGCAGGCTGAAGTTCGGCCTGATCCACGCGGGCAGCGGAAATGATTGCGCGCAACGTACGGCGGCAGCGACCACAGTCGCCCCCGGCCCCGCACAGAGCAGCGACTTCCTTTGAGGTCGACGCGCCCCGCGCTACGGCATCACACACCGTCTGATTGGTGGCTCCGACGCACAGGCACACGTACATCAGCAAACACCACCCCCAACGGCGCGGGGCAGGCACTGTGTCCTCATATTAGCGGAGTCTAACCTAATTCAGTTAGTTGAGTCTAACCTAAGTTAGACCAGGAGATCGCTGTTGCGCCTCGGCGGGGACGCGCCGACGGCGCAGTTAAGTGTGGGCTCACTCGCGTTGGCTGCACTAGATTGAAACCGGCACCCAACCGTGCCGCTCCACCCGCACGGCGCGCTACAGCCCAGCCCGCCGGCGGATCGACTGACAGCCTTCACACCGTAGGAGTGATCATGCAAGGCGATCCAGACGTTTTACGTCTACTCAACGAGCAGTTGACCAGCGAACTCACCGCGATCAACCAGTATTTTCTGCACGCGAAGATGCAAGAAAATTGGGGCTTCACCGAACTGGCAAAGCACACCCGGGCAGAGTCGTTCGACGAAATGCGGCACGCTGAAGAGATTACCGACCGAATACTGTTACTTGACGGTTTGCCGAACTACCAACGCATCGGCTCCCTGCGGGTCGGCCAGACGCTGCGCGAGCAATTCGAAGCCGACATGGCGATCGAAATCGAAGTTTTGAACCGCCTGAAACCCGGAATCATCATGTGCCGCGAAAAACAAGACACCACCAGCGCTCAGCTGCTAGAAAAAATTGTCGCCGATGAGGAACTCCACCTCGACTATCTGCAGACGCAGTTGGAACTGATGGACAAGCTGGGAGAGGAACTGTACTCAGCACAGTGCGTCTCCCGGCCACCAACTTAAATCGGGGCTGCTCGCGCAGGCTCCAACATCGACGGGAGCTCACCGATGACGAGCCCGACTGCCCCGACCGTCGCGTCGGTCGGTAACCAGGGCCCATCCGCCGCGATCGGGCCGCGGCGCCGGCATGTGATCTTTTCCACGTTGATGTTGGCCGTGTTGGTAGCGGCCCTGGAACAGACCATGGTCGTGCCCGCACTGCCGACCATCGTCGAAGACTTGGGCGACTCCATTCACCAGTCCTGGGTCGTCGCCGCCTACCTGCTCGGAGGAATAGTCGTCATTCCGGTAGCGGGCAAACTTGGTGACCTGCTCGGCCGCAAACGAGTGCTACAAAGCTTCGTCACGCTCTTTCTGGCCGCTTCGGTGCTGTGCGGGCTGTCGGACTCGATGGCCATGCTGTCGGTCTCCCGCTCGTTGCAGGGTATTGGCGGCGGTGCGATTTCAGTCACCGCCGCCGCACTGATCGGGGAGGTTTTTCCGCTTCGTGACCGCGGTCGGTATCAGGGGATACTGGGCGCGGTGTTTGGGGTCACCACAGTCGCCGGCCCATTGTTCGGGGGCATTTTCACCGACTATTTGAACTGGCGATGGGCATTTTGGGTCAACGCGCCGATTTCGATAGCCATCCTGGCGCTCACCGCGGCAGCGATTCCCGCATTGCCCCGCCCGCCGAAGCCGGCGATCGACTACCTCGGGATAGCGCTGATTGCGGTGGCCATGACGGCGTTGATCATGGCCACCAGTTGGGGCGGTACCAACTACGCCTGGGGCTCGTTGCAAATTGTCGGACTTTTCATCGGCGCGGTGATAACGCTGGCTGTCTTTATGTGGGTGGAAAACCGGGCCACCGCCGGCATCCTGCCGCCGCGGCTGTTTCGCAGCCCCGTCTTTGCGGTGTGCTCCGTCCTGTCGCTGCTCGTCGGATTCGCCATGATGGGCGCACTGACCTTCGTCCCCTTGTATCTGCGCTACGTAAACGGCGTCTCGGCGACCACCTCAGGTCTGCGCACACTGCCCATGGTGCTCGGTCTACTGACCACCTCGTTGGCTGCGGGCATTCTGGTCGGACGCACGGG
>JALHRH010000406.1 GCA_022841565.1 Mycobacterium sp. | reverse complement strand
CGCCGCCAAATCAGCCGCCAAACCCTCCCACGCCGACGCCGCCACATGCAGCGGACCCGACCCGGCCCCGGCAAAAATCCGCGCCGAGTTGATCTCCGGCGGCAACCACGCAAAGTCCACAATCATCGCAACCCCAACCCAGCCAAAGGTGTCCACGGCCCCGATAAGGCGCCTTTACGGGTAGTCACTTTTCCATTGATCCCTTCGTCCGTGACCAAATCAGGTAATCCCCAGGAACGTCCCAGGCGACCCCAAGGCTTCGTCACCCTCAAGCGGCCCAGGCGTCCTTCCAACTCACACTCGGCGTCTCGAGACCATGATCAGATCCACCGTTGATCAGACTCCCGCAGCCCCGTCGATACCCATGACCGAGCCTCCGTGCGGACGTTAATCTTGCGGGTCAGCGGCGGCGCTCGGGTGTCCTGACAAGCACGCCATTCTTACACAAAATGAACCGTTGACGGCCTACGTGCGTGACACTGTGGTAATTAAGGGCGAGGCATAGAGGCAGTGTGAACCGGGTTTGAGATGTGCGTGAGCGAATTCTTGCCGACGAGAACGGTGACTTTATTGCTCGCCGATGCAGAACACTCGACCCTGTCCCCGACGCTGCCCTGGAGATCCTCGCCCGAGATGAGGCTGGCCGAGGCCGAACGCCTGGTGAGCATGGTGTCTGACATCATCGCGACCCATGGCGGGGTGGGGCCGGTCAGGCCAGATTCCGAGGATGGGGGCGCCGACGCGTTCGCGGCGATATTTGCCCGGTCCACCGATGCGCTGGCCTGCGCGCTGGATCTGCAGCAGGCGCCGCTGGCCCCGACCCAGTTACGTGTCGCGGTGCACACCGGCGACGTGCAGTTGGGCGACTCGGGCTTTTGCACGGGTCCCGAAGTCAACCGCGCGGCGCGGCTGCGCGATCTGGCCCACGCCGGCCAGGTGGTGGTCTCGGGCACCACCCACGATCTGGTTATCGACCATCTCCCCGACGACGTCTGGCTGGCCGACCTCGGCACCCACATCTTGCGCGATCTGTCCCGCCCCGAACGCGTGGCGCAGTTATGCCACCCCGACCTGCGGGTGGAGTTTCCCCCACTGTATTGCGCGACAGCCGTTGCGCCCCAAGGTCTTCCGATGCAGTTGACGCGCTTCGTCGGTCGCGCCGCGCAGATCAACGACATCCGCAAGTTTCTTGCCGACAACCGGCTGGTCACCCTCGCGGGTACCGGCGGGGTGGGCAAGACGCGGCTGGCGGCCCAGATCGCCGGGCAGTCGGCGGCCGAGTTCGACGGCGTGTGGTTCGTGGATCTCACGCCGGTGAGCGATCCGGCGGGGGTGCCGGTGGCGGCGCTGCGCGCATTGGGTCTGCCCGACCAACCCGGCCGTTCCGCGATCGACACGCTGGCGCGTTTCGTCGGCGACCGGGACGCGCTGCTGGTTCTGGACAATTGTGAGCACCTGGTCGACGCGTGCGCCGCACTGGTCCGCGACCTGTTGGGGGCGTGTCCGCGGCTCACGGTGTTGGCCACCAGTCGCGCCCCAATCGGAGTCCCCGGTGAACTGACCTGGCGGGTGCCATCGCTGTCACTCTCTGACGAAGCGGTCGAACTCTTCGTCGACCGCGCCCGGCTGGCTCGGCCCGACTTCAGCATCACCGACACCGCCGTGGTGAGCGATATCTGTGGCCGCCTCGACGGGTTGCCGTTGGGCATCGAACTGGCGGCAGCGGCCGTGCGGGTGATGTCGCTCAGCGAGATCCTGGACGGCCTGCGCAACCGGTTCCGGCTATTGATGCCCGAACAGCCGACGCGTCGCCGCCAGACATTGGGCGCGTCGGTGGACTGGTCGCATGCGCTACTGACCGAACCGGAGCGGGTGGTGTTCCGCCGGCTGGCCGTGTTCAGCGGCGGCTTCGACCACCAGGCCGCCCGGACCGTGTGCGCCGACGGTGGGCTTTCGCCCTATCAGGTCTTCGATCAGCTCACCTCGCTGGTGGACAAATCGCTTGTGCTGGCGAACAATTCCGACGATCGAACCCGCTTCCGGATGTTGGAGACGGTGCGCCACTACGCGCTGGAGAGGCTGCACGAGTCCGGCGAGGCTGACGCGCTGCGCGCACGCCACCGTGACCACTACGCGCGGATGGCCGCGCTGCTGGACAGCCCCACCGACGGCGAGCACCAGCGGCGCATCGAGCAGGTGGAGATCGAGATCGACAACGTGCGGGCGGCTTTCGAGTGGTGCCGCAGCAACGACGAGATCGAGCCGGCGCTGATGCTCACGTCCGCGCTGCAGCCGCTTTGGCTGACCCGCGGCCGCATCCAGCAAGGGCTGGCCTGGTTCGACGCGGTGCTCAGCGACAGCAGCGCCCTGTCCGGCGTCTCGCCGCTGGTGCGTGGGCGAGCACTGGCCGACAAAGCCGCCTTGGACGCGTCGCGCAGCGCCCACGATAATCTCGATCAGGCAGAGCAAGCGGTCGCCATCGCTCGACAAATCAACGATCCGGCGCTGCTGGCCCGGGCGCTCACCGCCTGCGGCGCGGTCAGTTCCTACTGCGCCGAGACGGCCCGCCCGTATCTCACCGAGGCGATCGACATCGCCCGCGACGTCGGCGACCGCTGGCGGCTGGCACAGATTCTGACGTGGCAGGCCTACGGCGCGTACAACGCCGGCGACCCGGTCACCTGCCATTCGGCTTCCCGCGAGGGACTTGACCTCGCCGTCGAAATCGGCGATCAGTTCCATGCCCGCTCGTGCCGGTGGACACTTGGGTTGGCGCAGACAATGAAAGGCAACCTAGCCGGGGCGATCACCCAATTTCGCGCGGTGACCGCCGATGCCGAGGCGGCGCACGATGGGCTCTTCAGGTGGGGTAGCCGACTCGCCCTGTGCGCTGCGCTCGCATTCCGCGGTGACACCGACGCGGCTACGGCCACGGCCCGTGCATCCCTGGCCGCCGCCGCCGATTTGTGGCCGCACAACGAGGGATTCAGCTATGCGGTACTGGCGACCGCCGCGGTGGCCGCCGGCGATGTCGCAGCGGCAGCCACCGCCAGCGAGGCCGCCCAGGAGCGGCTCAGTGTGCACGGTGAACTGGCCGGAGCAAACACCAACCCGATGGCCGAAGTGGCGCTGGCGCGCGGCGATCTGACCACCGCGGCACGGTGGGCCGACCAGGAGGTCGCGGCGTCGGCTGGCTGGCATCTGGCCCGGGCGTTGACTACGCGCGCCCGCATCGCGATGGCCAAGCAGGAGCCCGATCACGCCGAACGCGATGCCCAACAGGCGCTCGCCTGCGCCGCCGAATGCGGGGCGCACCTGGCCGTGCCCGACCTCCTCGAATGCCTTGGCCGGCTGGCCGCAGACAGCGGAAGTCATCGAGACGCTGCGCGACTATTCGGCGCAGCCGCCGAAACCCGGCGCGGTCTTGGCTCGGTTCGGTTCAAGGTTTACGACGCCGACCACCAGAGAACCCTCGTAACAATGCGTAAAGCTTTGGGCGAGAAAATGTTTGACGCAGCATGGCGGGAAGGGGCCGGCCTCTCACTGGACGAGGCCATCGCCTACGTGCGGCGCGGACGCGGCGAACGCAAACGCCCGGCCACCGGCTGGGCATCGCTGACCCCCACCGAGCGCGATGTCGTGCGTCTTGTCGCTGAGGGACTGGCCAACAACGAGATCGCCACGCGGCTCTTCATTTCCCGGCGAACGGTGCAAACCCATCTCACGCACGTGTACGCCAAACTTGGACTCAGTTCACGGGTGCAGCTTGCTCGCGAAGGGATTTCCCACGGTTGAGGCGATGCCGACGGGTCGCCCAGAACGATCCGAGCGGCTCGAACTCGAGCGGCGAGGCGGCGCGGGGAAATTGAAAACCTTGACCAACCCCCGCCCCTACCTACTGAAGAGGGCTACGCTGCGGTCAAGGGGGAATAGGTTGCTGTTGGGCCGCGTGCCGACCTTCGTAACTGTTTGGAGGTCGGAGATGTCGTTAGTGATCGTGCTGCCCGAGTTATTGGGTTCAGCAGCAACGGAATTGACCAGTATCGGTTCGACGCTGGGCGCGGCCAACGCGGCCGCCGCGGCGCAGACCACAGGGGTGTTGGCCGCGGCCGAAGATGAAGTGTCCGCGGCAATCGCTGCGCTGTTTTCCGCTCACGGCCGGGGCTATCAGGCGCTTACTTCGCAGTCGGCGGCATTCCATGACCGATTTGTGCAGGCCTTGACCGCCGGTGCGGGCGCCTACGGGAGCGCCGAGGCCGCCAACGCCTCACCGCTGCAGAGCCTGCTCGGTGCGGTCAACGCACAGAGCGTGGCGCAGACCGGGCGCCCGCTGATCGGCAATGGCGCCAACGGGGCACCGGGGACGGGGCAAATCGGCAAGCCCGCCGGCTGGTTGCTCGGTGACGGCGGGGCCGGCGGCTCGGGGG
>JALHRH010000405.1 GCA_022841565.1 Mycobacterium sp. | reverse complement strand
GGCGGGGACGGCCGGTGTCTGCGGCCCGGCTTGCGCGCTCCACCGGGGGTCGCCCGGGGGCGTCTCGGCCAGCGGCGCCATCAGCGCGCCTCGGCAGCGGGGGCACCAGGCGCGCTGACGTTCGCGAACATTCCACCGAGTGCCGCACTGGGAGCACACCTGAATCATTCGGCACCCCGCTCAGCCCGCCACCTTTCGACGACAAACCGTGCCCAACCCGGCGCTCCGGTACCTACCGGGACGGGACTTCCACCCGCATGCCTGAGCCAGCTTTCAGGACGCAACATCGGACCAGCCTAATGCGTGACGACCACCATGCCGCCACACCCGTATACGCGTGACGTACGACACAGCTAAAAGCGCTATCCACAATTTCCACAGGTTTATCCACAATTGGGATGGGCGCCGGAGACATCCCCTATCGGCGGGGTTTCCCGACGACTGTGGATAACGCCGCGGTAACGGACGGTCAATCGACAGCCTCACAGCGCACTGAGCGAATAGATCGCGGTGCCCGGCCGACGCGCACCCCATGCGCTGCCGACGGTCCCGACGCGCGATCGCGCCCACCTCAGGTTCGACGAGCCCGACTCTCCGCCGCCGCAAACCCGCGGTCGGTGAGCGGCGGGGACTCGGCCCGGCGCGTCGGCGCCCGGGTTTTCCACGCTGCATTTCTAGCGCTATGATCGCGAACGCGGAGCTTGATTGTGACTCACCTCACTCGACTGCTAGGCGCGGCGGGGTGGACATGCGGTTGGAAGGCATTTGATGGCCACACATTCGTTCGGTCCGGGTTCGACGCCGTCGAACTCGTACTCGGGGTCCCCCGCGTGGAACCAGGCCTATGTCGTCGCCGCTCTGCGTGCTGGTCTGATCGCCCTGGCGCTGCTGGCAGTACTCGCCCTCATCGCGTTGTCCTGATTTCAGCTTGGTTCCCCGCAGCACGGGGTATTCCCGGGCGGGTATCGCGGGGGTCATCCTTGCGGCATACGCGGTCATGGAGCAGGGTTGAACGTGCCAGGTTGCCGCGTGGCGGGACCCCGCGCACGACAGGTCAGACGCTCCGCTCATCAAAGGAAGGAAAGCCGTGGCTGAATACACCCTGCCCGACTTGGACTGGGACTACGCAGCACTAGAGCCGCACATCTCCGGTCAGATCAACGAGATCCACCACAGTAAGCACCACGCCACCTATGTCAAAGGCGTCAACGACGCAGTCGCCAAGCTGGAAGAGGCCCGCGCCAAGGGCGACCACTCGGCCATCTTCTTGAACGAGAAGAACCTGGCTTTCCACCTAGGTGGTCATGTCAACCACTCCATCTGGTGGAAGAACCTCTCGCCGGACGGCGGTGACAAACCGACCGGTGATCTGGCCGCCGCGATCGACGACCATTTCGGCTCGTTCGACAAGTTCCAGGCTCAGTTCAGTGCGGCCGCCAACGGCCTGCAGGGCTCGGGATGGGCCGTCCTCGGCTACGACACGCTGGGCGGCAAGCTGCTGACTTTCCAGCTCTACGACCAGCAGGCCAACGTTCCGCTCGGCGTTATTCCACTATTGCAGGTAGACATGTGGGAGCACGCCTTCTACCTGCAGTACAAAAACGTCAAAGCGGACTATGTGAAGGCGTTCTGGAATGTCGTCAACTGGGCCGACGTGCAGTCCCGCTACCAGGCGGCCACTTCCAAAACCTCCGGGTTGATCTTCCCTTGACCGTCTGACTCGAGGACCTGGGCGTCGCGCGACATCGCGCGGCGCCCTTGTCTTTTGGTGCCGCAACGACCTCGTCACGCGTCGCTGATTCGGCACGCCACCCGCGGCCAGCCGTGTCGAGATGCACCTCGACTTGCACGGGGCGAAAACCCCGCGCATGCTTGATTATTGGAGCTACCATTAATTCGAGCTACCAGCGTGGTTACTTCGAATGAAGGCGTCACGGAGGGCAAGATGGATGCTGGGTCAGGCCGGCCAATAGGGGTGTCTCCTTTTCATGCTCGCGGTGCGCTGAAAGGGTTTGTGATATCTGGACGGTGGCCGGATTCCACCAAAGAATGGGCCCAGCTGTTGATGGTTGCGGTGCGGGTCGCGTCATTACCCGGATTGCTCTCCACCACAACGGTGTTCGGTGCCCGCGAGGAACTTCCGGACGAACCCGAGCCCGGAACCGTCGGTCTGGTCCTGGCCGAGGGCACCGTGTTCGGCGAAAAGGCAATTCAGCCAGGGTATTTCGCAGACCATCAGCCTCCCGCACTGCTGATGCTGCATCCGCCCTCGGAGACGACGCCGTCGCTACCCGAATGCACCGGCGCCGCCTCAGGCTGCGTACTGCTGCCCGGCCTGCCATACCTGGGCCTAGAACACCGGGCCGCGTGGGTGGAAGCGGAAGCCGACGGCACGATCACGTCGATGGTGAGCCGCGTCGGCGTGGACCCGATCAGCCACCCTGACACCGCAATTCTGGCGATGCTGCTGGCCGCGTGAGAGCGTCCGTCCGGACGCCGGCCCCGCATCGGGGACCCGCTGCGATCGCCAGCCCGGCGCAGCCGGGTGCAGCGGGTCGCCGCTGTCCATCGTCGCCGATCGCAAGCCCGGCGCAGCCGGGTGCAGCGGGTCGCCGCTGCCTATCGTCGGGGTTACCCGAGTTGGCGGCGACCGCAGCTGAGCATGGTCCTGGGTAACCTCAACCAATCACCGCGGCGGCGGCAACCGTGACCGCGGCGCAAACTCGGCGACGCGACCAGGAGGCGCCCGCAGGGGCGCCGGTCACCGACTCCCTGACACCCAACGTCACCGCAACCTAGTCGACGCTGCCACTCCGGCTGCGGGCGCTCTGGCGGCTCCCGCACCAACCATCGGCATGGGTCTGCGGCCCGCTGACGGGCGGCTGAGTCAGGCTCGAGAACAGCGGGCAGCAAAGTGACCAGTGGGCGCTTTTAGGCCGTCCGCTGGTTGCCCAGAGCAGTCCATCTGCGCTTCGCGAGCGCTGGCGTGACCAGCCGCCGGTGCCACCGACGGTGGACCACGGCATGCGTACAGATCGGACATTCTGCGGATAACCTGTGAAATTCGGCCAGTTTGTGGACACTTGCTCGAAACTTTTGGATGCTCATCGGGGCCGCCGCGCCCAACCGCACTGCGTGCTCATGGCGGATACGATCGGGTTTGCACTTGGTGGTTGACAAAATGAGTCGCTACCATGATCAGCAAATACCTATTGCTAACCGTTTGCTCTAGCGCCCCGGTGGAGGTCATATCGATGAGCACGACATTCGCTGCCCGCCTGAACCGCCTGTTTGACACGGTGTATCCCCCCGGGAGGGGCCCGCACACGTCCGCGGAGGTGATCGCCGCGCTCAAGGCGGAAGGCGTCACGATGTCGGCTCCCTACCTGTCGCAGCTACGTTCCGGCAACCGCACGAACCCGTCGTCAGCAACCATGGCCGCCCTCGCCAACTTCTTCCGGATCAAATCGGCGTACTTCACCGACGACGAGTACTACGAGAAACTCGATAAGGAGTTGCAGTTTTACGCGACCGTCCGCGACGACGGCGTGCGCCGCATCGCGGCCCGGGCACACGGACTGCCCCCGGATGCGCAGCAGAAGGTGCTGGACCGGATCGACGAGCTGCGCCGCGCCGAAGGACTCGACGCCTGATACCGATTGCCACGTCACACCTGACCTGGCGGGCTGCTCGCGGTATGGGCGGATTAGGGTTGGCCCAGCGCTCGCACAGCGCACCGCGTCAGTTCACGAGATACCGGGAGGGCGGCCGGGAATGGGCCTGTTCCGCAAGCGAAAGAGCCGTGCGACTCGTCGCGCCGAAGCCCGGGCGATCAAGGCCCGCGCCAAGCTGGAGGCCCGGCTGTCGGCGAAGAACGAGAGGCGCCGCATCAAGTCAGCTCAGAAGTCGGCCGAGAAGGCACTGAATGCGCAGCTCAAGGCGCAGAAGGATGCTGATCGGGTCGCGCTGAAGGTCGCCGAGACCGAGCTCAAAACGGCACGCGAAGGCAAGCTGTTGTCGCCCACCAGGATCCGCCGGACGCTGACGGTCTCCCGCCTGCTGGCCCCGGTTCTGACGCCGCTGATCTACCGGGCAGCCATCGCGGCCCGCGGGTTGATCGACCAGCGTCGGGCCGATCGACTCGGCATTCCATTAGCCCAGATCGGCCAGTTCTCCGGGCACGGCGCCCGGTTGTCGGCCCGGATTGCCGGGGCCGAGCAATCGCTGAGGGCGGTGCAGGAAAAGAAGGCGAAGGATTCCGAAACCAAACAGTTCGTCGCTGCCATCAGTGAGCGCCTCGCCGACCTGTCCGCCGCCGTCACCGCTGCAGAGAACATGCCGACCCAGCGGCGGCGCGCGGCTCACGCCGCCATCTCGGCGCAACTCGACGGGATCGAGGCCGACCTGCTGGCCCGCCTCGGGGTATGACGGCAGCCTGGCG
>JALHRH010000404.1 GCA_022841565.1 Mycobacterium sp. | reverse complement strand
TCTTCCTGATCAACTCCACCTCCGGTACTACGGGGCTGCCCAAGTGCGTCGTGCACACCCAGAACCGTTGGTATTACTTCCACCAGAAGGCGGTCGCCAACGGAAGGTTGACGTCCGACGACATCTTCCTGCCCGTGATACCGATGCCGTTCGGCTTCGGAATATGGACCAGCCACACCACCCCGATCTACCTGGGTGCCACCTCGGTGCTGCTGCAACGGTTCTCCCCAGCGGCGGCCTGCGAGGCGATAGCGCGGCACCGGGTCACCGTATTGTGTTGTGTCAGTACACAACTCACAATGATTATGGCTGACCGGATCGCCCGCGAGAGTGATCTCAGCTCGCTTCGCGTGGTGTTCGCGGGTGGCGAGGCGCTGCCATACCGGCCGGCCGCGGAGTTCGAGAAGCTCACTGGGGCCACAATCCTGCAGTTCTATGGTTCGAACGAAACCGGGATGCTCAGCGGCACCACCCTGGACGATCCCCTGGAGCACCGGCTGCGCACCGGGGGCCGGATCGTCCCAGAGATGAAGGTCCGCCTCTACGACGGCGGCCGCGACGTCACGCATACCGGGCGCGGCCAACCCGCCTGCCGGGGACCGGCGACCAGCCTCGGTTACCTCACCGGTTTGGAAGGCGACACCGACCATGACAAGCTGTTCACCCACGACGGGTGGATGCGAATGGGCGACATCTGCGAGATCGATTCCGACGGCTATCTCAGCGTGGTCGGCCGCACGTCCGATTTCATCGTGCGGGGTGGCAAGAACATCAGCGCCGCCCAGGTAGAGGAAGCCGCCCTGACGCATCCGGCACTGGCGGTGGCCGCAGCAGTTGCCATGCCCGATCCGGTGTTCGGCGAAAAGGTCTGTCTCTATGCCGAACTCGCCGACTCCCGGACCATTGACCTGCCAGAGCTGATCAATCATCTGCTGGCGCTGGGTGTTTCCAAGGAATTGCTGCCCGAGCGGCTCATTGTGCTGGACGAGCTGCCCCGCTCGTCCGGCGGCAAGGTCGCCAAAGGTGAACTCCGCGAGAAAATTCGAGCCAGGATGGAGGCCGGCACATGAACACTCCGCGGGTACGGCGAGGCGGGCTGCAGGTGTGGGCACCGTCGGTGGTGCCACCGATCGGCGTAGACCTGTCCGACGAGCAGGCGCTCGCCGTGGCGTTCCGCCACCTAGCGTCGATCGGTTTCGCGGAGAACATGGCCGGGCACATCACCTGGCAGCGCGACGGCCAGAGCCACATGCTGGTGAACCCGTGGGGACTGTGGTGGCAGGAAATCACCGCGTCGGACATTTGCGAGGTGGACGCTGCCGCCCGCGTGGTGCGCGGGCGTTGGGATGTGACGCCGGCCATCCACATCCACACCGAGCTGCACCGCGTCCGCGACGACGCCCGGGTAGTCATCCACAATCACCCCTACTACGTCTGCGTGCTGGCCGCACTCGGCCAGCTGCCGGAGTTGGTGCATCAGACCGGTTCGCTGTTCCTGGACGACATGTGTCTGGTCGAGGCGTATGACGGGGAAATCGACACCCCTTCTCGCGCCGCCGATCTGGCAGCCCAGGTCGGTAGCGCCAACCTGACGGTGTTGGCCAACCATGGTGTCATAGCCACCGGTCGCAATCTGGCCGAAGCCGTTTATCGGGCGGGCTCCATCGAACGGGTGTGCCGCATGGCCTACGACGTCATGCTGACCGGCGTAGCGCCCTCTGAAATGACATGGTCGGACATGATGGGCATGCGGGCCTCGCTGATCGAGCGCGCGGCCGACGTCTACTGGGCGGGTGCGGCGCGCATGACGATCAAGGCCGATCCCGACGTGCTGCGCTGAGAACGGAGTAACCGACCATGAAACCAATCGACGAGTTGGCCGCCGACCTGAACTTCACTACCGCCAAGACCGGTGAGCAGCGGACGGTCACGTTGCTGCCGGATCCCCCCAGAGCGGCCCGCCGCTACACCGTGATTTCGGTAGACGATCACATCGTCGAACCGCCGGACACCTTTAGCGGGCGTCTGCCGCGGAAGTTCGCCGACCGCGCGCCCACGGTGGTCGACACCCCCGAAGGCGGGCAGATCTGGGTATACGACGGCCAGGTGCTGCCCAATGTCGGCTTCAACGCGGTGGTGGGGCGGCCGGTGTCGGAGTATGGATTCGAGCCGGTTCGGTTCGATGAAATGCGCAGGGGAGCCTGGGATATCCATGCGCGGGTCAAGGACATGGATCTGAACGGAATCTACTCGTCGCTGAACTTCCCGTCCTTCCTGCCGGGGTTTGCCGGCCAACGGCTGCAGCAGGTGACCACGGACCGCGAGCTCGCGTTGGCTTCGGTGCGCGCGTGGAACGATTGGCACCTGGAGGCGTGGGCGGGGCCGTATCCCAACCGGATCATTCCCTGTCAGTTGCCTTGGCTGCTGGATCCTGAGCTGGGCGCACAGATGGTCTATGAGAACGCCGAGCGCGGGTTTCACGCCATGACCTTCAGCGAAAACCCGGCGATGCTCGGGTTTCCGAGCATCCACTCGGGACACTGGGAGCCGATGATGGCGGCGTGCGCCGAGACCGGCACCGTGGTGAACCTGCACATCGGTTCCTCCGGCTCATCGCCGTCGACCACTGCGGACGCGCCGCCCGATGTGCAGGGTGTGTTGTTCTTCGCCTACGCCATTTCTGCGGCCGTGGACTGGCTGTACTCGGGGTTGCCGAGCAGGTTTCCTGACCTGAAAATCTGCCTGTCGGAGGGCGGGATCGGTTGGGTGGCCGGGCTATTGGACCGCCTGGACCATATGCTGAGCTATCACGAGATGTACGGCACCTGGCGCGCACTGGGTGAATCACTGACTCCTGCAGAGGTTTTCATGCGAAATTTCTGGTTCTGCGCGGTGGAGGACAAGTCGTCGTTCGTGCAGTACGACCGCATCGGTGTGGACAACATCATGCTGGAAGCCGACTATCCGCACTGCGATTCGACGTGGCCACACACACAGCAGACCATTCACGAGGAAATCGGCGGCTTGCCGGACGACGTGATCCGAAAGATCAGCTGGGAGAACGCGTCTCGCCTGTATCAGCACCCGGTGCCCGCTGCGGTGCAGCGGGATCCGGACGCGTTCTAGCCGAAGTCCAAATCGGCATTCGAGCAGTAGACGCCGAGCACGTCACGAGCCGAAACGATACCGACCAACGCGCCGTCGCGCTCGACCAGGATGTGGCGAATATAGCGGTTCATCATCTGGGTCGCGACTTCGTCGATGGTCGCCTCGGCATCGCACCACACCAGCTTTGTGGTTGCCACATCGGCGGCCCGGACGGCATCCGGGTCCATCCCGGTGGCCACCGCGCGGACGATGTCACGCTCGCTCACGAGCGCGCCTGGAGTGTCGTCGTCGCCGATGATCATCGCGCCAACGCTATTGGCCACTATGGCACGCGCGGCATCGGCGAGGGTCGCATCGGCAGCGACGCGCGCCACGGAGTCACCGGTCACGGTGGAGATCGGCAAAGTCCCAACAGAAGAAGAGGCAGTCACGCCACCATGTTCGTCAGGACACGCCCGCCGTCTCTAGTGACTTCAGTCCTCTCTTGCGATGTCCTAAGTTACCCAGTCGGCCTACGCCGACCCGGTTGCGCCGTCATCTCCAAGGATCAGTCCGCCGGTGCCGCCGGTCCCGGCCGTGGGTAATGGGCTGTTGCTGACACCGGCGTTGCCGCCGTTGCCGCCGTTGCCGAGCAACGCGGCGTTGCCGCCGTTGCCGCCGCTGCCGGCAACCCCGCCGGCGCTACTTCCTCCGCTGCCACCGGCTCCGCCACCGCCGATCAGCCCGGAGTTGCCTCCGGTGCCGCCCTTCCCGGCGGTCGACAGGACTGCTGCCCCACCGGTCCCTCCGTCACCGCCGTTGCCGATGAGCGCCCCGCCGCTGCCGCCGTCGCCGCCAGCGCCGCCCAAGTTGTTGCCGGTCCCGCCGCGTCCGCCTCCGCCGCCGTTGCCGAACAGTCCCGCTGCGTCGCCGCCGACTCCGCCGGCGCCCCCGATAACTTGCCCGTCGCCGCCCGCCCCGCCGGCGCCGCCGCTGCCGAACAACATGCCGGACTTGCCGCCAGCCGCACCTGCCCCGCCGTTCCCGGTGACCGATAGCCCGGTTCCGCCGTGCCCTCCGCTGCCACCATCGCCGATCAGCAGACCTGCGGCGCCACCGGCCCCGCCGGCGCCCGCATTGCCAAGGCTTGCTCCACCGGATCCGCCGTCACCTCCGTTGCCGAAGAAACCGGCCCCACCGGACCCGCCGGCACCGCCTAGGCCGCCGCGGGCTTCGCCTTGCCCGCCGTCACCACCGTGGCCACCGCCGCCGAACAATAACCCGCCCGTCCCGCCGGTCCCGCCGACTCCGCCCGTGCCACCGGCCCCGCCGTCGCCGCCGGTGCCGCCGGCACCGCCGCTGCCGAACAGCAAGCCGCCCGCTCCGCCCGTCCCGCCGTTGCCACCGACGC
>JALHRH010000403.1 GCA_022841565.1 Mycobacterium sp. | reverse complement strand
AGACCGGACAGCCCGGGCCGTGCACCAATTCGACGTTGTCCGGCAGCAGGTGTTCGATGCCGTGTCGGTAGATGGTGTGGGTGTGCCCGCCGCACACTTCCATGAATTTGAAGTGCTCCGGGCCGGCCCCGGCGAGCTGCTCGATCGCCGTCAGCAACGCGCGGGCCGCCGCCGGATCACGGAATTCGTCGACGAATTTCATGTTGTCACCATTTCCCCTGCGCCCCCTCAACAATCGCGGACGAGTCGAAGGCTTCCAATTCGGTGGTGTACGCCTCGCCGAGCTTCTTGATGGCCGCCAAGGTCAGCAGCGCCTCGGTCTCGTCGATCTTGGCCATCGCGAAACCAACGTGCACCAGCACCCAGTCGTCAGGCTGGGGCGGGTCGTCCTCCAGCAGTCGCACGCTGATGGTGCGTTGCACGCCGCTGACGTCGACTTTGGCCAAATAACTTGCCGGGTCGGTGATCGCGACGATCCGCCCCGGAATGCCCAGGCACATCGGCAGTCGTCTCCTCTCCGATTTCAGCAGATCCGCGGCAACGGGTCGCCGACCAACATGTCGACGATCCGGGTGCCGCCGAATCCGGTACGCAGCACCACAGTTTCCGAAGGTTCGGTCACAATCTCCCCGACGTCGGCGGCCTCGGAGCCCAGCGGGTGCGAACGCAGGGCCGCCAGCCCCGCCTCGGCTTCCTCGGCCGCGACGACGGCGACGAACTTTCCCTCGTTGGCGACGTACAGCGGGTCGATACCGAGCAGTTCACACGCCCCGTTGACCATCGGCCGCACCGGGAGGCGCTGCTCGTCGAGCAATACGCCGAGCCCGCAGGCCTGGGCCAGTTCATTGCAGACGGTGCCCACCCCGCCTCGAGTCGCGTCGCGCAACCAGCGGGTGGACGGCGCCGCCGCCAACAGCAGTTCGACGAGGGGGCTCAGTGATGCTGTATCCGAAACGATGTCGGCCTCGAGGGCCAGATCGCCGCGGGCGAGCAGTACCGCCATCCCGTGATCGCCCATCGACCCCGACAGCAGCAGTCGGTCGCCGGTACGGACGGCCGTCGCCGTCAGGGTGCGGCCCGGGGGTATGACGCCGGTGCCGGCCGTGGTGATGAACAGGCCGTCGGCCGCTCCGTTGGGCACCACCTTGGTGTCGCCGGTGACGATCTGCACACCGGCGTCGGTGGCTGCGGCTGCCATGTCGGCGACGATCTCCTTCAGTTCGGCTATCGGGAAGCCCTCTTCGAGCACGAAGGCCGCCGAGAGCCAGGACGGCACCGCGCCGGCCATCGCGAGATCGTTGCAGGTGCCGTGTACGGCCAGGGCGCCGATGGAGCCGCCCGGAAAACGTCTGGGCGCCACCACGAATGAGTCGGTGGACATCGCGATCCGCTCACCGCTGGGCAATGTGAGCACCGCGCAGTCGCCGAGCGACTCGAGCGCCGGGTTGCGAAACGCCTCCAGGAACACGGCGTCTACCAGCGCCGCTGAGGCTTTGCCGCCGGCCCCGTGCGCCAGCGTGATGTGCTCGTCGAGCAAGCGGGGACGTCGCCTGCGGAACGATTCGATGCGTTCGATCACCTGACCTTCGGCGAATCGTGGTCCCGACGAAAGGTATTCGTTTGGCGAATCGCTCATGCGGCCCCACGTTCGCACTTGTCCTGCACGTCCCGCCAGAGCCGATAGCCCAGTAGCGCTTGGGCCTCCTGAATCCGGTGCACGCTTTGCGACCCGACGGTGAAGCAGACGTCCACATTCGGGTTGGATGCGAATGCGCCGCCGCCATAGCCGGCGAAACCGATGGTGTACAGACCGCGTTGGCGGGCCTCGGCCAGTGCGGCAAGCAGATTGGGCGAATTGCCGCTGGTGGACATGGCGACGGCGATGTCGCCGGACTTCGCGCGCGCAATCAGCTGGCGGGCGAATACCAGCTCGAATCCGACGTCGTTGCCCAGTGCGGTGACGACCGCCTGGTCGGTGGTCAAAGACCAGGCAGGCAACGGCTTTCCGACGGGCGGCCGGGCGAACAGCGCGGCCAGAGTGGTGCAATCGGTGCTGCTGCCGCCGTTGCCGAAGGTGAACATCCGGCCGCCGGCGGCGAATCGGCGGGCCAGCTCGGTGGCGGCCCGGTTCAGCAGGTCGGCATTGGTGGCCAGGGTGGCGCGCCGCACGGCCAGGCTCTCGGCGGCTTTGGCCCGCGCTGACGCGGCCAGGTCAGCCAGCAGCGAATCGGGGTCGTCTTCCCGCGCGTCGATGAACGGGTAAAGGAAGTCGGTGGGTTCCGGTTGCGGCTCTTGTCGGTTCATCAGGCCTGCTCCCCGACGCGGGAGATCGCCGTTCCCGCGTGTACCAGCACCAGGTCACCGGCGACGACCGGTCCGATCAGCGTCGCCTCCACCGTTTCGGCGCCGCGCGCGGTGCGCACGGTGGCAACGCCGTCGACCCCCGCGGCGATCACTTCACCGAGTCGACCTTCGTCGCTGCAGGTGACGCAAACCGCCTCGGAGTCCAGCGGTTTGAGCAGCCCGGAATGCTCGAAACAGACGTGCGTCAGCTCCCACAGCAGGTGGTACAACAACACGAAGCCACCGGTTGCCGGCAGCTGGGGATCGGGATCGTCCAACCACAGCACATGGTCGGCGACACCCGGTTCGGGCCGGGGGCCGCTGCCGATCCAGATGGTGGTGGCACCCCAGGCCGGGCAGCGGCGCATCACTGATCGCACCTCGCACTGGTCGGCGCCGGCGACCGCGATCACCATGTCGCCGGGCCGTACCGAAACCCGGACCAGGTCCACCAGCTCGGGACCGGTCAGTGCGACCGCCGGCAGCGCCCGCTTGCCCACGATCACGGGATGCACGAATTCCACCGCGATATGCCCGGCGTGCGGTTCCCACGACGGCGCGATCGACCACATGGTGGCGCCCGCAGCGAACCGTTTGGCCATGGTGAAGGCGGCTCCGGCCAGATCAGTAGCCAAATCGGCCGCAAGTTCGCGATCCACGGCGGCGGTGTTCATCGGTGTTCCTCCTCCCGCGCGATCAGCAGCGAGATGGCGGCCTGACCCAGCGCTAATCCGCCGTCATTCGGCGGCACAACATGGTGGGTGAGAACCTCAAACCCATTGTCCTGCAACCGGTCACAGCAATGTCGTAGCAGCAGCACGTTCTGAAAGACGCCACCGGTGAGGCCGACCAACCGGGTCGGCCCGGCCACCTGGCACACCGCGTCGGCGACGGCGTCGGCTACCGCTCGGTGAAAGCCCGCGGCCAGCGCTGCCGGCGGCGCCGCGTCGCGCAGTGCCGAGACAATCGCCCGCACCATGGGTGCCGGGTCGATCACGCCGTCCGACCGCACCGTGAGGTGTACCGGTTCGGGCGCTACCGCCGTCTGCGCCAGTGCCTCCAGTTCGATGGCGGCCTGCCCCTCGTAGTCGATCCGGTGTCGCACCCCCAGCAATGAGGCGACCGCGTCGAACAGCCGGCCCATGCTCGAGCACGGCACGCAGGCCGTGCCACTGTCCAGAAGTGAACGGGTGAGCCGCAATTCGTCAGCCGTGACGGCGGCGACCGGAGCCAGATCGGCATCCCAGTCGACACCGGCCTGCCATAGCTGGGACAGGGCCATCCGCCACGGATTGCGCACCGCCGCATCGCCGCCCGGCAGCGGCACGGGCCGCAGGTGCCCGGCTCGCTGGAATCGGTGGCTGTCGTGGCCCAGGGTGAGAATCTCGCCGCCCCAGATTGTTCCGTCGCAGCCGTAGCCGGTGCCGTCGAAGGCCACGCCGACAATCGGCTCGCCGAGGCGCCCGTGCTCGGCCAGCAGCGACACCACGTGCGCATGGTGGTGCTGGGCCAGATCCACCGGCCGGTCCTGCGCGGCACGCTCGGCCCAGGCGCGGGTGTGATAGGCGGGGTGCAGGTCGGCCACCAGCCGCGCCGGCCAGCCCCGTATTGCGCTGAGTTGGCCCACCGCGCGCTCGAAGGCCTGCAATGTCTCATAACCGGCCATGTCGCCGATGTGGCCGGACAGGTAGGCGCGGGCACCGTCGGTGAGGCAGCAGGTGTTCTTCAGTTCCCCGCCCACGGCCAGCACCCCCGGCCCCTCGACCCCGAGATCGACCGGCAGCGGCGCATAGCCGCGCGACCGCCGGATGGGTAGTTGCCGGCCGTCGATCACGCGTACCACCGAGTCGTCACAGGGCACGTGGATGGGCCGATCGTGATCCAGGACGGCGTCGGACAATGTCGGAAGACGTTGTGCAGCAGCATCGTCGGTGAAACAGATGGGTTCATCGGAGCGGTTGGCGCTGGTCAGCACCAACGCCTCGATCGGCCCGGTGAGCAGCAGGTGATGAATGGGGGAGTAGGGCAGCATCAGCCCGAGCAACGGGCTGCCGGGCGCGACGGCCTCGGCCACCGGTGCGTCAGGTCGCCGGCGCAGCAACACGATCGGCCGCGCCGGACTCATCAATACCTGCGCTTCGGTGTCGTCGACGAACGCG
>JALHRH010000402.1 GCA_022841565.1 Mycobacterium sp. | reverse complement strand
GCGGCGGATCGGGCAGCCTTGGCCAAGGTGATTGACGATATCCAGACGCAGCATCCGCTGTCGGCCGTTATCCACGCGGCGGGAGCCCTTGACGATGCGGTGGTGACGTCGCTGACCCACGAGCGGGTAGACCAGGCATTGCGGGCCAAGGTCGATGCGGCGTGGAACCTGCATGAGTTGACCCGTGATCTGAAACTGTCTGCGTTCGTGGTGTTTTCGTCGATCGCCGGACTGGCCGGCGCGTCGGGGCAGGCCAACTATGCGGCGGGTAACTCCTTCCTGGACGCGCTGGCCCTGCACCGGCGGCAGCACGGACTGCCGGCTGTCTCGCTCGGCTGGGGGCTGTGGGATCAGGCCAGCAGCATGACCGGCGCGCTGGGTGCGGCCGATCTTGCCCGGTTCGCCCGCGACGGCATCGTGGCGATGCCCTCGGCGGAAGCGCTCGAACTGCTCGACACCGCGCTGATTGTCGATGCGCCGTTCCTGCTGCCCGCCCACATCGACCTGGTGGCGCTGCGCGCCAAGTTCGAGGCCGGAACGTTGCCGCCGATGTTCGTCGACCTCATCAACGCGCCGGCGCGACGTCAGGTCGACGACTCGCTGGCCGCCGCGAAATCCAAGTCGGCGCTGCTGCAGCGGCTGGACGGGCTGGACGAGGACGAGCAGCACGCCGTCCTGCTGGATCTGGTGCGCTCGCATATCGCCACCGTGCTGGGCAACACCACACCTGAGGCCATCGACCCCGACCGGGCGTTCCAGGAACTGGGCTTCGACTCCCTTACCGCAGTGGAGATGCGCAACAGGCTCAAAGCGGCTACCGGACTGGGACTTTCGCCGACGCTGATCTTCGATTACCCGAACTCGGCGGCGCTGGCCGGCTACTTCCACACCGAACTGCTCGGCGCCCAGCGCAAGGACGCGCAACCCATGGCGGCGCCCGGCGAAGAGGAGTTGCGGCGCGTCGTGGCGTCCATTCCGGTGAAGCGGCTGCGGCAGGCCGGTGTGCTGGATCTGCTGCTGGCGCTGGCCAACGAGACAGACGGTGACCGGCACGGCGCTGCGGGAACACCGCAAGACGAATTGGCCGGCAAGAACCTCGCGGACATGGACCTCGACGACCTGGTCAACGCCGCCTTCATGGACGACGACGAGTAGGCGCGCTTATGAAAATCGCGGTTACCGGTGCCAGCGGCGTGCTCGGCCGCGGTCTGGTTGCCAGGCTGCTCAGCCAGGGCCATGATGTCACCGGCATCGCTCGTCGTCGACCCGAAAGCTGGCCTAGCGCGGCCCGTTTCGTTGTCGCCGACATCCGCGACGCGGACGCGGTGCGCGGCGCCGTGAGCGGCGCGGCCGTCGTCGCCCACTGCGTCTCGGCGCGGGGCACGGACGATATCCAGGGCACCGCTAACCTGTTAACGGCGATGACCGAAACCGGCAGCGAGCGCATCGTTTTCGGCTCCTGCGCGCAGATTTACGGCAGGGGGCCGCGGCCCGCGACCGAGGACGATTCGATACGTCCGGCGACTCCCGAGGGCCGGTACGCGGCGCGGGTCGAGCGGATGCTGGCAGACTCCGGTTTCGAGTGGGTCGCGATACGCTTCCCACTCATCGTCGGCCGCGGTGTCAACAGCCCACTGCGCGCACTCGTGGCGCAGCCTGTGCTTCTCGCCGGCTTCGCTGAACGCCTCATCCAGGTCGTGCACACCGATGATGCGCTTCGGCTGCTGACCCAAGCCGTCTTGCAAGACGAGATCATCAGCGGCGCAGTGAATCTCGCTGCGCCAGGCGAACTGACAGGACGACAGATCGCGGCGGAGCTGCGGCGCCCGATCCTGCCGATCGGTACCAAGCTCGCCGCCGCGGCTCGCCGGGCTACGCTGCCGAGCCCTCCGTTGATGGACACCACGCGGCTCGGCGACGAGTGGCATTTCGAACCTGCCTGGACCGCGCAGGAATGCTTGAAGGACTTTTCACTGGCGGTGCGTGGCCGAATCGCGCTGGGCAACCGCGTGCTGGCACTGCCCTGGCGGCTGGCCCCCGTTCAGGACCTGCCCGCGGTCGACACGCCGGCCGACGACGGGGTCGAGCCCCAATTGGCCGGCCCGGCAGCGGCTAACGGAGAGTTCGACACTCCGATCGATCCGCGTTTCCCGACATTTCTGGCCACCAACTTGTCCGAGGCGTTGCCCGGCCCGTTTTCGCCCTCGTCGGCGTCGGTGACCGTGCGTGGGCTGCGCGCGGGCGGCGTGGCCATTGCCGAGAGGCTGCGACCCGGGGGGGTAGTGCAGAAAGAAATCGCGATGCGCACCGTCGCGGTGTTCGCCCACCGCCTCTACGGGGCCATCACGTCGGCGCACTTCATGGCCGAAACGGTGCCGTTCGCCAAGCCTGCGACGATCGTCAGTAACAGCGGATTCTTCGGCCCCAGCATGGCGTCGCTCCCGATCTTCGGCGCGCAGCGCCCGCCATCGGAAACCAATCCCGTGCGCCGGCGGCTGCGTACCATCCGGAACATCGGCGTGTTCGGGGTCAACCTGGTAGGTCTGAGCGCAGGCTCCCCGCTCGACACCCACGACTACGTCTGCGATGTTGAGCGTCTAGAGCAGTTGGTCGGCGAAGACGTGACCCGGCTAGCTGACCGCCGGCTGCTGAGCTTGATCCTGCTGGCGCGCGACCAAGTCGTCCACGGTTGGTTGCTGGCGTCCGGATCGTTCATGTTGTGCGCCGCGTTCAACGTCTTGCTGCGCGGACTGTGTGGGCGCGAAACAGCTCCGTCGGCTGGGCCGGAATTGGTGAGCGTGCGATCGGTGGAAGCAGTGCAGCGCCTGGTACAGGCGGCCCGCCGTGATCCGAGCGTACTGCGGGTGCTTGGCGAACCCGGCGAGCGCCTGGACAAACTGGCCGTAGAGGCGCCGGAGTTTCACCGCGCGGTGCTCGACGAACTGGCGCTCATGGGACACCGCGGTCCGGCGGAGGTGGAGATGCTGTCGACCAGCTACGCCGATGATCCGGAGTTGCTGGTCCGCATGGTCACCAAAGCCTTGAGTGCGCCACCGGCACCCGACCCGCGGCATGCCTCGATTCCTTTGCGCGCCAAGCCTGTTGCCCTGCTAGCGGGCCGTCAACTGCGTGACCGCGAGGCGCGGCGTGACCGGATGGTGCGCGCCATCTGGGTGCTGCGCGGACTGCTGCGCGAGTACGGTCGCCGGCTGACCGAGTCCGGGGTGTTCGCGTCCGTCGACGACGTGTTCTATCTGTTGGTTGACGAACTCGATGCGTTGCCCCCCAAGGTGTCTGAGCTGGTGGCGCACCGCCGCGCCGAGCAGCGCCGACTGGTGGCCGTCGTCCCGCCCGCCGTGTTCAGCGGCCATTGGGAGCCCACCACGTCGTCGTCGGCGGTCCTCACCGGCGGGGACACCCTGCGCGGCGTAGGCGTATGCGGCGGGCGGGTGCGGGGCCGAGTGCGGATCGTGCGGCCTGAGACCATCGACGACCTGCAGCCGGGCGAAGTCCTCGTTGCCGAAGTCACCGACGTCGGATACACGGCCGCGTTCTGCTACGCCGCCGCGGTGGTCACCGAACTCGGCGGACCGATGTCCCATGCCGCCGTGGTGGCCCGCGAATTCGGCTTCCCCTGTGTGGTCGATGTCCAGGGCGCCACCCGGTCGCTACCGCACGGGGCGCTGGTCGAAGTCGACGGCGCCACCGGCGAAATCCGAGTGCTGGAGCCCTGACCGCGATACTCTGTGCTTCAGATCCGGCCGGCCCCGGGGAGGTGCGCAATGTCGTCTGTGTTCGCAACGCCGGAGATATTGGCTTCTGCGGCAACAGAGTTGACGTTCATCGGATCAGCAGTCAAGGCCGCCAACGCAATTGCCGCAAGTCGCACCGTCGACATTCTCGCCGCCGGCGCCGATGAAGTGTCTGCGGCCATCGCCGTACTCTTCGGACGGCATGCAGTGGGCTATCAAACACTGGGCGCGCAGGTGCACGCGTTCCACACCCAGTTCGTGCAGGCCCTGACCGCGAGCGCGGCATCCTATGCCGGCGCCGAAGCTTCCGGCGCGGCTGCCGTGGCCCCCATCGATGATCTGCTCAACCTGATTAACCTGCCCACTCAGCTGCTGTTGGGGCGCCCGCTGATCGGCAATGGCGCGGACGGCGCCGCGGGAACTGGTGCCGACGGCGGTGCCGGCGGCTTACTGTTCGGCAACGGCGGGTCAGGAGGTTCCGGCGGCGGGATCCGTCCCGCGGGCGGAAGAGGCGGCGCTGCAGGGCTGTTGGGCAACGGTGGGACCGGCGGAGCCGGTGCCGCCGGCGCGGTCGGCGGCACCGGTGGCAACGGCGGCTGGCTCTTCGGCAACGGCGGGGCGGGGGGAGCCGGCGGTGACGCGCCGACCGGTATCGGTGGGCTGGGTGGACTGGGCGGTCAGGCCATTCTGTTGGGCGCCGGTGGGATCGGCGGAGCCGGTGGCACGGGCGCCAGCGGCGGCGGCAATGGCGGAGCCGGTGG
>JALHRH010000401.1 GCA_022841565.1 Mycobacterium sp. | reverse complement strand
GCTCTTCCGATCTCCCAGATGCCACTGGGACGGATAGAACAGGTGAGCATCCCGTCAACACCGTTTTGGGAGAGCACATATTTCTCCGCGACCACTTTGGTCTCGGTGTAGAGGTCGTTGAATCGGGTGGTGTAGGGCATCGTCTCGTCACCGTTGGCGATGTTCTGGCCGCCCATCACCACGCTGTTGGAAGCGGTATAGACAAACCGCTTGACACCCGCTTTGCGGCCGGCCTCGATCAAATTCTGGGTACCACCGACATTGACTGAAAAGCTGCGCTGCCGGTATTCGTCGGTGACCGACGCGCCGCCCATCAGATCGATGATGGCCGCGGTGTGGATGATGGTGTCGATGCCGTCAACCGCCGTTTCGCAGACGGCTTTGTCGGTGATGTCGCCCTGTAGCACGTCCAGTTTCGGATGCTGGGGCAGTGGCGATGGGGCGCGGTCGAAGGAGCGAACGCGATGTCCACGCTCCAACAAGGTCTTCACCAAGTTGGCGCCGACGAAGCCGGAGCCGCCGGTAACCAGGACGCTGCCGAGTTCGGTTGTCAGTGATGGATCACCCATGCGGGAGAGAATAACTGAAACGTGTTCCAATTCGGAACCACGTTGGCGAACGAGTTTCGCCGCAATCAGCTTTCCGAGGCTTCACCGGACGCCAGGGCATCGGTGATCCGCTGCCGGGCACCAGCTAAGTGCTCTTCGCACCGTTTGGCTAGCTGCTCCCCCCTTTCCCACAGCTTCAGCGACGCATCGAGATCCAGCCCGCCCTGCTCCAGAAGTCGCACGACTTCGATTAGCTCATCTCGGCAATTTTCATAGCCGAGCTGACTAATAGGCGTAATCGATTGGTGCTGTTCATTAGGAGCCATTGGTACGCCCTTCACTCACCGCTGCGATGGCGCCGTCGGCGACCCGCACCCGCAGCCTGGTGCCGGCCTGAGCGTCGTCGACGGAGCGCAGAACCTCCGTATCACCCGCCAGGACCTGTACCACCGCGTAGCCGCGGGCCAGGGTGGCCGCCGGGCCCAGCGTGGACAGCCGCGCCCCCAGGTGGCCGACGCGTTCAGTTTCCACCGCCAGCAGCCGGGTGATGTCACGCCGCAGCGCGGATCGGGCTCGGTGCACCTCCTCGCTGCGAACCGTCACCATCCGCACCGGGTCGGCCAGCACCGGGCGGCTGCGCAGCTGAGCCAACGACCGCTCCTCGCGGGACACCCAGTTTCGCAGCGCCTGAGCATTGCGCCGGCGCAGGTCGGCCACCAGGCGCTGTTCGGCCACGGCGTCAGGGACTACCTTCTTGGCCGCGTCGGTGGGGGTGGCGGCGCGCAGGTCGGCGACCAGATCGCACAGCGGATTGTCGGGTTCGTGGCCGACGGCGCTGATCACCGGTGTCCGGCAGGCCGAGATCGCCCGGCACAGCGTTTCGTCGGAAAACGGCAGCAAATCCTCGACGCTACCTCCACCGCGGGCGATCACGATCACGTCGACCTCGGGATGCCCGTCCAGATCGCGCAGTGCCTCGACGACCTGTACGACCGCATTGACCCCCTGTACTGACGCATGTCGAATGGCGAATCGAACTGCGGGCCAACGTGATTCGGCAACGGTAGTGACATCTCGTTCGGCATGGCTGGCGCGACTGGTGATCAACCCGATCATGTTGGGCAGAAACGGAATTGGGCGTTTGAGCCGTGAATCGAACAGTCCTTCGGCGTCCAGCAACCGGCGCAACCGTTCGATGCGAGCCAACAACTCACCAACGCCAACGGCGCGAATTTCACTGAGCCGCAACGAGAAGGTGCCGCGAGCGGTGTAGAACGACGGTTTGCCGCACACGACAACCTGGGTGCCTTCGGTCAATCGCACCGGAGCGCTCAACACCAGATCGCGTGAGCAGGTGACCGTGAGCGACATGTCGGCTGCCGGGTCGCGCAGCACCATGAACACCGTGTTGGAGTTCGGCCGCAGGTTGATCTGGGCAAGCTGTCCCTCGACCCAGACGGTGCCCAGTTTGTCGATCCAGCCCGCCACCCGGATGGCGACCGCGCGAACCGGGAAGGGGTTCTCGGCCGAATTGGAGCCGGGAGCTGGCTGTGGCGCTCGGGTCACTTCGCGGTCGCGCGGGTGATCCTGTTGGCGAGCAGCGTCTGGAACGGGGCGCGGGCCTTGGTGGCCTGCTCGTAGGCCAACAGGGCTTCGAGCTCGGCGACATCCAGCGACTGCAGCCGGGCCCGTAGCTGGGCCAGCGTGAGCTGCGGGTAGTCGAGTTCGGTAGCCACCGACGGTGCCGGCACACTGGACGCGGTAGCGGACTTGGATTGCCGCTTAGGGACCGGTTGGGTGGGGGCTTCTGTTGATGCAGAGGCGGACTCGGCGGTGTCGGACACCGAGTACAACGCGAACCGCCCCTCGGAGCGGCGTTCGCCCTCAACGCCATCCACCGGAATGCTGGAGAATCCGCCGGCGCCGCCGTCGAGGACTTCCAAATCCTCGTCGAACGTCGCCCATTCAGGCTGCTCGTCCTTGGGCGGAAAGATGCTTTCCAGCGTGGAGTCACCCTTGATGACCAGCTCGGCGAGGTTTTGCTGAAAGCGCATCACCAGGTGTGCCGCCTGGCTGGCCAGCGTCATCGGGTACATCAGGATGGTTCGCGGGAGCCGCATCGTTTCCTCGACGGCGACTGTCGCCGCGCCGACCAGCAGCCGAACCCCGTACGGTGCAGTAGCCATGCGTCCAAGACTGCCTCAAGCAGCGGCTAACTCCAAGCTGGCGGCCATGAAATGGCGGATCCGTGTCGGCGGAACGTACCCTAAGGGGCATGGCGCCGACTATTGACATGGGGATTCCCGGTGCGGTGAGTTCGGTGGCCTCCGATGGCGTCCCGAACCGCAAGCGGGTGCTGCTGGCGGAGCCGCGGGGCTACTGCGCCGGGGTGGACCGGGCCGTCGAGACCGTCGAGCGCGCGCTGGAGAAGCACGGCCCTCCCGTCTACGTGCGGCACGAGATCGTGCACAACCGGCACGTGGTGGACACGCTGGCCAGGGCGGGCGCGGTGTTCGTCCAGGAAACCGATCAGGTACCCGAGGGTGCCATCGTCGTCTTTTCCGCACACGGCGTCGCGCCGACGGTGTATGAGGCCGCCGCCGAACGCAACCTGCAGACCATCGACGCCACCTGCCCGCTGGTCACCAAGGTGCATAACGAGGCCAAGCGCTTCGCCCGCGCCGATTACGACATCCTGTTGATCGGGCACGAGGGTCACGAGGAAGTCGTCGGAACGGCCGGGGAAGCGCCTGATCATGTTCAGCTGGTCGACGGGGTCGACGCCGTCGAGCACGTCACCATCCGTGACGAGGACAAAGTGGTCTGGTTATCGCAGACCACGCTGTCGGTGGACGAGACCATGGAGATCGTTGAGCGGCTGCGCCAGCGCTTCCCGAAGCTGCAGGACCCGCCGAGCGACGACATCTGCTACGCGACCCAGAATCGCCAGGTCGCGGTCAAGGCGATGGCTCCCGAATGCGAGTTGGTGATCGTCGTCGGCTCTCGCAATTCGTCGAACTCGGTGCGGCTGGTCGAGGTGGCGCTGGGTGCGGGAGCGCGCGCCGGGCACCTGGTGGACTGGGCCGACGATATCGACCCGGCCTGGCTGGACGGAGTCACCACGGTCGGCGTGACGTCCGGGGCATCGGTCCCCGAGGTCCTGGTGAGCGGTGTGCTGGAACGGTTGGCGGAGTACGGCTACGACATGGTGCAACCGGTGACGACGGCCAACGAGACGCTGGTATTCGCGCTGCCGCGGGAAATCCGGCCCAGCCGCTCGCGGGGTTGAGCGGGGTTAGGCGAGGGTTAGTCGCGGGTTAGGCGTGGGTTAGGCGCGGGTTAGGCGTCGTATTCCCAGGACTCGGCCGGCGGCCTGCGCGGCGCGCGCGACCGGCTCTGTCGATCTGAACGCGGTTCGTCGCGGCGCTCGTCGCGCGGCTCGCGCAGCGGTGGCTGCCCGCGGTATCGAACCTGCGAAATGGGGTGATGGGTCGGATTGGCGGTGTTCGACCCGTTCGTACGTCGGCTGCGGGGCTCGTACGGCGGCTCGACGTGCGGGTAGGGCTCGTAGCCGGCCCCGCGGCGCTCCGGCCGGCTGCGGCGTTCACCACGCTCGGACGGCTCTGGGCGCTCGTATGCGTCGTACGGATTGAAACGGCTGCTGCGCGGCTCGGGCCGCTCATAAGGGTTGCGGCGCGGGTGCGGCTCGCGGCGCATCTCCCGCGGCGGGTGTGCGCCCAGGTCAGAGTCGCCCGTCGGACGCCGGCGGCGCGGTCGCGGCGGTGCGTCGGCCCGGTCGTAAGCAGAGGCCTCGGCGGGTGGCACCGAGCTTCTGCGGGCGGTGCGGCGTGGACGTTCACCGCCCTGTTCGACGGCGTCGTCGGGGCGAGCATGCCGGGAGCGGGACCGAACCGGCCGCTGCGCCGTCCGGCTGGTGCTTCGGGCGGTCCGGCTGGTACGGGCGGCCCGGCCTTTCGAGTGAGCGGGCGGCGCGG
>JALHRH010000400.1 GCA_022841565.1 Mycobacterium sp. | reverse complement strand
ACGGAGACGTTGTCGCGCGGGCGGTGCGCACGACGCTGGTGCAGAAGCGACCGGGCGAGGAATCCCGATGAGCCTGCGAGATGCCGGCCCGGCATGGTTGTTCTGCCCGGCCGATCGGCCCGAGCGATTTACCAAGGCGGCTGCCGCCGCCGACGTGGTGATCCTCGATCTCGAGGACGGCGTTGCGGCGCCGGAGAAAGCGGCCGCCCGCCAGGCGCTGCGGGATAATCCGCTGGACCCAGCGCGCACGGTGGTGCGGATCAATGCCGCCGGTACCGACGATCAGGCCCGCGATCTCGAGGCCATGGCCCACACCGACTACACGACGGTGATGCTGCCCAAGACCGAGTCGGCCGCCCAGGTGACCGCCCTGGCGCCGCGTGATGTCATCGCCCTGGTGGAGACCGCGCGCGGAGCGTTGTTTGCTGCTGAGATCGGCGCCGCCGAGCGCACGGTCGGGATGATGTGGGGGGCCGAAGATCTCATTGCCACCCTGGGCGGCAGCTCCAGTCGGCGTGCCGACGGCAGCTACCGCGATGTGGCGCGCCACGTCCGCTCGACGATTCTGTTGGCGGCCAATGCTTTTGACCGACTAGCGCTCGATGCCGTGCATCTGGACATCCGCGATGTGGAGGGATTGCAGGCGGAGGCGATCGACGCAGTGTCGGTCGGCTTCGATGTGACGGTGTGCATCCACCCCAGCCAGGTTGCGGTGGTGCGCAACGCGTATCGGCCCAATGACGAAACGCTGGACTGGGCGCGACGGGTGTTGGCGGCGGCCAGGACCGAGCGCGGGGTGTTTGCGTTCGAGGGACAGATGGTCGATTCGCCGGTGCTGCGGCACGCGGAAGCGGCGCTGCGCCGGGCGGGGGAGCCGGTGCCGAAGTGATGCTGCCGGTGCGGCGTCACTTCACCCGGGGTCACCCATGCGAGCAGCGCGCGATGGACCCACCCCGCGTGCTGATCAGGCGACTGGACACGACGACAAACGCCGCCGTTTCGCACTGGGCTACCGCAAGCCTGCCGACTACGCTGCCACGTGTATCCACCAGTGAAGGGTCTCGTTCGCTGTCGACCAGTTCGCGGACGGGCCAACGACCGAGGGCACAACGGTTTCCGGCAGTGCACTGCTTGCCCTTCAAGGAGGACGAATGTGACGGAGCTCAAGGTCCGACGCATCGCGGGCTGGGGTGCCGTGGCGATGATCCTGTTGTGGATGGCTCAGTTTCCGCTCTACATGATGGGCGATGCCTCGATTTCAATCTACGACGGCGCCGCCATGGGTCGGCAGGCATTGCGGTTGCACAACGTGATCTTCACCAGGGTGCTGCTTGATCTGGGGCTTTACGTGGCCGCGATGGTCTTCGCGGCCGGTTTGAGCCATCTGATCCGTCGGGCGGATCCGGCCTACGAGTGGGCCGCGACGTTGGTGTTCGGCTCTATGGCGGTGTGGGTGGGGGTGACCCTGGTAGCCAACGGTCTAGAAGGAGCCTCGGCCCTCGATGCTCTCGGGCGGAATCCGGATCCGTCGACGGCGCGAACGCTGGCCGTCAGCACCATCTTGATTTACAACAGCTCCATCGCTTTTGCCCTCACTGGGTTGTTCCTGGGTGCGGCAGGATACGCCACCGCGGCCACCGGGATTCTGCCGCGCTGGAGCCGGTGGATCGCCTACGCCGGTGCGGTTCTGTGCGCTGCGGCGGTGCCCTCGATGTACAGCGGAGCTGTGAATGTCACCAGTTTCTACAACGCGGGTGGATGGGGTGCAGCGGTAATCGCCAACTTCCCCCCCGCGGTGTGGATTGTCTTCGCCGCGGTGGTGCTGCTGCGGGGACCGCAGCAGATGCACCGGGTGCCTGCGGCGGTGCGCACATCGCCCCGCCCGAGATCAACGCCCTAGCACCGCCCTAGCAACCAGAAGCCAGACGCGCACATCCCACCCGTGGAACGTTCTGAATTTTAGGTCCCCCGACCCTGAAACGAACTTTAGCGATTTGACGCTGGGGGCGCAGGCGTTCGGCAGAATTCGTCTACTTCCCCCGCCAGCGCACCACTTCCAGCGCGACCGCGACGTTCACGCTGCGCTCGGACAGGGGCCGCGGCAGCAGCTCGTCGGCACGGGCCAGGCGGCGCAGCAACGTGTTGCGATGCGTGTAGAGCCGCGCGGCCGCGCGGGATGCGTTGCACTGCTCGTCGACGAAAACCCGCACATATTCCTGTAATTCGCTTGCCGCTGCCTCAAGCTGGCCAAGCGTGTGATGCACGAACTCGGTGGCGCGGTCGGTGTCGCCGGTGATCAGCGCCACCAGTTCAACGTCGGCGAAAAACGCCACGCGCTGCGGTGACTGCAGGCGCGCCATCATCTGCTGAGTGGTGATGGCGTCGAAGTGGCTACGTCGGAATCCGTCGATACCCTCGACGCACGGCCCGATCGCCACCCGGATATCGGGCATTGGGTCGATCGAATCACTCAGTGCCATAGTGTTTATCGCCGTACCCGGTACCCACACCCACCGAGTCGCCGTGCTGGCCAGGATGGTCAGTGGCCGCACGCCGGCGGCCTGTCCGAGTGCCTCTGCGGCCGCATCGAGCCGGGCCATGTCACCGGCCGGGTTGTCGCTCCAGATGACCGCTGCGGTATGGGGGCCGGTCAAGGCGTAGCCCAGTCGCGCTTCGGCTCTTTTTCGGGTGATGGGGGCGCCGTCAAGGATCAGCGCGACGGTTTCACGCCGCTCGGCGTGTGTCCCGCGGGTCAGGTCATCGAGTTCCTGATCGATCTGGGCGGCGATGCCGGCCAGCGTGCCGTCGATGAACGCGCTGATGGACCGGGAGCACACGTCGAGTAGCTCGTGCAGTTCGGCCGGATCTGACGTCAGCTCGAACGCGATCTCCATCAGCCGGCGCCAGGCCACCGCTTCTCCGACTCGATAGGCGTCGAGGGTGAACGCCGTGAGCCCGCGGCGCGCTACTTCGCGCGCGATGTTCATCGGCTCAGGGCCCGTATTGGGGGGTACCGGTGCCCCTGGATCGCGCACATTGGCCGCTCCCCAGAAGTACAGATTGGCCCGGTTGCTTCGGCTGACCGCGGCAGCCAGTTCCGGGTCGGCGGCGATGGCGGGGCTGGCCGCAAGCACCTCGGCGTCGAGTTCTTCCAGCCACTCGGCTCGCGGATTCACGGTGATCTGCGCACACTGCCGAATCAGCTCCCTAACCGGCTCCGACGGACGTTTCCACGGCACTTAGTCACCATAAATTATTGGTGCAAAGTGCACCACTTCATTGGGCTAATTGGGCAGATCTTATCTTGGTTCGGGCGGCGGGGATCGCCACGATAAACACATCAGTTCACCCGCGTCAGGAGCCAAGCTCATGTCTCACCCAGCCGTAGACACCGCCGTCGAGCACGTCGACGTCCTCATCATTGGAGCCGGCATCTCCGGCATCGGCGCCGCGTACTACTTGCAGCGCGAGCACCCGGGCCGCAGCTACGCAATCCTGGAGGCCCGCGCGGCCACCGGTGGCACCTGGGACCTGTTCCGCTATCCGGGAATTCGTTCGGACTCCGACCTGCACACCTTCGGCTACGAGTTCAAGGCGTGGCGCGACGAGGACGCCATCGCAACCGCCGACAAGATCCTGGCCTACCTGCGCGAGACGGCTGCCGAGAACGGTATCGACCGCAAGATCCGGTTCCACCACAAGGTGCACAGTGCAGTGTGGTCGAGCGCCGACGCGCGCTGGGTCCTCGACGTCGAGCGGACCGACACCGGGGCTCGGACACAGATCAGCGCCAACTGGTTGTTCTGCGCCGGCGGGTACTACCGCTACGACGAGGGCTACACGCCGCACTTCGAGGGTCGCGAGCGCTTCACCGGGCAGATTGTGCACCCGCAGCAGTGGCCCGAGGAACTGGACTACACCGGCAAGAAGGTGGTCATTATCGGCAGCGGCGCGACCGCCGTGACCCTGTTGCCGGCCATGGCCGGGCGCGCGGGCCACGTGACCATGCTGCAACGGTCGCCGACCTACATCATGCCGGTGCCGTCGAAGGACGTCATCGCCAATACGGCGCAGAAGCTGCTCGGCGGCAAGCTCGGTTATGCCCTGGCTCGCCGCAAGAACATCGTGCAGCAGCGTGCTGTGTTCGAGTTCTGTCAGCGGTACCCGGTGATGGCCAAGCGACTTATCCGATACCTCAACGCCAAACAGCTGCCTGAAGATTATCCGGTCGACGAGCACTTCAGCCCGACCTACAACCCGTGGGATCAGCGGCTGTGCGCGGTACCCGACTCCGACTTGTTCAAGGCGATCAAGAACGGCAGCGCGTCAGTGGTGACCGACCGGATCGCAACGTTCACCGAGAACGGCATCCTGCTGGAGTCCGGCCGGGAACTCGACGCCGACATCATCGTCACTGCAACGGGTTTGAATCTGCAGGCGTTCGGCGGCGTGTCGTTGACGGTCGACGGGAAGCCGGTCAATCTGCCTGACCACGTGGCCTATAAGGGCATGATGCTTTCTGACGTGCCGAACTTCGCGTACGCCATCGGCTACACGAACT
>JALHRH010000399.1 GCA_022841565.1 Mycobacterium sp. | reverse complement strand
ACAATGGCCGATTTCGATTACATGATCCCCCACCTTCCGCCCGTACGACTTATCCGGATGGATTACCGCGGTCGCGGTGACAGCGACTGGTCTGGCCCCGCGACCTACACCGTTGAAAGAGAGGGGCGCGATGCGCTGGCCCTGCTGGATCATCTCGGCGTGACACGGGCGGCGATCCTGGGCACCTCGCGCGGTGGGCTGATCGGGATGGTCCTCGGGGCCGTTGCCAGGGACCGGGTGCTTGGGCTTTGTCTGAACGACGTCGGTCCCGAAATCGGGAGCGCCGGGTTGACCCGGATTTTCGACTATGTTGGGCGCAATCCTTCAGGAGATACCCAGGCGGAGTTTGCTGAACGGCTGGCGCGCAGTCCGGGGTTTGACGGCGTGCCGATGACAAGATGGTTGGAAGAAGCGCAGCGCCAGTCGATCGAAACGCCAGACGGCCTGCGCCTCAGATACGACCCGGCCCTGCGCGAGGCTTTCCTTGCTGCGTTCGATGGCCCGCCCAAAAGCTTGTGGCCGCTTTTCGATGCGCTGGCGGGGTTGCCAATTGCGCTGATCAGGGGCGCGAATTCAGACCTGCTGACCGCCGCCACCGCAGCCGAGATGTGCCGCCGAAGGCCTGACATGATCTTCGCTGACGTGCCGGGGCGGGCCCACATCCCGTTTCTCGACGAACCTCAGTCGCTTGCGGTGATACAGCGCTTCTTGCAGGCGGTGGCATGACGGACATCGGAAAAATCGAAGCGGCTGCGGCGCGCCTGAAGGGGCACTCACGTCTGACACCCCTCCTGAACGCGCCCCTGCTGGACCGCATTGCCGGGCGTCGGGTGCTGGTGAAGGCCGAGTGCCTGCAACTGACCGGCAGCTTCAAGTTTCGCGGCGGCTGGGCCGCGGTGTCGGCCATGGATCCAGCCGCACGGGCGCGTGGCGTCATCGCCTTTTCGTCCGGCAACCACGCGCAGGGCGTGGCCCTTGCAGCCGCACGCCATGGCGCGCCTTGCGTCGTCATAATGCCCTCTGACGCGCCGGCGGTGAAGATTGCCAATACCCGCGCCTATGGTGCCGAGGTCATTCTCTATGAGCGGGGAACGGATAGGGACGCATTGGGCGCGCGGCTTGCCTCTGAACGCGGGCTGACGCTCATCAAGCCGTTCGATGATGCGGAAGTGATTGCAGGGCAGGGCACGGTCGGTCTGGAGATCGCCTCGCAGGCGGCCGAGGTCGGTATCACCGAGGCGGAGGTGCTGGTTTGCTGCGGTGGCGGCGGGTTGTCGGCGGGCATTGCTCTGGCGCTTGCGGCCCGCGCGCCCGCAATGAAGGTCCGGACGGTGGAGCCGGCCGGGTTTGATGACATGGCGCGGTCGCTGGCTGCGGGCGTGCGGGTAGCCAACGCTGCGGCAACCGGGTCGGTCTGCGACGCGATTCTGACGCCAAGCCCCGGTGTGCTCAGCTTTCCGGTGTTGCAACAATTGGCGGGGCCGGGGTTGGTGGTTTCGGACGATCAGGCATTGCGGGCAATGGTCCTCGCTTTTTCACATCTTGGTCTGGTGGTTGAGCCGGGCGGCGCGGTGGCTTTGGCGGCTGCGCTGTTCTCCTCTGGGCTGGGCGACACCGTGATCTGCACCGCATCGGGCGGCAACGTCGACCCGGCACTGTTTCGCGCCGCGCTGGAGCGGTTTGGCTGACAATGCTGGTCTACCTTGATGACATCCGTTTGAACGCCGTCTGCGACGGACCGGACAAGGGTGCCCCGGTCGTGCTGATCCACGGCCTCGGCACTGACTTGACGCTGTGGGACCGGGTGGTGGAACACCTGCCCGGGCGGCGCGTCCTGCGCTTCGATCTGCGCGGCCACGGCAAGTCGGATGTGGCTGCGCCGCCCTATGCGATGGGCAGCCTCATCCATGATGCCGAACGGGTCATTGCCCAGTTCGCGATGCGCGATGCGGTGATCGTGGGCCACGGGGCAGGCGGTCTTGTGGCGCAGGGGCTGGCAGTCAAGCGGCTTGATCTTGTCAGGGAACTGGTCTTGTCAAACACCGCAAGCCGGATCGGTCAGGCGGAACTCTGGCGTCGTCAGATCGATCTGGTGCAAAGCGAGGGTCTGAATTCAATTCTTGATGGCACCATGCGGCAATGGTTCGGCCCGCGCTGGCGCGACGCCGCGGGGCTGCAGAAAGCCCGCGCCATGTTTGCAGCGACGCCAGCGGACGGCTGGGCCGGTGTGGCCGCGGCTACTGCAGGAAGCGACTTTTACCAGACGACAGCCACGTTGCGCTTGCCTGTTTTGGTTGTTGCGTCGACAAACGACGGTGTGACCCCGCCCGACATGCAGCATGAGTTGGCCGGCCTGATCCCCGGCGCAGAGTTTCAGCTCATCCAGGGTGCCGGTCATCTTGCCCCGCTTGACCAGCCCGAGCGTTTCTCGGAATGCCTTGCCGGCTTCCTTGATCGGATCGGCCATGTTTGACTGTTCTTCAGTTACCGAACAGAAATTTGACGTTGAACGCGCCATGGTGGGGTTTTGTTGCACATATCGAACATCACGATGAGTAATCCCCGCCTGGCGCTGACGTTCATCCTTGCCACGGTCACCCTCGACGCGATCGGCATCGGCCTGATCTTTCCGGTGATGCCCGACCTGATCCGTGAGGTGACTGGCCAGTCACTGGCCGAGGCCGCGCTGTGGGGCGGCGTTCTGGCGACATCCTATGCAGTCATGCAGTTTCTTTTCGGTCCGGTGATCGGGGCCTTGTCTGATCGCTTTGGCCGTCGACCGGTGTTGCTGGTCTCGCTTCTGGTGATGTGCGTCGATTACCTCGTGATGGCGGCGGCGCAGTCGGTCTGGCTGTTGCTCGCGGCCCGCATCGTGGCGGGTATCACCGCAGCGACCTATGCCACCGCAACAGCCTACATCGCAGACATCACGCCGCCAGACCAGCGGGGCAGCCGGTTCGGGCTGATCGGTGCGGGATTCGGTGTCGGTTTCGTGCTTGGCCCGGTGATCGGCGGTTTGCTGGCCGGCGTCGATACCCGTGCCCCGTTTCTGGTGGCTGCCGGGCTGGCGCTGGCAAACCTGATCTTCGGCTGGTTCGTCCTGCCCGAGACCGTGACCGACGCGACGCGCCGGCGGTTCAGCATTGCGCGCGCAAATCCACTCGGCGCGCTTCGTGCGGTGGCGCGCCTGCCTGGCCTCAGGCTGACGCTCGCCTGCTTTCTGATCCTTGGCATCGCGATGAACGTCTACCCTTCGATCTGGGCCTATTACGGACAGGCCCGGTTCGGCTGGAACAGCGGCATGGTCGGCATCTCGCTTGCGGTTTACGGGATCTCGTTCGCGGTGGGCCAAGCGCTGCTTGTCGGCCCGCTGATCCGCCGGTTCGGTGAACACCGGGCAGCGCATTACGGGATGTGGGTTGATATCGTCACGCTTGCCGGGCTTGGCGTGGTCACGTCGCCAGTGGTTGCGTTGGCCATCATTCCGGTGACGGCCCTTGGCGGCGTGGTGACGCCGGCACTGCAGGCAATCGCCTCACGGTCTGCCCCTGCCAATGCGCAAGGCGAGGTTCAGGGCGTCTTGTCCAGCCTGAATGCCATAGCGATGATCACGTCGCCATTGCTCATGACCGGCGTGTTTTCGCATTACACATCTGCCGGCGCGTCAGTTTACGCCCCCGGTGCGCCCTTCCTTGTCGCGTCTGGCCTGATGCTCGTCTGCGTGGCGCTTCATGTTTTCGGCTCCCGGCTGAGGGTGACAAGATCGATCTGAAACGGCACTAAATGTCGGTTTCAGTCCTGCCCCCATCCGAACCAACGGCTAGCCTTCTCAGATATCTCCAACGGTGAGGCTGGGGCAGATCCCGGGCTCGCCGCCAAACCGGAAGGGCAGGGCCATGAAGCTGAAGGATCTGGAAATCTTCGTCGTGGCACCCCCGTTCCCGGGTTGGGGCGGCCGCTACTGGATGTTTCCCAAGCTGACGACAGACAACGGCATCGTCGGCTACGGCGAGTGCTACGCGTCTACCGTCGGGCCCAAGGCCATGCGCGCGGTCATCGAAGACGTTTTCGAACGCCACATGGCGGGCGAGAACCCCGAGAACGTCGAGTTGATGTACCGCCGGGCCTATTCGTCAGGCTTTACCCAAAGGCCGGATCCGACGGTGATGGGCGCCTTTTCGGGGTTGGAGATCGCCTGTTGGGATATCCTCGGCAAGGCGCGGAACCGCCCGGTCTGGGCGCTTCTGGGCGGCAAGATGAACGACCGCATCCGCAGCTATACCTACCTCTACCCCGAGCCTGGCCAGGAATCGGCTGAATTCTGGGTCGATCCGGACGCGGCGGCTGCCGCGGCTGTGCGTTTCATGAATCTGGGCTTCACGGCCGTGAAGTTCGATCCCGCCGGCCCCTATACCATTCGTGGCGGGCACGAACCCGCGATGTCCGATATCACCCGCTCCGTCGCCTTTTGCCGCGCGATCCGCGAGGCGGTGGGGGACCGCGTCGACCTGCTTTTTGGCACCCACGGCCAGTTCACCACGCCCGGCGCGATCCGCATGGGGCGCGA
>JALHRH010000398.1 GCA_022841565.1 Mycobacterium sp. | reverse complement strand
GCGCGGTGACCAGCGACGGATCGCCTGCAGAAGTCGTCACGAAACGAATATTGTTGGCAAACAGCAGATCGACGACGGCCGGGTCGCGGTTGAACAGCAGCGCGATGTTGGCTCCGACGGGCCGGTCGGTGAGTTCGTGTACCCGCGGCACATCGGCACGGCCCTGCTCCGACGTGGTTTCGATGATGCCGAGCGCGCCGGCATTGGACACCGCCGCCGCCAGTTGAGCGCCGGCGATGTAGGTCATCGGCGCCTGGATGATCGGGATGTCGATGCCCGCCAGCGCACACAGCCGGTTGGTCTGATCAATCGGCATGGCGCCCTCCACGTTCGGCGTCACGCGGGTCGATCAGGTCACGGAAACCTTCGGCGCGGATTACCGACGCGCCAAGGTTCCGGACCCGCTCGGTCAGCGCCCTGTCTGATGTCACGACCCGAATGCCGCTGGGCCGAGGGTCGGCTCGGACCAGCCGGACGATCTCGTCGTCGGCGGAGTTGGCCGCCGCCCTGGGCGCATACGTCACCTCGATCACCGACGAGCGGATCGGCGTCGACGGTGGACGCTCGAACACCACCGTGACAGCCTCCTGGTGAGTGGCGGCCCAGTCGTCAAGCCTGTCCGCCAGCACCACCATCGCGCGCTGTCGATCCTTCCACCAACCGTCGGGACGACTCCCGATGACGTTCATCCCGTCGACTATCCACCGCACACCTCACGGTACGACGCTGGTTAGAACCACCGACGCCGACGGGTGGTTCTGCTGTAGTTCTGGGCGCTCTCTTCCAGCGCTCCCAGCGCATTGATGATCTCCAGTTGCGACAGGATCATCAGACCGTTCAACTGTTTGAGCCGCTCCGGGTTGGCGGCAATCGACTCCTCATCGTCGACGTAGATGAGCAGAAAGTCCCGCAACGCCTGGCTGCCCTTCATCCGCTCGGGGACCTTCATCTGCCGCAGGACAGCAGCCATGTCAGGCTCGTCGGTCACAACAGCGCTCCTTCACGTCGAGTGTCACGCGTTAGCGTAGATGCCTCGACAGCGTGAAAGTTAAAGCAGCCGCTCGCCGGCCTGCTCGTCCTCGCCTTCGCTCTGACGCTCTTCTTGGTCGCCAGGGGGCGCGGTGGCCGACGCCAGACTTGCTTTTGAGGCACCGCCGGAAGCGCCGGCGCCGCTCATGCCGCTGCCTAGTGGCGCCGCACCGCTCATCGCCGATGAGCCGGCGTTGGCGACCGCGGACGTGGTCGCTGGCGACGCCGCCTCAGATACGAAACCGGCTACCAGGGGATTGCGCGCCGCCGCGCCGAGTTCGCTCTGCAACGCCGCGGCACCCAACCCGCCGCCGCCGCTCGACCCAGCCGCCGACCCGAACCGAGACATCGTGGAGGTGCTGAACGCCAGTGCGCCGGCGGCCGAGTCGTCGGAGTCGCCGTACATCCGGGCAATGTCAGTCAACGCGGTGCCCGCTCGCATCAGTTCTTCCTGAGCCGCGGTGTTGGAAGCCAGCATGGTGGCAGCCTCCTGCGCGAACGCCATCACCGCTTGCATCGAGACCTCTTCACCGCCGGCAGGTATCAACCCAGTCAATACCGACATGGCCGCCGTAGAGGCGGTGCTGATGCCCTGGCTACCGATGTCTACCAACTGCGAACCGATGTCACCGGCGGCCGGATCGTGCGACATGGAATCCATTGCCATCTGCCTGCTGCTCCTGTGTTCGTGCGCGACTGCCGCGGCATACTCGCCACTGCCAACCGCGCGGACAACATCTCAATTCTAAGGTCGCCGAGGCGGGACCCGAAGCACTTTCTGTCGCAGCCACACCGTCGATGAGCACAATGCGCAAAATTACGAAATCGGCGCTTAAACCGACTATCGCCCACAAGCGCGACACATCCGCCACCGCGCCTTAGGTTCACTCTCAAGAAAGAACGCAATTCGTCGCGAGTAGACGCTCCGCATAACCGGAGTATTTGCTAAAGGCAGTGACCCCGGAATTTCGCATCGGGGTAATTCGACACCGCGGAAACAAGGAGTACACCAATGCAACCCATGACATTCGACCCGATCGTCGGCGATATCGGCACGCAGTTGGTCCAGATCGGAATCAACAGCCTGCAGGCCGGCGACCACGCACAGATCTCGATCACCGGGCTGGCGCCGGCCGGCGCCGATGAGGTGTCGATGCTGGCTGTGA
Source organism: Mycobacterium sp. (assembly GCA_022841565.1). Lineage (GTDB taxonomy): Bacteria > Actinomycetota > Actinomycetes > Mycobacteriales > Mycobacteriaceae > Mycobacterium. Next base: position 2,380 of record JALHRH010000398.1, on the reverse strand, counting down.
CGGCTTTTCATCAAGAGGCCGCCTTGATGTTGGACTTGCACAAAGCCGCCCAGGGAGAACTGATGCGGACCGGTGCGACTCTCACGCAGGTCGCGCAGACCTACACAGACGTCGACCAGTCAGCCGCTGATTCTGTGATTTTCAGCACTTTTTCTATGCCGAACCCGTGGGTCGGCGAATAACGCATTGGCACCGCAACCAAAAGCCCCCTGCAATGCGCGCATCTGCCAGCACCAATGAATGGCAGTCGACATTCCGCGAAGGCATCGACAACGTCGTCGATCTGGCCGACCAGGCCCTGTTCCTGCGTGAACGGGCCACCGGAGCCACGGGCCTGCAGCTGCGCCGTGCCACCGAGCGGTCACCGCTGCCGTTCCGCGGCCACCAAACCCTGGGCCGGTCAACGAGGTCGCCTAGCACGACTTTGCTGGGTCGGCTGATGATGCGCGCCGTGATGGGGGATCGGCGTTCTTGATCGAGATCGCCACCGCGTCGCTGATGTTGACCATCCTGTTGGTGATCCACCGGCGGCGCCTCACCGTGCTGCCGCCCTGGTCGCCCTCGGTGGCCGCCACACAGCGGGTCGCGCAATGATCGGGCCGGCCACTGGCGGTCCGTGATTCAGCGCGGTGGCCGCGCCGCGGGGTTACGGGCGGCGAACTCCTGTTCGGGCCGCCCTGTCGTCCCGTACCGCAACCCCACGCTGACCTCTCCGGTGGTGGCCAGCGCCGCCAGATACCGTTGCGCGGTCGCACGGGAGACCCCGATCGCCCCGGCCACCTCGGCCGCCGACATCGGAGCCTCGGCCGCACCCAAAGCCTGCAGCACCAGCTTCTTGGTAGGCGACGTTGCCGCGGCCGCGGACTGAGCCGGAATGACCTTGGGGCGCAGCGCGTCCAGCGCCGAGTCCACATCCGTGGCGCTGAGATTTGAGCTCGACAGAATCTTGCGGTACCGCGCATAGCCGGACAGCCGGGCGGCCAGTTCCGTCGTAGCGAACGGCTTGACCAGATAGCTCACCGCCCCCGCCGCCATCGCGGCGCGGATGGTGTCGGCTTCGGTCGCTGCCGTCAGAACCATACTGTCACAACGTAATTCCCGCACGAAGTCGATGCCGGAGCCGTCGGGCAAGTAAACATCGACCAATGCCAGGTCGACGGGGGCAGCCTGGCGTGCGGCCCTAATGGTGTTCGCAGTGGCGGTCACCGTGAAACCCGGCATCGCGTCGACGATTCCGGCGTGCATATTGGCGACGCGAAAGTCGTCATCGACCACCAGCACGGTTAGGTCTGTTCCGCCCACTGCTCCTCCTCAGTCATCACACCCGGCAACCGGGCGATGAACTCCGCACCCGCCAGTCCCTGCCGTGCGCCCCCCTTGCCCGGACTAGAGAGCCGAAGCTCACCGCCGAGAGATCGGCTGATCTGGCGGGACAAAGCGAGTCCGATGCCGCGCCCACCGGGTATTCCGGAGTCGGGCTTGGTGGAGGTGCCCTCGGTGAACAGTTGCGCGACGAAGTCGGGTGCGACGCCGTCACCGCTGTCGGCCACTGTGACGTGCAGGGTCGAACCCTCCTGCAGCAGTTCGATTTCCACTTCTTTGGCGAGATTCTCACTGGTTCGGGCCGCGTCGATCGCGTTGTCGATCAGATTGCCCACCACGGTGGTGACGTCCACCGGCAGTTCGAGTGTGCCTGACACCCAGGTGTTTTCACCGATCTTGAGGGTGACACCAGCTTCCCGGGCGGCCGCGGCCTTGGCCCCCAGGAATGCCTGCAGGTGGTTGTCGCGGATGGAATCGATGCCCGGTACCGCCGTACCGAGCGGGCCGGACCCGAGCAACTCTTCCAGGTACGCCAGCCCCTCCTCGACGTGGCCGGTGTGCAACAACCCGTTCAGCAGGTGCAAGCGGTTGGCGAACTCATGCCGCTGGGCGCGCAATGCCGTGCTCATGACCTGCACGGCATCGAGTTGCCGGGTGAGTGACTCGACGTCGGTGCGGTCGCGCACCACCAACACAGTGCCTAGCGGCCTACCATCCCGCTGCACTTTGCGGGCCGAGACTACGACGATGCGTTGGCCGACTGTGGCCAATGTCGGTGCCGAGTCGGCCGCCTGGAACACGTCGAGAACACGTGGCGTCAAACCGATTTCATCGATGCGCCCGTTCAGTTCGGTGCCGATTTCCAACAACCGGCATGCTTCGTCGTTGACGAAGGTGATGCTGCCGGTCTCGTCGGCCGCCAGCACACCCTCACCGATTCCGTGCAGCACCGCCGCCTGAGTGCGGACCAGCTCGGCCATCTCGGCCGGCCGCAGACCGAGTGTCAACCCTCGCCATCGTCGTGCCAACGCCACCGAGCCCACCACGCCGATCAACA
>JALHRH010000397.1 GCA_022841565.1 Mycobacterium sp. | reverse complement strand
GAGATGGCTTTGGAGAGGAGCCTCTGGTCACTCGTGCCGAAATCGTCAGCATTGAACCAGGCTGTCATCGTCAAGCCGGTGCCGTTGACATCAAACGTTCCCAGGTTGACATGGTCGTCGACGCCATCGAAGCTCGCTGCGGTGTCGCCTCCGATGGCACCGGCCGCGCCGAGCGCAGGCCCGGAGTACGTGCCATGAGTGCCCAGAGAACCCAGGTTGGTCGCTGTTGTGCCCGACGATTCACCGAGACGCCAGTAGCCGACGGGATCCTGTGACAGTACGGTCGATGAGTAGCTGGCGGGGTCGTTCTCAGAGACCGGCGCATCGTTGACCGCTGTTACGGTCACCGACGTGGCATTGTTGGCGCTGGTCCCGCCATCGCCGTCGGTGAGGACGACGCGGATGCTGCGCGTGGTTGTAGTGGGGTTGTCGGTGTCGGTATTGTGATAGGTGAGGTTGTTGATCAGCGATGCCGTGCTCGTCGCGTCGGCGTTGGCATTGAGCGTGATCACCAGGTTGCTGCCGGCGCTTCCGCCCGCGACTGTACCAATGGTTACGCCACCGAACGTGACGTTAGCGCCCGAGACGCCAATCTGGCCCGCGCCGCTGCCGTTGTCCCGGATGCCGAGCACGTCTTGAGCGGCGTCGCTTCCGGCGGTGAACGAGACCGTCAGGGTGCCCGTATCGAAATCGGTGGAATCGACATCGGTGATGCCGCTCGTGGAGCCGACCAGTACGGCCACGCCGCCCTCCGTGTAGCCCCGAACGTCTCCGTCCAGCCCGGCAATGACGGGAATGTCGTTGACGGCGGTAATGCTGACGGTGGTGCTGCCGGTGGCGCTCAGCGCCCCGCCGCTACCCTGCGCGCCCGCGTTCCCGTCGTCGAACGTCCAGTCGATCTGGACGGTGGCGGGCGGCGCGTCGCTCCAGTTCCAGTAGATGATGTTGCGCAGGAGGGTATTGACGCGGGCCTGCGTCGCGTTCGTGCCGAAGCTCACCTCCAGTTCGCCGCCGGTGAAGACGTAGGTCCCGATCTGAGTGCCGCCCACCAGCACGTTGGCCCCGCTCACCGTGACGTTGGTGCCGTCGAAGGCGAGAGCATCGTCGCTGTCGGCGCCACCGTTGCGGGCGAGGGTGAGGGTGGCCCCGGAGAAGTCGTCGGCGGCGGTGAGCTCGGCATCCGACACGGTGACGTTCGCATCGAGCACGACGGCGGCACCGCCCTCCACATGGGTCGGTGTGCCGTCAAGGCCCGAGAAGGCGGGCGGGTCGTTGGTCTCTGTCACCAGGATCGACTGGGTGTCGCTGTCCACCAGCGCGCCCCCGGAGCCCGTGTTGCCCAGGTCGCTCGTCGTCAGGGCGATGGAGGCGACGCCATTGAAGCTCGCACTCGGCAGGAAGGTCATCCCGTCGAGGGCGGCGTTCAGTGCGGCCAGCGTCCCGGAGAAAACCAGCGTGGCGTCGGCGGTGCCGTCGCCCGTCGAGAAGCTGAGTCCGGTCGTCTGTGCCAGAGTCACCGTGCCGCTGGTCATTGTCAGGCTGACCTGCAGCGACCCCGAGCCGGCATCTGCGTCTGCGATCGACAACGCGTTTCCGCCTGCGGAGGACAGCGTAAGCGGAGTTTCCTCGCCCGTCTGCAGCGGCGAATCGAGCACGAACGCCATGTCCTTGCCGGACTGGGTCACGCCATCCTTGTCCACGAGGTGGCCGGACGCGTAAGTGCCGCTGTCGGCTACGCCCACGTAGATCTTTTCGAGGGCGCTGGAGTCGACTCGGAAGAAATAGGACTGATTGTCGTTGAGGGTGGCTACGGACGAGAAGACGACGTTCACCCAGGCTTCGGAGGTCGACAGCGAGTCGGTCGCCACCGAGCCGCTGGCGATGACCGAACCGTTCCAGGTGGACCGCAGACTCACCGTGACGGTCTGACCTGCAGGCGCGTCCGAGGCGCGATACAGCACGAGCTGCACGTCGCCCACGGTGTACGTCGCGCCAGCACTGTCGTACGCAAACGACTGGCCCCAGGACTGTCCGGTCTTGACCTCGTAGGCCTGATCGCCCATGGCCGTCGTCGAGGGAGTGTGTCCGACCAGGAACCCGGGCATCGCATTGACGGGCGCGTCGTTGACGGCGGTGATGGTGACCGTGGTGCCGCCGGTGGCGGTGAGCGGGCCTCCTGAACCCTGGGCGCCGCTGTTGCCGTCGCTGAACGTCCAGTCGATCTGCACGCTGGCGGGCGGCGCGTCGGACGCGTTCGAGTAGGCGATCCGCTGCATCGCCGAGTTCACGCGCGCATTGGTGGCGCTGCTGTTGAAGGTGAGCAGCAGGGTCCCGGCGCTGTTGGTCGTCACCGTACCGATGGTGACACCACCGACGACCAGGTTGCCGCCCTGGGTCAGTGTCGAGAGCGTGCCGGTGGCGGAGAACAGATCGTCCGAACTCGCCAGCGTGGTGCGCGACAACCTGAGCGTGGCGCCGTCGAAGTTCTCGATCGCCGACAGATCCGCGTCGAAGACGCCGACGTTGCTGTCGAGCACCACCGCACTGCCGCCTTCGGTGAATGACGGTGCGCCGTCGAGTGTGTTCGAGAAGGCGGAATCGAACCCGGCGTCGAGTGTGCCACCCGTGTTGTACCGGATCACACCGGCACTGAAGCCGGCGCCGTTCCATGTCATCCCCACCATGACGATCTTCCCGTCAGACTGGAGGGCAACGGCACGCCCGAGGTCGCCAGAGCCCGAGAAGTCCGTGGTCACGCGGCCGTCGGTGTCGAACGTGGTGTCCAGTGCGCCCGTGGAGACGTAGCGCGCCGCTGCGAAGTCCGCGTTGCCGGAGCCAAGCGAACGGCCCGCCAGGACGATCTTCCCGTCCGACTGGATCGCGACGCTCGATCCGTAGTCGTTGCCTGCACTGAAGACGGTGAGGACCTTGCCGTCGGCGTCGAAGGTCGTGTCGAGCGAGCCGTCGCTGTCGTAGCGCGCCAGCGCCATGTCGTCGCTGCTGCCCGCGGTCGTCCCGCCGGCGACGATCCGGCCGTCGGTCTGGATCGCCAGGCTCTCGATCTGGTCGTTGCCGCTGCCGATCGCGGTGGTCACTTTGCCGTCGGTGTCGAACGTCGTGTCGAGCGTGCCGTTCGTGTTGTAGCGCACCAGCGCGAAGTCGTTGTCGGTGCCGTTCCAGCTGTAGCCGCCCAGCACGATCCGTCCATCCGACTGGAGCACGATCGCGTTGGCGTAGTCGTCCCCACTGCCGATGGCGGTGGTCACCCTGCCGTCCGCGTCGAACGTCGTGTCGAGAGAGCCGTTGGTGTTGTATCGGACGACGGCGAAATCCTGATTGCTGCCGTTGTGGCTGTAGCCGCCGACGACGATCCGGCCGTCGGTCTGCACGACGACGCCGACGGCGCGGTCGTTCCCCGCCCCGATGCCGGTCGTGACCATGCCGTCCGTGTCGAACGAGGTGTCGAGGGAACCGTCGGTGTTGTAGCGGACGAGAGCGAAGTCCACATTGACGCCGTTGAACGACGTACCGGCCACAAGGATCTTCCCGTCGGCCTGCAGCGCGACGGACCAGCCCTCGCTGCTCGTGCCGACGATGGTGCTGACCAGCCCTGCCGTGCCGAAGGTGCTGTCGAGGACGCCATTGGATTCGTATCGGGCCATGACGATGGCACTGCCCGCGAAGCCGGCCACGACGATCTTTCCGTCGGGCTGCACCACGACACTATTCACGTCGGCCGACGAGGCGAAGGTGGTCATCAACTTGCCATCGCCACTCGCGAAGGTAGGCGCTTCGTTGACGTTGGTGACGGTCACCGCGATCGCTTGATCATCCCAGAGCGTTCCATCATCAACGCGGATGGTTACGTCGTAGACATTGTTGCCGCCAGCATCGGCTGGCGTTTCAAAATTGCGGCCAGTGATGAAACTCAGAGCGCCGGTTGTTGAGCTGATCGAGAACAACGCAGAATCGGCACCGCCGACAATCGAATAGGTCAGCGTCGGAGTTGGCAGGTCCGCATCGCTGGCCGTGATCGTGGTAACGACAGTCAGGTTTTCAGCGATGTTGATATTGGCCGTGGCTCCACCGCCGTTGCTGGTGATGACGGGCGTGTTGTCGTTGACGCGGGTGACAGCGATCGTGATCGCTTCGGAGTAGGTATTGCCGGCCGCGTCGGTCACTTGGACTGTGATGGCAGGATCGCTTGCGATTTCATTGAGTGGCGCAGCGGCGGCGACAGTGATTTCGCCTGTGTTGGCGTTGATTTCAAACGCACCGCTGGGGTCACTGGTGATGGTGAAGCGGTAGTTGCTCAGTACTTCGCTGGCGTCCCACTCGATCACGTAGAACGAATTGGTTGCACTACCAACATCATTCCAAGAACCTGTGGAGCGAAGGAGCATGGCAAAGTCTTCCGCTCCGCCCGAGTCGCTCGGTTCACCTGCGGCCCAGTTCGACCACTGATTGGCTTGTTGGGTACCTGCGGCGCCTCCAATCCAGAACGTTGAGCCGTTGGCGGTTCCGTTCTGCCATCGCCAAGACCCTTCGGTGGTCGAGTCCGTTGCTCCGATGAAGACGTTTTCGCCAAGCGTCTGTGCGAACGATTGCACGAGACTGTTTTC
>JALHRH010000396.1 GCA_022841565.1 Mycobacterium sp. | reverse complement strand
GCCACCCGGTCTTTCGCGGCGGCAGGCCCATGCCCCAGCGCGGCGGGCGGCGATAATCGCGGCTGAACGGCGTGACCGAACCCCGCCGCCTCACTCCACCAGCGGCACCGCCACCGCCGCCGCACCTGCATCCTCCGCCACCTCGGCCTGCGCCGCCGACAGCACCTCGGCCCGGATGATCCGCGCGATCAGCGCCACGTCGTCAGGCGTGAAGGTCAACGGCAACCGCATGTCAATCAGCCCCGCCAGAACCCGGTCGGTCTGCGGCAGGGGTTCGGGCGAGGCATAGCGCCAATGCGAATAGCGGCTGGTGAAAGCCACCGGATCGGCCGCACCGAACCACTTCAGTTCCACCCCCCGCGACGCTGCCCGCCCGACGAAGGCTGCCACCCGTGCCGGCTCCCAACCGGGCAGCAGAAACTGGAACGACGAGCCGACATAATCTTCCCATGCCGGCCGCGGGATCAGCTTCAAGCCCGGCGTGTCGGTCAGCCCCCGCTCCATCCCCTCATAAAGCGCGCGCCAGCGCGCCCGCCGGTCGGCCAGCAGCGCCACCTGCGGGCGCAGGATCGCCGCGCGCAGGTTGTCCATCCGGCTGGAGATATTCGGCACATCCAGCCGCACCCGCTCGAATACCTCCGGCCCCGGCGCCGCCCGGTGCCGCCCATAAAGCATGTAGGACCCCGACAACAGCACCGCCCGCGCCGCAAGTTCGGCGTCATCCGTCACCAGAAACCCGCCCTCGCCCGAGTTCATGTGCTTGTAGGTCTGCGTCGAATAGCAGCCAAAGACGCCATGCCGTCCGGACGCCACCCCGCGCCATGTGGCCCCCATCGTATGCGCGCAATCCTCCACGACCTTCACGCCCAGCCGGTCGCAGATCGCCATCAGCGCGTCCATGTCGCAGACATGCCCCCGCATATGGGACAGCAGCAGCACCCGCGCGCCGGTCGCCTTCGCCTGCGTCTCCAGATGCTCAAGGTCGATCGTCAGATCCTCGGTCACCTCCACGAAGACCGGCCGCGCCCCGATCGAGGCTATCGCCCCCGGCACGGGTGCCAGGGTAAAGGCGTTCGACAGGACCGGCTCGCCCGGCTTCACCTGCAGGGCGCGCAGGGCCGTCGCCATCGCCGCCCCGCCCGAGGCGATCGCAAGGCAATAGCGCGCCCCGGTAAAGGCCGCGAACTCCTCTTCCAGCAGCGCCGTCTCCGCGATCTCGCCCGGTGCGGTGTTATACCGGTGCAACCGCCCGTGCCGCAAAACCTCCAGCGCCGCCGCTATTCCCGCCTCCGAGATCGGCTCTTGCTGGGTGAAACTTCCCTGAAAGCGTTCCATCATCCCTCCTCGGGTCGGCGCGTCAGCGCCAGAAACATCGCCACCGCAACGGCAAGAACCGCCGCCGCGACCCAATAGGCCACGTCGGGCGACCGCAGCGCCGCCTCGGCCTGCATGAACCGCCCGAATATCTGCGAAAAGATCACCGTGCCAAACAGCATCGCGATATTCATCAGCGCCGCTATCCCGCCCTGCAATTCGCCCTGCGCATCCTCCGGCACTTCCTTTGACATCATCGCCACCAGCATCGGATGCACAAACCCCTCCGGCCCGTGCACCACCATCAAGACCAGCACCACCACCAGCGACCCCGCCAGACCATAGCCCAGCGCCACCACCGCCGCGATCACCAAACCCGCCAGACAGACCCGCCATTCGCCCCAGCGCGCCACCGCCGGCCCGGTGCCAAAACCCTGAAACACCGCCATGACAAGGCCGAAGGCGGCCAGCGTCAACCCGACCATCGCCTCCGACCAGCCAAACTTCGCCATTCCCCAGAACGGCCAGATCGCCGGATAGACCGCGGTGGCGAAGAAATAGACGAACAGCACCGCGCACAGCGGCAAGACCTGCCCATAGCGGCGAAACACCCGGAACGCACCGAACGGATTGGCCCGCCGCCACTCGAACGTCCGGCGCTTTTCGGAGGGCAGCGTTTCGGGCAGGACGAACCAGCCGTAAACAAGGTTCACCAGCGAAATCCCTGCCGCCACATAAAACGGCACGCGTGGCCCCAATTCCCCCAGCAGCCCGCCAATCGCCGGCCCAAGGATGAACCCCACGCCAAACGCAGCGCCCACCAGACCAAAGGCGCGCGCCCGGTCCTCGGGGGCCGTCACATCGGCGATATAGGCGTTCGCAATCACATAGGACGACCCGCAAATTCCCGCGATCACCCGCCCGACGAACAGCCAGAAGAGCGTCGGTGCCAGCGCCGAGAACAGGTAATCCGCCCCCAGCCCGAAAATCGCCAGCAGCAGCAGTGGCCGGCGTCCGAACCGGTCCGACAGGTTGCCGACCAGCGGGCTGAACGCGAACTGCGCGATCGAAAACGCAGCAAACATCCAGCCGCCGACATAGGCCGCATCCGCCAGCTCCATCTGGCCCACTTCCTCGATCAGCGCGGGCAAGACCGGCATGATCAGGCCAAAGCCGACCATGTCCAGAAACACGGTGATCAGCACGAAGGTGATCGCATGGCGCGACACCTGAACGGGGGCAGAGGTTTCGATCATCGCGCGGACCCTAAGGCAGCCAGTCGGCCCAAGTCAAACGACGCCAGGCTTTCCCTTCTGCAAGTATCCCACGGGAGGTCTGGAGGGTGTGAAACCCTCCAGTCGCCGCCAGCCGGTCAGCGCACCAGCCGCCCGGCAATCTCCGGCAGCTGGTCGAAATGGTCTAGCAGCGCCTCCGGTGCCAACCGCGCCACCCCGGCACCCTCAGGCCCAAAGGTCACCAGCGCCACCGGCACGCCGACCGCGAGACCGGTCTTGCGGTCGGTCTCGGTGTCGCCCACCAGCATTGACCGCCCGACCACGCCCCCTGCCCGCTCCACCGCCGCCACATAAGGTGCGGCATCGGGCTTGCGCGTCGCCAGCGTATCGGCCCCGATCATCGCACCGAACGCATCGCGCACGCCCAGACGCTGCAAAAGCTCCTCGGCCAGCGCCGCGGGCTTGTTGGTGCAGATCGACACCGCATAACCCTCGCGCTTCAACGCCTCCACCGCTTCCATCGCACCGGGATAAAGCGTGGTATGAACCGCGATCGCCTGCCGGTAGGCGTCCAGCAGCACCGGGTAATCCGCGTCCACGTCGGTCTCCGTCCAGGCTCGCCCCGTCCGCTCATAGCCCAGCCGCAGCATCGCCCGTCCGCCATGAAACGCTGTCAGCGCGTCCTTCGGCCCCAGAACCGCCCCGCCCGGAAAACAGGCATTCGCCGCTGCCAGCAGGTCGGCCGAGGTGTCCGCCAGGGTGCCATCAAGATCAAAGACGATACAGCGCATCAGGCTTCCTGTAACATGGCGTGAGGTTTGGCCCCTTGCCACCCCGCGCAAGGGGGGTAAAACGACGCCAACAATAAGGGAAGGGGCAGAATGCAGGTTTCAGGGTCAGGGGCGGTTCCCGTTTCAGTGATCGTGCTTGCCGCCGGGCAAGGCACGCGGATGAATTCCGACCTGCCCAAGGTGCTGCACCAGATGGCGGCGGCACCCCTCCTGCACCACGCGCTGACCACCGCCCGCAACCTTGATCCCGCCCGCATCGTCGTGGTCACCGGTCACGGCTCCGAGGCCGTCACCGCCGCCGCCCTCGCCTTCGACGAGGCGGTCGATGCGGTCCTGCAAGACCCGCAACTTGGCACCGCACATGCCGTGGCCCAGGCTGCCCCCCTCCTTGCCGACGCGCACGGTGACGCCATCGTGCTTTACGCCGACACCCCGCTCATCCGCGAGGAAACCCTGCGCGCCATGCTCGACGCCCGCGCCCGTCATGGCGTCGTCGTCCTCGGCTTTCACGCCGCCCACCCCGGCCGCTACGGCCGCCTCGTCACCGACGGCGAGACGCTCCTCAAGATCACCGAATGGAAAGACGCCACCGAGGCCGAGCGCGCGATCACGCTTTGCAACTCCGGCGTGGTCTGCGCCGACGCCCAGACCCTCCTCTCCCTCGTCGCCGAAGTGAAGAACGACAACGCCGCCGGGGAATACTACCTCACCGACATCGTCGAACTGGCCCGCGCCCGCGGCCTGACCGCCGGCGTCGTCCTCTGCGACGAAGCCGAAACCCAGGGCATCAACACCCGCGCCCAACTGGCCGAGGCCGAAGACGCCTTCCAGACCCGCGCCCGCGCCGATGCGCTCGACAACGGCGTCACCCTCACCGCCCCGCGCAGCGTGTTCTTCGCGCTCGACACCCACATCGGCCGCGACGCGATCATCGGCCCGAACGTGATCTTCGGCCCCGGCGTCACGATCGAGTCCGGCGCCGAGATCAAGGCCTTCTGCCACCTCGAAGGTTGCCACATCAGCCGCGGCGCCACCGTCGGCCCCTTCGCCCGCCTGCGCCCCGGCGCGGAACTGGCCGAAGACGTCCATGTCGGCAACTTCGTGGAAATAAAGAACGCCATCCTCGACGAAGGCGTCAAGGTCGGCCATCTCACCTACCTCGGCGACGCCGACGTGGGCGAGTTCACCAACATCGGCGCCGGCACCGTCACCTGCAACTACGACGGCGTGATGAAGCACCGCACCAAGATCGGCAAGCGCGCCTTCATCGGATCGGACACCAT
>JALHRH010000395.1 GCA_022841565.1 Mycobacterium sp. | reverse complement strand
ACACCGGCGATCACGACGCCGCCGTTGACGCTGGGTCCGATCGGCGTCGGCGGGTTCACGTTGCCGGACATCGTCACCCCGGCGTTGACGATCAGCCCGATTGGTGTGGGTGGGTTTGCGTTGCCGGATATCACGACGCCGGCGATTACGACTCCGCCGTTGACGCTGGGTCCGATCGGGGTGGGTGGGTTTGCGTTGCCGGACATTACGACGCCGGCGATTACGACTCCGCCGTTGACGCTGGGTCCGATCGGGGTGGGTGGGTTCACGTTGCCGGACATTACGACTCCGGCGATTACGACTCCGCCGTTGACGCTGGGTCCGATCGGGGTGGGTGGGTTCACGTTGCCGGACATCACGACTCCGGCGATTACGACTCCGCCGTTGACGCTGGGTCCGATCGGGGTAGGCGGGTTCACGTTGCCGGACATCACCACACCGGTGATCGTCACCCCACCGCTGACGCTTGGCCCCTTCGGGCTGGCTGCGTCCACCCTGCCGGCGGTCACCACCCAGGCGTTCACCACCCAGCCGTTCACCATTCCACCGATCGGCTTGGCGTCCTTCACTACGCCGGCGCTGACCATCCCCAGCATCCATCTGCCCAGCACCACTCTTGCGACCATCAACATCCCCGGCGGTCCCGGATACCTCAACACCAGCGCCAACCCCTCCTCGGGATTCTTCAACAGCGGCGCGGGCGGAAACTCCGGGTACGGCAACAACGGTGTGGGGCTTTCGGGCTGGTTCAACTCCAACCCCGCGGGGGTGTTCGGCGGTTCGGGATATCAGAACTACGGCAACCTCATCTCGGGCATCTCGAACCTGGGCAGCGGTGTCTCGGGCGTCGCCAACACCGGGACACTCGTGGTCAGCAGTCTGATTTCGGGCCTTGCCAACATCGGCAACACCCTCGCCGGAATCTTCAGCACCGCAGCCTGAACCAATGCACACCGAAAGCGTTGAGATGCAGTGAAATAGGAAAGGAAGAAAGATGAGCCCGAAATTGCGAGTACGCGAGCTTTGTGGGGCGTTGGCGGCCGTGGCGGTCGCCCTTCTCTCGGGCTGCACCGCATACGCTGAGCCAAACACGCAAAAGCCTGGGCCATTGGATTCCGTCGTCATTGCACCCCCCACCGACGCCTAGCCGCTCGGCATCGCCGTCCCTACGCAAAGAGTTGGCCGGCCCGGACTGATGGGGGCGGCACATCCGGCGATGGGGACTACGCGGTTCAACCCGGCTAGTGGCCGCTCAGTCGAAGACAGCAACTCCACGCGTCGGCAAGCTTGCTGGCATGTCCTCATTCGTGAGCAGCCGGCCTGAACACTGCTGACCCGGGCCGGGGGAAACTTCGAGTCGATCGGCGCCCGCGATGAATGCGAGCAACGCCCGCCCGCCCCGATCACCGGCGTCGTGCCGGCCGCAGCCGACGAGGTGTCGGCGCCGACCGCGGCGCGGCTTGCTGCGCATGGCCGCCTCTAGCTAGCAGGCGATTAGCGAGCAGGCCGCGGCACTGAAGTCCGCGGCGTAACGCACACCCGCGCCGCGATGTCCCCCGATCGGGGGACCGGCGTTCATCACCCATTGCGATCGATCGGTGGTACTACGGGCACGCCAGCCTCGCTACCGTCAGCCTCGTGAGCACGTCGGCCGCCGTCGCAGGCGAGAATGCGGCACCCGACACCGAGCGCGAACACAGCATCCCGACGGTCATCTGGCTGCTGTTGGTCGGAAACCTGATTGTGCGCTCGGCGGGGTTTGCCTACCCGTTTCTGGCCTATCACGTGGCCGGGCGCGGTTACGCCGCGGGCGCGGTGGGTGCAGTCCTGGCAGCGTACGGCGTTGGCTGGGCAACCGGCCAACTGCTCACCGGGTCGCTAGTGGATCGGCTGGGCACCCGCGCCACGCTGGTGTCCACCATGTCGGTGGCGGCTGCGGTTCTGCTGCTCCTGGCCCACGCGCACACTTTGCCACTGCTGCTGTCCGGCGCTCTGGTCGCCGGCTTGGCCTGTGACGCCCCCCGCCCGGTGCTCGGTGCCGCGATCACCGAGCTGGTGGCCGATCCGCGGCAACGGGCGCGACTCGACAGCTGGCGCTTCGGGTGGGCACTCAATGTGGGCGCGGCGATCACCGGCGGGATAGGGGGGCTGGTCGCGGACTGGTGTGGAACCCCGGTGCTGTATTGGATCAATGGCGTTGCCTGCGCGGGCTTCGCGATGCTGGCGGCCCGGTGCATTCCCGCCGGCATTCCTCGCCCGGCGCCGACGGGCCATGCGAAAGATGGCTACCGACGGGCGATTTGCGATCCGCGTTTGATTCTGTTGGTCGGGTCGAGCCTCGCGACGCTGACGGCTGTCATGGGAGTTTTCGTCGCCGTGCCGATGCTGATGTCCGATTCCGGACTCGGCGCCGGCGCCTACGGTTTGGTGCAGTTAACGAATGCCGTGACGGTGGTCGTCCTGACGCCGGTCCTGACACCCTGGCTGGGCGCGCGATTGGCGATCGGTCCCAGGCTGGACATCATGGCCGCCGCCGGGGTATGGCTGGCGCTGTGCATGGGGGCGGCAGCGTTGGCTCGCAGCACGGTGGCATTCACGGTGGCCACTGCCGCGTGCTCGCCGGCCGAGATCGCCTGGTTCGTCGTCGCTGCCGGAGTCGTGCACCGGATCGCCCCCGTCTCGAATCCTGGACTCTATCAGGGGATCTGGTCGATGACCACCGCGGCCGCGTCCGTCGTAGCGCCAGTCCTGGTGGCCTGCGCCCTGCCCCATGGTGGACGCCCGGTCTTGGCTGTCGCCATTGTGGTCGTGGGGCTGTTCGGAGCCGCGGTCTGCTCGCCCCTGGCGCGCGAGGTTTACGATGTGAACGAGCGCTGAGTAGGGTATTGCGGTGGCGATCGCCAGCGACGAGGAACTGGCCCGGGTGCGCAAGATCCACCAGATGCGCTCGTATCGGATCGTTGCCGTCCTGCGGATCGGTGTGCTGGCATTTGTCATCGGCGCCATGGTCGTGTCCGCACCCCGCTCGGAATGGGGCGGCCAGATTTCCTTGATCAGCTTGTACGCATTCGCCACCGGGTGCGCACTTGTGCTGGCGTTCATGCCCTTTGACCGACTCGGCATGGTCGGTTTCGTGGTGGGTCGGTTGGAACCCTTCGCCTTCACCGCGATCGACGTGATCGTGTTGACGGCCCTGCAGTTGGTGTCCAGCGACGGAATCTATCCGCTGCTGATCATGATCCTGCTGCCGGTGCTGGTGGGCGCGGAGATGTCGACTAGGCGGGCGGCGGTGATACTGGCCTGCACCGTGGTGGGATTCGCACTCGCCGGGGTTCAGGACCATCTGCAGAAGCGGGCGATCGGGTGGTCTGACACCGTCTTCCTGTTCGGGCTCTACGCGTTCATGTGCGTCGCCGCGTTGGTGACGGTGCGCTTCGAGGAACGCCATGCCCGCTCGATTGCTGGCCTGAGTGCGTTGCGCGAAGAGCTGTTGGCGCAGACGATGACCGCCACGGAAGTGGTGCAGCGCCGGATATCAGAGTCCATTCACGACGGGCCGTTGCAGGACGTATTGGTTGCGCGGCAGGAACTCATCGAGCTGCAACTCGACGAACCCGACGACGACCGGGTGAGTCGTGCGCTGACGGGATTGCAGAGTGCGTCGGAACGGTTGCGGCAAGCCACTTTTGAACTGCATCCCGCGGTGCTCGAGCAGGTCGGGCTAGGAGCGGCGGTGGAGCAACTGGCCGGATTCACCGCAAAGAGCTCAGGCATCACGGTCACCACGAACATCGACTACCCGATTCGCAATGACGTCGACCCCATTGTGTTCGGGGTGGCGCGGGAGTTGCTGTCCAACGTGGTACATCACTCCCACGCCAAGAATGCCTGGGTCACACTCGGTTTCACCGACGACATGTGCGTGCTGAACGTGGCCGACGACGGTGTGGGAGTCAACAGCGACACCATGGCGCGGCGGCTGGGTGAGGGACACATCGGACTGGCGTCGCACCGGGCCCGGGTCGAAGCAGCCGGTGGCGTTTTCGTCTTTCTCGAAGCAGGCAGCGGTACCAGTGTCTGCGTGCAGGTGCCGCTGCGACCAGCGGTGGTCAGTCCAACAACTTCTGGCGCATCGCTTCGGCAACGGCGGCCGCGCGGTCGCTGACGCCGAGCTTCTCGTACAGGCGTTGCACGTGCGTCTTGACTGTCGACGGCGCCACATACAGTTCGGCCGCGATGGCCGGGATGCTTTGACCGCGAGCGATGCGCATGAGTACCTCCCGTTCCCGCGCGCTGAGCACCGGAGCGCTCGGAGCTGCGCGCTGGCGGATCTCTCCGGCGAGCCCGCCAACCAGCGACGGTGCCACCACGTCTCGGCCCTTGGCGCAGTCGAGCACGGCTTTGACGATCTCGGTGCGGGTCGAATCCTTGAGCAGAAATCCGGCGACCCCCTGCTGCAGCGCCTGGTACACAATCGCCGACTCGTCGTGCGCCGAGATCAGCAACACCCGGGTCGGCAAGTCCAAGCTGCGCACCGCCGCCGCCACCTGTGCGCCGTCCATGCCGGGCATGCGGTAGTCGAGCAGGGCGACTTCGGGACGGTGCGCCTTGATCAACTCCAGCGCGGCCA
>JALHRH010000394.1 GCA_022841565.1 Mycobacterium sp. | reverse complement strand
GGCGGCAACGCGGGCATGCTGTTCGGCAACGGCGGCGCCGGCGGCACCGGTGGCAAC
Source organism: Mycobacterium sp. (assembly GCA_022841565.1). GTDB lineage: Bacteria > Actinomycetota > Actinomycetes > Mycobacteriales > Mycobacteriaceae > Mycobacterium. Next base: position 4,577 of record JALHRH010000394.1, on the reverse strand, counting down.
GCCTCCGGCTCTGCATCGGACGCCGGGACGGGCGGCGCGGGCGGCATCGCCGGTGTCATCGGCAACGGCGGTGACGGCGGCGCCGGGGGCAACGCGATCGGCTCGGCCACCGGCGGCAACGGTGGCGCCGGCGGCAACGCGAGGCTGCTCGGAAACGGCGGTAACGGCGGCAACGTCGGGACCGGCTCGACGCCCGGCCTCAACCCGGGGGCAGGGGGTGCCGGCGGACTGCTATTGGGTCAGAACGGGGCCAACGGATTGCCCTAAGGCGGTGCCCCTTGGCTAATGTGGCGCGTCTGTCAACGCGTGTCGTGCGGCGGCAATAAGCTACCCCCGTGACTGGCTGGGTGCCCGACGTCCTGGCGGGTTATTGGCAGTACACGATCCCGCTCGGGCGCGACCCCGACGGCGAAGGCGACATCGTCGCAACGCTTGTCCGTCGCGGCCCGCACACGTCCGCCGACCACGCGGTGCTGGCAGTGCACGGCTACACCGACTATTTCTTCCAGACGGAGTTGGCCGACCACTTCTCCGACCGCGGCTTCACCTTCTACGCGCTGGACCTGCGCAAGTGCGGCCGCTCACACCGGGGGGACCAGACGCCGCACTTCACCACGGACCTCGCCCAGTACGACGACGAGCTCGGCCGTGCGCTAACGCTCATTCGCGAGCAGTCCGGAGTCAAGGTGGTGGTGTACGGGCATTCGGTGGGCGGCCTGATCGTGTCGTTGTGGCTGGACCGGCTGCGTCGACAAGGTGCGGTCGGCGTCACCGGCCTGGTGCTCAACAGCCCGTTTCTCGATCTGCACGGCCCGGCGATCCTGCGACTCGGGCTCACCTCGGCCACCATCGCCGCGCTGTCGCGAATGCGCAGCAAGGGGGTGGCGCGGGCCAGCGGCAGCGGCGGCTACGGATCGAGCCTGCACCGCGACTACCACGGTGAGTTCGACTACAACCTGCAGTGGAAACCCTTGGGCGGTTTCCCGGTAACGTTCGGTTGGCTGCACGCGGTACGCCGCGGCCAGGCTCGGCTGCATCGCGGTCTGGACGTCGGTGTGCCCAACCTGATCCTGCGTTCAGACCGCACCGTGGCCGAGAACGCCGGACCGGCGGCCCTGCAACGCGGCGACGCGGTGCTCGACGTCGGCCAGATCGCGCGGTGGGCCGGCTGCATCGGCAACCGCACCAGCATCGTCCCCGTGCCGGATGCGAAACACGATGTGTTCCTGTCGACTTCTCAGCCCCGCCAGCTAGCCTATCGCCAGCTGGACCGCTGGCTGGACGAACATCGCAGCTGCAACGACACCGACACCCGACCCGGGAAACAGTCGGGGAAAGGGTGACACATCGATGGAGACCTACGACCTCGCCATCATCGGAACCGGTTCGGGCAACAGCATTCTCAACGAGCACTATGCCGCCAAGCGGGTGGCGATCTGCGAGCAGGGTATCTTCGGCGGCACCTGCCTCAACGTCGGGTGCATCCCTACCAAAATGTTCGTCTACGCAGCCGAGGTGGCCAAGACGATCCGCGGCGCGTCCCGCTACGGCGTCGACGCACACATCGACGGGGTGCGTTGGGCGGATATCGTTTCGCGGGTTTTCGGCCGCATCGATCCCATCGGGCCCAGCGGCGAAGACTACCGGCGCGCGGCGCCCAATATCGACGTGTACCGCGATCACACGCGGTTCGGACCGATCGCCGCCGATGGACGCTACCTGCTGCGCACCGAGGGTGGCGAGGAATTCACCGCCGAGCAGGTGGTGATCGCCGCGGGGTCGCGGCCGACGGTTCCGCCGGCCATCGCCACCTCGGGGGTCCGATACCACACCAGCGACACCATCATGCGGCTTCCCGCCTTGCCCGAACATCTGGTTATCGTCGGAAGTGGTTTCGTAGCAACCGAATTCGCACACGTTTTCTCCGCTCTGGGCTCGCGGGTGACACTGGTGGTCCGGGGTAGCTGCCTGCTGCGCCAATGTGACGACACCATCTGCGAACGGTTCACCCGCATCGTGGCCGGCAAGTGGGAACTGCGCACCCACCGCAATGTCGTCGACGCACAGAACCGGGGTTCCGGCGTGTCGTTGCAGCTCGACGATGGGAGCATCCTGGACGCCGACGCGCTGCTGGTGGCGACCGGGCGGTTACCCAACGCCGATCTGCTGGACGCCGAGCAGGCCGGCGTCGCCGTGCAGTACGGTCGCGTCGTCGTCGACCAATACCAACGAACATCCGCACGTGGAATTTTCGCTCTCGGCGACGTGTCGTCGCCGTATCAGCTCAAGCATGTCGCCAATCATGAGGCGCGCGTCGTACAGCGCAATCTGTTGTGCGACTGGGATGACACCGCGTCGATGGCCGTCACCGATCACCGGTTCGTCCCGTCCGCGGTATTCACCGACCCCCAGTTGGCCAGCGTCGGATTGACCGAAAACCAGGCAGTGGCGCGAGGATTCGACGTCTCGGTCAAGATCCAGGACTACGGCGACGTCGCCTATGGGTGGGCGATGGAGGACACCACCGGAATCCTCAAACTGATCGCCGATCGCGGCACCGGCCGGCTGCTGGGCGCGCACTTCATGGGTTACCAGGCTTCGTCGCTGATCCAGCCGCTAATCCAAGCGATGAGCTTCGGACTCACCGCCCACGAGATGGCCCGCGGCCAGTACTGGATCCATCCCGCGCTGGCCGAGGTGGTGGAGAACGCGCTGCTGGGCTTGAGCTGACTCAGTCCTGCACCCTTAGCTGGCAGGCCGGGCACAGGCCGTGCAACGTCAGGCCGGCCCGCTCGGACAGCGCAAACGAACTGCCCGCCATCGCATGTTCGAGCGCCGAGCGCAGCTGCCGGGCCGGCACTTCGATGATCGCCTCGCACTGCGTGCACACGGCGTGGTGATGGGGAGCGGTGGCCATGCCGTAGGTGGTGACCCCGCCATCGAGGGTCAACGCGTGTAGGACACCCTGATCGACCAACGTGGTCACCGTGCGATAGATGGTCGCGAGGTCTGGTGGGTTGACACCGGCCGCCAGGCCCGCCGGCAACCGGTGCTGGATCTCGGCCACGGACAAGTGGCCGTTGACCGGTTCCAGTACCGCCAACACCTGGATCCGCGATGCCATCCGACGCAACCCCCGCGAGCGGAGCAAGTCGCCGATCCGTTTGGTGGCCACCGGGTCCAACCCCGCCGGTTCAGTCGTCACCCGTTTAGTGTCGCGCCGCTTTCCTGGGATTGCCAGCGGGCGACCCCGTCGGCCCGTCTAGCTCCTGCGAATCACTTGCAACCAGCTCTGAAACGAACCTAGAGTTGAGCGTCTGTAGCGGAAGGACCGGGATGGCCAGCGATCAACCCGACCGTCGGTCTCCTTGGTCCCGACTGCCCCACGTGTTGTCGCCCGCGGAGTGGGGGCGGCTGGGGCTGATGCTGGCGGTGATCGCCGTGCTGCATCTGGTTGGTTGGCTAACCCTGATCCTGGTGGTGGAGCCGGCACATTTGAGCCTGGGCCACAAGGCATTCGGCGTGGGCGTCGGACTCACCGCCTATACCCTCGGCCTGCGGCACGCGTTCGACGCCGACCACATCGCCGCGATCGACAACACCACCCGCAAGCTGATGAGCGACGGCCAGCGGCCCCTGACAGTCGGCTTCTTCTTCTCCCTGGGCCACTCCTCGGTGGTGTTCGCCCTGGCGCTGTTGCTGGCACTCGGGCTGCGCGCCGTCGTCGGCCCCGTCGAGGACGACTCCTCACGGCTGCACTTTTATACCGGGCTGATCGGCACCGGCGTCTCGGGCGCGTTCCTGTATCTGATCGCCCTGCTCAATGTCGTCGTGCTGATCGGCATCGTGCAGTTATTCCGGCGGGTGCGCACGGGGCGGTACGACCCGGAAAAGGATGGGGCCGAGCTCGAGCAGCAGTTGGACAATCGCGGACTGATCAATCGATTCCTCGGACGCCTCACCAAGTCGATCACCAAGTCCTGGCACATGTACCCGCTCGGACTGCTGTTCGGTTTGGGCTTCGACACCGCCACCGAGATCGCGCTGCTGGTGCTGGCCGGCAGCAGCGCCGCCTCCGGTCTGCCGTGGTACGCCATCCTGTGCCTGCCGGTGCTGTTCACCGCCGGCATGTGTCTGTTGGACACCATCGACGGCTCCTTCATGAACTTCGCCTACGGCTGGGCGTTCTCCAACCCGGTGCGCAAGATCTACTACAACATCACCGTCACCGGGTTGTCGGTGGCGGTGGCGCTGCTGATCGGCACGGTCGAGTTGCTGGGGCTGTTCGCCGATCAGCTCGGCTGGCGCGGCGGTGTGTGGGACTGGATCGCCGGCCTGGACCTGAACACGGTGGGCTTCGTCGTCGTCGGAATGTTCGTCCTCACCTGGGCCGTGGCGCTGCTGGTATGGCGTTACGGACGGATCGAACAGAAGTGGGCGCCGACGACCGAACGCGTGGGCTAGTTCGAGCCGGTGCCGCCGTCGCCGCCGTCGCCACCGGAGCCGCCGGTGCCGCCGAGCACGCCGACCGGACCCATGCCCGCACTGCCGGTGTCGCCGCCGGTGCCGGTGGTGCC
>JALHRH010000393.1 GCA_022841565.1 Mycobacterium sp. | reverse complement strand
CACCTCCGCTGAAAAGGTCCGGGCGGTTCGGCGATTGATAGGTCAAGGTAATACTGCCGTTTAACACCGTGAACAGCCGGATGCGGGAATCTTGCGTGCTCGGCACCCCACCAATGATTGTCCCGCCATCCGACGAGCCGGTGATGAAGTTATGGAACACTCGGTCGGCCGTGACCCCGACCACCGTCCCGTTCGGCACCAGAATCCCGCTGCGGGCGATGTTGGTGACGGTCACCGTCGCCGAGGTCTGGCCATCGGCAAAGAGTTGCGTCGGAGTGGGAGTCACGACTGCGGCGGTGGGCAGCGCCGTCAGATTGGTCGCCGGGTCAAATGTGGTGCGGAAGGTGCTCGAAAACGAAGCGATCTTGTTCCCTGCGGTGTCCTCCGCCTGCGAGAGATTCACGCTAAAGAGTTGATTGGCCAAGAGCGGGAAGTCGGGCGTGAACGTGATCGTTCGGCGATCGGCGGACACCACGGCGGTTCCTTGGACGATGCCGGTGATGACACCGAATGATGTGAGGCTGAAGGTGCCGCCCGCATTGAGGTCTCTGACGATCACCGTCGCAGGATTGATCGGCTCACTCAGGGTGACGGTCACGATCGTCGACCGGAGTACGTTGGTGCTGTTCGCCGCCGGAGTCACAGCCGTCACCGTCGGGAGCGCCGTGTCCACAGCCGCACCGGTGGTAAAAGTGCTGGTGAACGCGGTCACTGGATTGCCCGCGTAATCGGTCACACCGCTGGTCACTGTGACGGTATGCAGCACGGTCGGCGCCAGCTGCGAGAGCGGCGCCGGTTTCCAACGCACAATACGGTTGTTTTGTTCCAGGGTGAGCGTACCCGCGATCGGCACTCCGCCGACAGAGATGATTACCGTCTGGGCATGCACCGACGGCGCCGCCACCGGTTCGCTGAACTGCAGAACAACCTGGGCGTTGAGCGGCACCGCCGTAATCACATCGGCCGGGCTCACCGCCACCACGTGAGGACTCAGGACATCGGCCGATCCGCTTCCAGTCGTGAAGCTTCCCAGAGCTGCGCTGATGCCGGGCGTCAGCAGCGCATTGCCGGCCAGATCCCGGATCGGATCGGACGGGGCGCTCGATACCGTGACCGAGTAGCTCGTATTGGGCAACAGCAGCTCTGCGGGCGTGAAGGTCAGCGACAAGAGGTCGGAAGCGATCGTTGTCGTTCCCGGCACGATGGAGAAGGGTCCGCCATTCAGTTTGAATGTCCCTGAGTACACCGACAAGGGATTGATCGGTTCACTGAACCGAACCGTCACACGGGCATTCAACGGCACGCCCGTCGCGCCGTGTTGCGGACTCACGCTCAGCAGACTCGGCTGGAAATTGTCAATGCCCACGCCGGTCTGGAACGAGGCGTTGAAGGGGGCGGTCAGCGGATTCCCGGCCGTATCGGTGATGCCGGTCCCGATCGAGACCGCATAGGTCACCGTACTGCCTAGCAACTGATCCGGGGTAAAGACCGCTTGTGTATTCACGCCCCGAGGGCCAGTGACTACTTTGACCCGGCCATTGACCGGCACACCGCCGGCCGTGACACTGAAGGTCGCGGTGGTCACCGTTGTGGCATTCACCGGCTCACTGAACTCCGCGGTTATGACGTTGTTCGTCCCAACTGAGAGCACCGCATTCGGTGGATTGACTTGGAGCACCGTCGGCATGACCACATCCGTCCCGGCCCCGGTCGAGAAGGTGGCGCTACTCAAGCTATTCAATAACAAGGGTTCGCCCGTAGCGTTTCTGATCCCACTGGTAATCGCCACCGTCACAGAACTATTGGCCGGCAACGGCGCCGACGGGGTAAATATCACGAGCGTGTTCGGTCCCCGTTCGCTGGCGCTCACGGTTCTCGTTCCGTTCAGTGCGACGAACCCGCTCACCACCGAAAAGGTCGTGGCCGAGACAGTGGCCGGATCCAGCGGTTGGCTGAACTTCGCCATGATGCGGGCGTTCGTCCCCACTCCTGCCTGACTGTTGCCGGGCGACAGGGCCACGACGACCGGTTGCGGTGCGAGGGACCCCGTCGTGGCATTCAAGGACAGTTGTCCAGCGCCAAGTTGAAAGGGAATCGCCTTCAAGATTGTGCCGCTGTCATCCACCGCTGCCGCTTGGAACACGGCTGTGGCGGTCCCAGAAGCCAGGAAGGGTGACGTGTAGGTGAATTCGATCGTGCCGTCCGGCAGGGTCGTGAAAATCTTGAAGCGCGGATCCGCCGCAGGAATGCCGCCATTGATCGTGCCCCCGGCTGAGGGGAGGAACACCGGATCGACCGTCACGGCCAACCGGGTACCGACCGGAGAGGGCGCATTCGACTTCAACAGGGTGAGCGTGACGTCGGCCTGGCTGGTGCCATTCGCCCGCAAGGCAGTCGCACTCGTGTTGCCGGGATTGAAGAATGATGTGACCAAATCCCCACGCACGAGGGTCACATTCACCGACCCGAGGAGAGGGCTTCCGGCTCCAGAAGTACCACGATTGACAGGGGTACCAGCCGCATCAACCGGGGTGAGCTGAATCACACCGGCTTCGCCCGTGGCCAACGTCGGCCGATTCGGGCTCACATAGGTGAAGCTGAAGCCGCCGCCCGATGTCGTAAACAATTTGAATCGGGAGTCGGTCGAACTCGGTGTCCCGCCCAGAATCACCCCGCCAGCAGAGGTGCCCGTAATGGCCGCATCAGCGGTGACGGCAATCGTGGTCCCGTTCGGCGCCAGGGCACCACTTTGTAGCGACACATTGGTGACCAGGATCGTGGTCGATTGGAGTCCATCGGCAAAGAGCGTCGTCGGATTGGCCGTCACCGTCGCGCTGCTCGGCAACGTCGATAAGGTCGTGCCGACGGCAAAGCCGGTGGTGAAATTCGTGAAGGCGTTGCTATTGGCTTTGTTCCCAGCCAGATCTTCGATATCACGGACGGATAAAGTATAGAGTTGATTCGCGAGCAGGAGTTGCGCCGGCGTGAAGGTGATCGTTCGCCGGTCAGGCGAAACGGACACGGTGCCCGGGATAGAACTGTTGAACCCGACGCTTTGGGCTCCTGGCCCGGAGAGACTCACGGTGCTCGGAATCACCAGCGTGGCCGGATTGATCGGCTCACTCATCGTGACCGACACGGTGGTGAACCGGGACTGTCCTGTGGCGTTATTGACCGGCGTCGCGCTGACGAGGGTCGGGATGGTGGTATCCGTGCCGGACCCCGTCGTAAAGCTGCTGCTGAAGGCGGCCAGTGGCACGCCAGCCAGGTCCGTGACGCCGGTCGAGACCGAGACCGTATGCAGGGTGTTGGGCGTCAGCTGAATCAGATTCGCCGGCTTCCACCGCACCACGCGATTCTCTTGCTCGAAGGTAAATGTGCCCGGGATCGGCCCGCCGCTGCCGGACACGGTCACGGTGCCATTCGTCACGGTCGTGGGCGCCACGGGCCGCGAGAATTTCAACGTCACCGGCGCATTGATGCCGATAGTCGTATCGCCGTCGGCTGGGCTGACGGTCACCGTCAAGGGCGTCGTCTCAGTCGCTTGGACACCGGTCTTGAAGCTTCCACTCGTGGTCCCCACCAACGTGTTGCCGGCCAAGTCCGTGACGGTGCTGCCGATCGTCACCGTATGGGTGCTGCTGGGCGCCAATGGCTGAGCCGGGGTAAAGGTCACGGTACGGAGGTCAGAGGACAGGGCCAGAGCACCGACGACCGCGACCGATTGCGGACTTGCGTCCGAGATAAAGGTCACTTGGATACTGTTGCCCGTGATCGTGAGCGGATTCATCGGCTCGCTGAACGTGAGCGTGATCTGCGTGTTCAACGGAATATTTTGCGGGATGATGAACGGCCCAAACGCTGGGCTGGCGCTCACAAGACTCGGACGGAAATTGTCGATCCCGGTGCCGGAGGTAAAGGTGGAGGCGACGGTCGCCAACGGATTGCGGGCCGTATCCAGAATCGCCGCCGACAGGGCGACCTCATACGCCGTCGTTGCGCTCAGGAGCTGATTCGGCAGGAACGTCGCGAGGGTATTGGGCCCGTTCGGTCCCAGACCGAGCGAGACGCGCCCACTCACCGGCGACCCACCGGACGAAACGGTAAATGTCGTGCCGCTCACCGTCGTCGCATTGATCGGTTCGCTGAATTGGACCATCACCAGCCGATTCGTCGCAATGTCCGTACTGCCGGATGGCGGGATGACCTGGGTGACAGTCGGCGGCATCATATCGGCATCCGTCCCGGTCGAGAACACGACCGAACTCGCGTTGAGCAAGGGAATGCCGGCCTGGTTCTTGATTCCAACTGTGATCGCCACGGTAAAGGTGGTTGATGCCGCAAACGGCGTTGTTGGAGTAAAGCGGACGAGCGTATTCGACCCTCGTTCGCTGGTATGGAACGAGAGGGTACCAGGCACTGCCACACCATTGTTCGTCACGGTGAACGTCGCGCCACCCGGGATTGGAGTCAGACTCACCGTGGATGGATCCAGACTCTGACTGAAAAGCGCGTCGACCACGGCATTCGTCCCCACGCCGCTTTGCGTATGGGCGGGTGAAATCGCCACAACCATCGGCTGCGGGCCGGTGAAGCCAGTCGTGCCGTTCAGGAAGAACCGATCGTTGAATCCATCGCCGCTCGCGATCCTCTTGACGATCTGACCGTT
>JALHRH010000392.1 GCA_022841565.1 Mycobacterium sp. | reverse complement strand
GCCGCCGGGCGCGCCAGGGGCACCCAACCCGCCGGCGCCACCATCGCCGAACAGCCCGGCAGTCCCACCGTTGCCGCCGCGCGGATTGGCGACACCCCCCGAGCCGCCGTTGCCGCCGTTGCCGAACAGCAGCCCGCCGGGTCCGCCGTTTTCCCCGGTGCCGGGGGCGCCGTTGGCGCCGTTACCGATCAGCGGGCGCCCCAGCAGTGCCTGGGTGGGCGCGTTGATCAGCCCGAGCAGGGCTTGCTCGACGTTGGCGGCTTCGGCGGCCGCATACGAGGCCGCGGCGCCGGTTAGGGCCTGCACGAACTGGGCGTGAAAGGCCGCTGCCTCCGCACCGACCACTTGATAGGCCTGCGCGTGCCCGGAAAACAGCGCCGCGATCGCCGCCGAGACCTCGTCGGCGCCGGCGGCCATCAGGGTGGTGGTCCGGGCCGCCGCGGCGGTGTTGGCTGCGCTCACCGCCGCGCTGACACTGGCCAGATCCGCCGCCGCCACCACCAACGTCTCAGGCGCTGCGATCACAAACGACATGGCCCTATCCTTCCTCGCGGTCCGGCAACAGCAGCGCATATACCAGCATCTGCCTTCGTGAAATAATTATCGTATCGTAGCACTGTGGGTCTCGGCGGGTCGATCATTGCGACCGAACAGCCCGCAACTCGCACGCGACGCTAACGGGCGCTAACTCACGGTGGACGAACACCCCTACAACCGCCCTCTGCGACCTCTCAGGTTGGGGTCCTTGACTGCGCCGCAACAGAAATGACGGCACAATTACCCGACACCCTGCAGCCACGGGGAACCCTTGATGGCATTCGGTCAGGAAGGGCCCGGCACCGCAAGGACACCCAACCGGAGGAGTAATTCCCAACCGCTCGCCGAGTGTGCACCACTGCCCCGAGTGCGCACTGGCGGCGGCGGCTCAGTGTCGGGCGGCGCCGCCGTGGTTGCACTCTCGGCGTGTCGGCTTGTGAAGGATGTGGCTGGACGGCAGCGCTGCGCGAGAAGATGGTCGTGTAGGCCGACAAGAGCCCGTCCGGCACCGCGTCGGAACGCTACTGCGTCGACCAGCCGAGCTTGCTACTGGTGCGCCAGGACCACCGAAGGGAAACAACGCCGCTACGGCAACCACGTTGGCGTGCGCCAGTGGATCGACGCCGTCTACAACACCTGTAAGGATCGGCTCAATCTCGAAAGACACGGCGGGCGCACACGGGAAGGCGGCTACCTCCGCGTCACCCAGCGCGCTCTTGCCCTGTGATCTGGCACAACTAGAAGATCAACGGCCCAGCCAAGAGTTCACTAATCGCCTACGACTACTGACCAAGCTGGGATTTACTCATCTCGGCGCGGGCGGCAGCGGGGAACTCGTTGCCGGTCTGGATTCGCCAGCACGGCAACCTGCCGCGCGCCTGGTGAGGCTCTACTGCGGCTTCGCCGGCCTCATTTTGAACGACACCTCAAGCTTGATGCGGTAGGTGATCTTGCCGGTGGCGTCCACGGCGAGGTCCTGCTCGATCACCCGCGCCACCCGGATGTCATCGACGCTTTCCCGCGCCCGCTGCACCGCCTCGGTTGCGGCCTGCTCCCACGACGTGGGGCTGGTCCCGATGATGTCGATCACCTTGTACACGCTCATGGGGGTAAAGCGTATCGCTAACTCCAGAGCGTGACGTGCACCTTCGGCCGAAATCGCGTGACGCCGACCCCGCTGCCCCGGATCATCGCCTGGATGCAGCGCGGCGTGGCGATGAAGCGGACCAGTTCGGACACCGCGGGCTGTCGGGCTGAGGGCGCCAGCGTCATCGCGCACCACTGGCCGGCCCGATCCAGCCCCGGGCCGCCCACGTGCATCAGCCGCCCGGCGGCCAGGTCTTTGGCGACGGCGAACCCGATCGTCAGACCGACACCGCCCCGCTGCACTTCTTCCAGGGCGGCGGCATCGCTCTGGAAGATGCGCTGCTGCGACTCTGGAATTGCCAAGTCTCGCAACATGTTTGCAATTTCTCCGTCCACGCTGCCGGCCGACGGCCCAAGCATCCACTGCTGGTGACGTAGCAACGTGGCCGTCGGGATACCCACCGCCAGAGGGCTTTTCGGTGCGACAACGGTGATGATCTGATACTTCAGAAACGGCCGAACAAACAGATCGGTGAAACCGATCGAACTCTCGCTGGCCGGTCCGATCGCGATGTCGACCGCCCGCGAACAGATCAGATCGCGGAACTGACTCGTCGGATGCACGCTCAGCTCCACGGAAAGGTCGTCGGCCCGGGAAGAAAACAGCTCGATCAGTCCCGGCGCGGCGTGCTCGGCGAAGGTGCTGGAAGCAGCGATCCGCAACAGCCGGCGGCCGTGGGCAGCCTCGGTGACCTCGATGGCCGTTTGCTGTTGCAGGCCCAGAATTTCCACCGCCCGGCTGGCCAGCCGCAACCCGCCGGGGGTGAACGCCAACCCGGCCCCGGTCCGGGTGAACAACGGGTCGTCCAGCTCCTTGCGCAGTGCGGCGACGTGCATCGAGACGCCGGCGTCGGACATGCCCAGTTCGGCCGCGGCGGCCCGCACCGAGCCCAGCCGCACCACCGCCGAAAAGGCCCGAAGTTGAGCCGGGGTCATGCCGATGAGCCTACGTTGAGAGCATGCGCGACGTGCTTGCCGATCTGATGTCGATCTGGCGCGCGGGCGAGACCGCGGGTCTGGCGACGGTGGTGCGGACGATGCGCTCGGCGCCCCGGCCGCCTGGTGCCTCGATGGTGGTGGCACCGGACGGTTCGGTGAGTGGCTCGGTGTCGGGCGGTTGCGTGGAGGGCGCCGTCTACGAAATCGCTAGCGAGGTTGCCCAGAGCGGGACGGCACGGTTGGAACGCTACGGTGTCAGCGACGATGCCGCCTTCGCGGTGGGCCTGACGTGCGGCGGCGTCATCGACATCTTCGTCGAGTCCCTGTCGTGCGCGACGTTTCCCGAACTCGGCTCGGTGGCAGAGCACATTGCCGCGCAACGGCCGGTGGCCATCGCCACCGTCATTGCCCACCCGGACGCGCAGTGGGTGGGCCGCCGGATCGTGGTCACACCCGGCGGCGCCGCGGGCTCGTTGGGTTCGGCGCGCGCCGACGCCGCCGTCACCGACGACGCCCGGGGTCTACTCGCGTTGGGGCGCAACGACATTCTCGAATACGGGCCGTACGGGCAACGACGCGGCGAAGGCATGGAGGTGTTTGTGTCCAGCTTCGCGCCGCGCCCGCGGATGCTGGTTTTCGGCGCGATCGACTTCGCCGCCGCGCTGGCGCGGCAGGGATCGTTCCTCGGCTATCGCGTCACCGTGTGCGATGCGCGCGGTGTGTTCGCTACCAAGATGCGCTTTCCGACGGCCGACGACGTCGTTGTCGAATGGCCCAGCCGTTACCTGGCCGCCCAAGCCGCGGCGGGTGCCGTCGACGAGCGCACGGTGATCTGCGTACTTACCCACGACCCAAAGTTCGATGTCCCGCTGCTCGAGGTGGCGCTGCGGCTGCCACGCGTGGGTTATGTCGGGGCCATGGGGTCGCGCCGCACCCACGATGATCGGATGGACCGGTTGCGAGCGGCGGGGCTGACCGATGCCGAGTTGAGCCGGCTGTCCAGTCCGATCGGACTGGACCTCGGCGCGCGCACCCCGGAGGAAACCGCGGTCTCGATCGCCGCCGACATCATTGCCCGGCGCTGGGGCGGCGATGGTCGCCCGCTGGCCGAGACGACCGGGCGTATCCATCATGATGCGCAGGTCGGAGACGACTTCAGGGATCCCTTAACTCGACGTTGACGGCGCTTGGCAGCGGGCAGACACTTTCGGCATGCAAGTACCTGGCCCCTTCGAATACGAACGTGCGACGAGCGTCGACCACGCCATCGGACTGCTGGACCGGCTGGGGGAGGAGGCGCGCGTAGTCGCCGGCGGACACAGCCTGCTGCCGATGATGAAGCTGCGCATCGCCAACCCCGAATACCTCATCGACATCAACGACCTGGCGCCCGAACTGGGTTATGTGATCACCGATCCGACGCTGGTCCGGATCGGGGCGATGACCCGGCACCGCGAGATCCTGGAATCCGACACGCTGGCCGCGGTGTGCCCGATCTTTCGCGATGCCGAGCGGGTGATCGCCGACCCGGTGGTGCGCAACCGCGGCACCCTCGGCGGCTCGCTGTGCCAGGCCGACCCGGCCGAGGATCTGTCCACGGTGTGCGAGGTGCTGGACGCGGTGTGCCTGGTGCGGGGGCCGTCGGGGGAGCGCGAGATCGCCATCGACGACTTTCTGATCGGCCCCTACGAGACCGCGGTGGCCCCCAACGAGATCTTGATCGAGACGCGGATCCCATTGCGGCACAAAACCTCTAGCGCCTACGCCAAGGTCGAGCGGCGGGTCGGTGACTGGGCAGTCACCGCCGTCGGCGCCGCCGTCACGTTGCACGGCAACGAAATCGCCGCCGCACGGGTGGGCCTGACCGCGGTGAACCCGGACCGGTCCGCGTTGGCGGAGCTGTCGGCGGCGCTGGTGGGCCGCTCGGCTACCGACGAGACGTTCGCCGAGGCGGGCCGGCTGGCCGGGCAGGCGTGCGAACCGGTGACCGACGTCCGCGGCACCGCTGACTACAAACGACACCTGGCCGGCGAACTGACCATCCGAACCCTGCGCAGCGCCGTGCAGCGCGTGCGCAATCAACCCG
>JALHRH010000391.1 GCA_022841565.1 Mycobacterium sp. | reverse complement strand
AGCCTGACACCCTTGGCCTTGCGCAGCTCAGCGTACTGTGCTGCGAAGTGCTCATGCAGGTCGCTGGCGCGGGGGTCGATCACCGTCGCGGCGTCCAGGCAGACGCCGAGTTCAGCTGCCCGCAAACGGACCTGGGACTCGTCTCCCAGGATCGTCAGGTCGGCGACGCCGCGCTGCAACAGGCGGCCCGCGGAGCGCAGAATCCGGTCGTCCTCGCCTTCGGGCAGCACGACGTGCTTGCGGTCGGCCCGGGCACGCTGCTGCAACTGGTGGGTGAACATCTGCGGGGTGGTGACGGTCGGGATCGGGATGGTGAGCTGTTCTAACAAGTCGTCGACGTCGACGTGCCGGTCCATCAGCTGCAGCGCGGTGTCGATCTTGCGCTGCGAGGACGCGGTGACCCGGCCGCGGGCGGTGGCTGCGGCGCTGGCGGTGTCGTAGGTGCCCAGTGTGGTGGCGATGATGGGCAACCGCAGTCGCAGCCCGGAAACCAAGGCCGCAATCGACGGGTGCAGGTCGAAACCGCCGTTGAGGACCAGGCACGACAGTGACGGAAACCCTTCGGCCGCATGGGCACTGGCGACCGCGAGCACCACGTCCGAGCGGTCGCCCGGGGTGATGACCGCCATGCCGTCGCGCAGCCGCTCCAGGCAGTGGTCGGCGGTCATCCCGGCGACCATCACCCCCATCACCTCGCGCTGGGCTAGCTGCGCGTCACCACGAACGGCTGTCCCCTGCACCGCGCTCGTCAGTTCGGCCACGGTCGGCGCGGCCAGCAGCGGCTCTTCGGGCAGGACGTAGGCCCGCGGGGTGAACTTGTGCAGCGCCGTCGCGACGGCCTGCAGCTCGCCGGGTTCACAGCGGTTGGCGACGACGGCTGCGGTGTGGGCCCGCTGCGCGGACAGCTCGGCCAGGCACACCTCGACGACGCTGGCGACCTCGTCGGGGGTGCGGCCCGTGCCTCGCACGGTCAGCAGCACCGGTGCGCCCAGGTTGACGGCGATACGGGCATTCACCGAGAGTTCGGCCGGGCTGGTCACGTCGGTGTAGTCGCTCCCGACGATCACCACCGCGTCGCACTGCTCGGCTACCGCGTGGTACGCGTCGACGACTGCGGCGATAGCGGCGTCGCTGTCGTCGTGCAGCTGCTGGTAGGTCACCCCGATGCACTGGTCGTAGGTCAGACCCGCAGTGGAGTGGTCGAGCAGCAGCTCCAAGATGTAGTCGCGGGCCTCGCCGTTTTCCCGCGCCGGGTCGGCGCCGTTTATTCGCGTAATCGGTCTAAACACACCGACCTTGGCGGCTTTGGCGGCCAGCCGGTGCATCAGGCCGAGCGCGATCGTCGACTTGCCGGTCTCCGATTCGGGCGCCGCGATGTAGATGCTGGAGGCGGGCACCGTCAGGCGAGCCGCCGCAGTCGGGGCGCCAGGTCTTTCGCGAACAAGTCCAGGAACCGTCGCTGGTCGTGCCCAGGTGCGTGGAACACCAGGTGGTTGAGACCCCACCGGTAGTACTGGCCGACCTTCTCCACGGCCTCGTCGGGATCGGAGGCGACGATCCAGCGCTTGGCGATCTGCTCGATGGGAAGCTCCTCGGCGGCCTTCTCCATCTCGATCGGGTCGTCGATGCTGTGCTTCTGCTCGGCGCTAAGCGAAAGCGGAGCCCAGAACCGGGTGTTCTCCAGCGCCAGGTCGGGGTCGGTGTCATACGAGATCTTGATTTCGATCATCTTGTCGATGTCGTCATGGTTGCGCTCGGCCGCGGCCGCCCCCTCTTTCACGGCCGGGATCAGCTTCTCGGTGTAAAGCTCCTCCCCTTTGCCGGAGGTGCAGATGAAGCCGTCGCCGGCCCGGCCGGCGTACTTGGCCACCGCTGGACCTCCGGCGGCGATGTACACGGGCACGCCGCCCTTGGGCACGTCGTAGATCGAGGCGCCCTTGGTGCGGTAGTACTCGCCGTCGAAGTCGACGCGGTCACCACGCCACAGCTCGCGCATCAGCCGCACCGACTCGCGTAACCGGGCGAAGCGTTCCTTGAATTCTGGCCAGGCGCCCTCGTATCCGGTGGCGATCTCGTTGAGTGCCTCGCCGGTGCCGACCCCCAGGAACACCCGGCCCGGGTAGAGGCAGGACATGGTGGCGAATGCCTGCGCGATGACGGCAGGGTTGTACCGGAAGGTCGGGGTGAGCACCGAGGTGCCCAGCTGCAGCCGTTCGGTGCGCTCGCCCACGGCGGTCATCCAGGCCAGCGAGAACGGTGCGTGCCCGCCCTTGTGCCGCCAGGGCTGGAAGTGATCGCTGACGGTGGCGCTGTCCATACCGTGCCCTTCGGCAAGAACGGCCAGTTCGACGAGCTCACGGGGTGCGAATTGTTCGGCGGACGCCTTGTACCCAAGTTTCAGTTCAGCCACCAGTCTTTTCTACTCCTCCGCCCTCGGTCGCGACCCGCCGCGCCCGGCTCCGCCGCGCTTGCGATCGCTCCGGGCTGTCTAGTCGCGACCCGCCGCGCCCGGCTCCGCCGCGCTTGCGATCGCTCCGGGCTGTCTGGTCGCGACCCACCGCGCCCGGCTCCGCCGCGCTTGCGATCGCTCCGGGCTGTCTAGTCGCGACCCGCTGCGCCCGGCTCCGCCGCGCTTGCGATCGCACCTACACTTCTCCGCATGTCTGGGCAAACGCAGCTGGTGCAGATCACCGACAAGGTTCACCTCGCACATGGCCCTGCGGTCAACTGGGTGCTGGTCACCGACGACCGCGGCGTCATGCTGATCGACGCGGGCTACCCCGGCGACCGCGCGGAAGTGCTGACCTCGCTGCGCCAGTTGGGTTACGGGCCCGCCGACCTGCGCGCCATCCTGCTCACCCACGCCCATATCGACCACCTGGGCAGCGCCATCTGGTTCGCCGGCGAGCACCGCACACCGGTGTACTGCCACGCCGACGAGGTGGGCCACGCCAAGCGCGAATATCTCGAACAGGTGGCGATCCACGATCTCGCACTGCGCCTCTGGCGCCCGCGGTGGGCGGTCTGGACGGCGCACGTGGTGCGCAGCGGCGGCCTGATCCGAGACGGGATACCAACCACACAGCCACTGACGCCGGAGATCGCCGCCGGGCTGCCCGGTCACCCGCAGCCCGTGTTCAGTCCGGGCCACACCAACGGGCACTGCTCATACCTGGTCGACGGGGTGCTGGCCAGCGGCGACGCGTTAATCACCGGCCATCCGCTGATCCGTCAGGACGGGCCGCAGTTGCTGCCGGCCATCTTCAGCTACAGCCAGCAGGACTGCATTCGGACCCTGTCCACGCTGGCGCAGGTGGAGACCTCGGTCCTGGCGCCCGGGCACGGCCCGTTGTGGCGTGGACCGATCCGCGAGGCCACCGACGCGGCTCTACGCAAGGCGGGAGCTTTATGACGGTCGCGAAGTCGATCGCTCTGTTCGTGCTCGCCGCTCTGTTCGAGATCGGCGGCGCGTGGTTGGTGTGGCAGGGGGTGCGTGAGCATCGCGGTTGGCTCTGTGCTGGGCTTGGCCTACTCGCGCTGGGCGCCTACGGCCTTGTGGCCACCCTGCAGCCCGACGCCCACTTTGGTCGCATCCTGGCCGCCTACGGCGGTGTGTTCGTCGCGGGATCGCTGCTGTGGGGCGTAGCCTTCGACGGTTTCCGGCCCGACCGCTGGGATGTCATCGGAGCGACCGTATGCCTGCTGGGCGTCGCCGTCATCATGTACGCGCCGCGCTCAGGAGGCTAGACCGAGATTCTCCCGCAGCGTCACGCCGGGGTATTCAGTACGAAAAGCGCCGCGCTCCTGCAGCAGTGGGACCACCCGGTCGACGAACTCATCCAAGCCATGCGGCGTCAGGTGCGGCACCAGGATGAACCCGTCGCAGGCGTCGGCCTGCACGTAGCGGTCGATCTCGCCCGCGATATGGGCTGCAGTGCCGACGAACTGCTCGCGACTGGTCACCGCTATCACCAACTCCCGGATTGACAGGTTCTCCGCCTGCGCCCGCTCCCGGAAACGCCGCGCCACGGCAACCGGGTCGCCATGGCGAACACGCCCCTGGGTGATGTCGCTGTCGACGACCGGGTCGAAATCGGGCAGTGGTCCATCCGGGTCGTAACCGGAAAGCTCACGGCCCCATACCTGCTCCAACATCGCGATCGCAGTCGCACCGCTGACCTGCTGATGGCGGATGTGGCGCGCCTTGTCCGCGGCTTCGGCAGCGGTGTCGCCCAGGACAAACGTGGCCGCCGGAAAGACCTTGAGCTGGTTGGGATCTCGACCGGCGGACTGAGCCCGGCCCTTCACGTCGGCGTAGTAGCGGCGGCCATCTTCGAGCGAGCCGTGCAGGGTGAACAGCGCGTCGGCATACCGGGCACCGAACGCCCGCCCCTCGTTGGAGTCGCCCGCCTGCAGCAGCACCGGATGACCTTGCGGGCCTGCCGGCAACGTCGCGAAACCCCGAACGTCGAACTGCGTACCAATGAATTCGACGCTACGGATTGCAACCGGGTCCGCGTAAACACCGTCCTTGCGCACCAAGGCATCCGGGGCCCAACTGTCCCAGAACATCCGCGCCACGGTAACGAACTCCTCGGCCCGCCGGTAGCGGTCAGCGTGCGCAAGAAAGCCGCCCCTGCGGAAGTTGGCACCGGTGAACGCATCCGACGAAGTCACGATGTTCCAGCCGGCCCGGCCGTCCGACAGGTGATCGAG
>JALHRH010000390.1 GCA_022841565.1 Mycobacterium sp. | reverse complement strand
GTCTATCCCACCGACGCGTGGGCCCCTAATACTGCAGCCGTAGATCGTGGTTGGTGTGGTTTGGGCGTGTCTGCGCTGTTCAGGGCGGTGACCGCGGCATTGTTCGGAGTTTGTGAATACATCTGAATTGGCCGCGGTCGCCGCGGTTCATAGCGTAGACCTGGATCGGTGGTTGTCGGAGTTCTCGGCGGTGATTGATCAGATCGCGCCGCGTTTCGCCCGATATGAGCCATTGCGTCATGCCGCTGAGCTGATGGCCGGGATGGTCTCTGGCTTGGATCGCAAGAATTGCTGGACCATCGCCGAACACCGCGGCGCCGCCACACCTGATGGGTTGCAGCACCTGCTGGGACGGGCCAGCTGGGATGCCGACGCTGTGCGCGATGATCTGCGTGACTACGTGATCGACGCGTTCGGTGATCGGGGTGCGATCCTGGTCGTCGACGAGACCGGCGACATCAAGAAAGGCACCCACAGCGTTGGGGTGCAGCGCCAATACAGTGGTACCGCAGGTCGGGTGGAGAACTCCCAGGTGGCGGTGTATCTGACCTACGCCGCCCCGCGCGGGCACGCCCTGATCGACCGTGCCCTGTACCTACCGCGGTCTTGGGCCGATGATCATGAACGCTGCTCAGCGGCGGGAATCCCCCACGCGCAGCGGGTTTTTGCGACCAAACCCACGCTGGCCGCCACACTGATCGACCGCGCCGTCACCGCGCAGGTTCCCGCCGCATGGGTCGCCGGGGATGAAGTGTATGGCGCTGACCCGCACCTGCGGGCGGCGATCCGTGGCCACGGACTGGGGTACGTGATGGCGATTGCGGCCAACCGGCGCGTACCCACCCACGCCGGCCCGATCCGCGCCGATGCCCTACCCGCGCTGATCCCCGCCCATGCCTGGCAGAAACACTCCGCAGGTGCCGGGGCACACGGGCCGCGCCTGTACTCCTGGGCCTGGTTTCGCCTGCGGGCCGAAGATGACACCGACTCCGGTATTCATCATTTGCTGATCCGCCGCAACGACGCCACCGGCGAGCATGCCTACCTGCGCTGCTATAGCCCCAAGCCCGTCCCGTTGCGCACCCTGGTAGCCGTAGCCGGCCAGCGCTGGCGCATCGAGGAATCCTTTCAAGCAGCCAAGGGTCTGGTCGGACTTGATCAGCACCAGGTCCGTCGTTGGCGCTCCTGGCACCGCTGGACCACTCTGGCCATGCTCGCCCACGCCTTCCTGGCCGTGGCCACCGCAGCCGAACGCGACAACACACCCACACCGGCCGGACTGATCGCGTTGACTGTCAACGAGTTTCGCCGCCTTTTCGACGCTCTACTACTGGCCACAAACCGCACTATCACCAGCCTGCTGGCCTGGTCACGCTGGCGACGACAACATCAATACCGAGCCCGCCAATCCCACTACCGACGACGAGAAACCCAATGATCACGATCTACGGCTGCAGTACTAATGCGGCGCGAAGCTGCACGCTCGGGCGCTTTCGGTGCTACTTTCGGCTGGCGGTTCAGCGTCGGGCAGACCTGGAGGAAATGTGTTGGGCAAAGTTGGCAGCGTTCTGGCGGGTCTGGCCATCGCGGCAGTGGCGGCGGCCCCGGCGGCGTCGGCGGAGCCTGGGCCGGGAAGTGGCGAGACCTTCTTCGTCGACTACATGACGCGCGTTTTCACTCCCCCGACCTCGGAAGCCGCAGCCCGGGCGATAATCCCACTGGCCCAACAGGTCTGCGAAGCCAGAGCACGGGGTCAATCCGATCTACAAGCCGCCAACATCGTGGTGGCCGGCAACGGTGTTGAAACCATAGGCATGAGCACCGGCTCGGAGGTCGCGGACGAAAAGACCGCCTTGGACATCGAAAACGCGGCAACCCTGGCGTACTGCCCGCAGTACAACCCCACCATTGGTGAGCCGGTCGAGTCTGGTCTGCAAATCCAGTGAAGCCGCGGAAACACTCGTCGTTGGGTTGTTTGCCAGGATGCGCAGCACTATTGATGCCATCAGTTGATCACCGTGTCACATCGTCGATCAGGTGCTCGCGATGCCGACGGCGATCAGGACACCGCCGGCGACGAGGAGCAATCCCACGACTTCAAAGGGGCGGCGTGAGCCGACCCAGATATTCAGCGCGGTCAGGAACCTGCGCGTGGTACCCGGAGCCAGCAGGTACGCGAGGAGCGACATCTCCACTAGCGCAAAGGCAATGACGTTGTAAAGCAGCAGTGCCGCAACCTGCTTGCTGGCTGCGGCTCCGGAGGCCACGATGACGGCCAACGCGGCCAGGTAATCCACCGAAGGCAGCGCGATCCCTAGTCCAGCCACCGCTGCGACCCACAGTTGCCGTCCGGCAAGGAGCCGCTGAGGCCGCATTGGTAGTTTCCACGCGCGGGTTCGGCGTTCTACGACGTCGGTCAGGCCCGGACGGCCGCGACGATGGCGGCCCCAGACCATCCGAGCGGCCAGAATCGCGGCGACCAACACCGCCAGCCCACCAACCAGGATCTGAACGTTGGGCAAGGTGAAGTGAGCAGACCCAACCAGCCGTCGTCGAAAGACGAAAATGACGAACAGACCTACCGTCATGCCCATGGCGAAGGCTCCACACAGGAACGCGAACAGCTGCAGTAGTGGTCTGGGCCGGTTGAGCATGAGCACCGTCATGCCGATCCGGAACGGTTCGAGGCCGACAGCAAGAGCCATCACTAGGATGGAGATCCACATAGCTGACACGAAAATTGGGTTACCACAACGGGTGACCGGGGCTTTGGGTGGGTTAGGCGGATTCGGTGAGTGGTTCCAGGGTGACGCGGTAGCCGAGGGCTTGGAGTTGGTTGACCGCTCGTGTTTTGGCAGCGGCGGGTCGGTGTGCGGTGTAGTAGTTGGCGCCGGGGTCGCGATAGAAGTCGCCGTTGGTCAGTAGGTTCCAGGCGGCGATGACCATCGCGTGTTCGACGGCGACGATGGCGCGCATGGGTCCGCGGCGGGCGGCGATGCGTTTGTATTTCGCGGAGAAGTAGGTGTTCTTCGAACGTGCCGCCGAGAGCGCGGCGATTCCGAGTACGCCTTTGAGGTAGCGGTTGCCGGGCCGGGTCTTGGTGGACTTCACCCGGCCGGCGGACTCGTTGGATCCCGGGGACAATCCGGCCCAGGAGGCCAGGTGCCCGGCGGAGGGGAACACGCTCATGTCGGCGCCGGTTTCGGCGATGAAGACTTCGGCGACGATGCGGGAGAACCCGGGAATGCTGATCAGCAGGTCCCGGGCGGGGCGAAAGGGCTCCATCACCGCCTCGATGCGCTCATCGAGGCGGGCGATGTCGGCGCTGTGGGTGTCGATGCGGTCCAGCAACAGCCGGGCCATGAACCCGTGGTGGTCGGTGAACCGACCGGTCAGCGCTTCGGTCAGGGCGGGGATCTTCGAGCGCAGCCGGCGTTGGGCCAACTCAGCCAGCGCAGCGGGGTCGCGTTGGCCGGCGATCAGCGCTTCGAGCATGGCCCGCCCGGACACCCCGGTGATCTCGGTGGCCACCGAGGACAGTTTGATGCCAGCGTCTTCGAGCAGCTTCTCCAGCCGTTGCACTTCCCGGGTGCGTTCACGGGTGATCACCGTGCGGGCCCGCGTCAGGTCCCGCAACGCCCGGACCGGGGCCGGGGGGACGAAGGATGCCTTCACCAGCCCGTGGGCGCCCAGATCGGCCAGCCACGCCGCATCGGAGACATCGGTCTTGCGGCCGGGCAGGTTACGCACCGAGGCGGCGTTGACCAAGACCACGTCCAAGCCGTCGTCGAGCAGGTAGTAGAACGGTTTCCAATAGTCGCTGGTCGACTCGATCACCACGCAACTGATCTTCTGCGCGATCAGGTGCTCGCGCAGCGCCAGGATCTGCCCCGTCGTGGCACCCCAGGTGCTCACCGTCGCTGACCTCGCGCGTGCGCTCTGGCCCTGGATCCGCACGCAGACCTTCGCGTCCTTCTTCGAACAGTCAATCCCTGCGCACCGCGGATGTATGACTTCCATCACTGACCACTTCCTCGCGACACTCGTATTCCACTGCATTGGAGGGTGTTTCGGGGAGAGCGGGGTGAAACAGGAATCTGACACTCGTGCTCGACGGCAACATTCCACGGTTCCCGTGGACAAGATTGTGCCCTCCGCCCCACGCTAGCCTGCGGGCTCAGCGGCAACATAGTCCGACCGGGGTCGACCGAAACACCCCTTCAGCATTACCTCGGAGTTTATCGGACGCAACCAACCGCCAACCGCAGCTGACAGAGGACTTTTCGTCCACCACGGAGGAGCGCAGCGCCCCTGAGTCGCTAGCCTGTAGTGGTGGCGCAGCCTCCACGAACTCGCTATGCCACTTGCGGCGAGATCGACATCGCCTATCAGGTGTTCGGCGATGGTCCGATCAACCTGCTGGTGCTGCCCGGTCCGTCGATCCCGATCGACACTGTCGATGCGGAGCCGTCGATGTACCGGTTTCATCGGCGCCTGACGTCTTTTGCCCGGGTGATTCGTTACGACCAGCGGGGTATCGGATTGTCGTCCCGGGTCTCGTCGCCGGACATGATCGGCCCGAAGCACTGGGCCATGGACGCGATTGCGGTGCTGGATGCCATCGGATGCGAGCGGGCGACGATTCTGGCTCCCGGCTTCACCTCGATGACCGGGTTGGTGCTCGCGGCCGACTATCCCGAAAGAGTGAGCAACCTGGTGTGTA
>JALHRH010000389.1 GCA_022841565.1 Mycobacterium sp. | reverse complement strand
GGTGGTAGCGACGTTGCCGTCGGGAAGCTGAACGCCGACAGCGCGCACCTCCGCGATCTTGTCGCCAGAGGCATCCGCGACCTCTCGGGAAGGGCCATAGAAGAGACGAAACGTTGTGTCCCAGTCCTCCCACGTCCCGGCGCTGTCAGCGTCCGGCGGTAGAGCGACATCGGGGAACGGGCTGGTAGGGGTCATGGAGTGGCCTCGATTGAGCCTCCCGTAACCGAGAAGCCAGTTGCCCGAATCTCGCACGGCTGACCATCTGCGCAGCTCAATTGGTGCCCCCGGCAGGATTCGAACCTGCGGCCTTCTGCTCCGGAGGCAGACGCTCTATCCCCTGAGCTACGGGGGCGCACTGCTGAACGCTGCGCCATTGGGCCCCGCCAGAGTAGCGCATCCCGCCGACCGCCCGACCACCGGTAATGGATTCGAGGCGCAGGCGTCCCAGCCAATAGGATGGACGCTCGTGACCCCCGCCGACCTCGCTGAGCTGCTCAGAATCACCGCCGCCGCGGTGCTGGCCGAGCGCGACCTCGACGTGTCCGCGTTGCCGCATACGGTCACGGTGGAGCGTCCGCGTATTCCCGAACACGGCGACTACGCGTCCAACCTGGCGTTGCAGCTGGGCAAAAAGGTCGGTGCGAACCCGCGTGAGCTGGCCGGATGGCTGGCTCAGGCGCTGACCCAGGCCAACGGCATCGCCTCGGCCGAAGTCGCCGGTCCAGGTTTCATCAACATGCGGCTAGAGACCTCGGCGCAGGCCAAGATCGTCACCGACGTCATCGACGCCGGCAACCAATACGGCCACTCGAACGACCTCAACGACCAACACATCAATCTGGAATTCGTCTCGGCCAACCCGACCGGACCCATCCACATCGGCGGTACCCGCTGGGCCGCCGTCGGCGACGCGCTGGGCCGCCTGCTCACCACGCAGGGCGCCGATGTGGTCCGCGAGTACTACTTCAACGACCACGGCGCGCAGATCGACCGATTCGCGAACTCCCTGGTCGCCGCGGCCAAGGGCGAGCCTGCCCCGGCGGACGGCTACGCCGGCACCTACATCACCGACATCGCCGCGCAAGTCCTGCAGAAGGCGCCCGAGGCATTGAGCCTGCCCGACGCCGAGATGCATGAGACGTTCCGTGCGATCGGCGTCGACCTGATGTTCGCCCACATCAAAGAGTCGCTGCACGAGTTCGGCACCGACTTCGACGTCTACACCCACGAAGACTCGATGCACACCAGCGGCCGGGTTGACCACGCCATCGCCAAACTTCGTGAGACGGGCAACATCTACGAGAAGGACGGCGCAACCTGGTTGCGCAGCAGCGCCTTTGGCGACGACAAGGATCGTGTCGTGATAAAGAGCGACGGTATCCCCGCATACATCGCAGGCGATCTGGCGTACTACCTGGACAAGCGGGAACGCGGATTCGATCTGTGCATCTACATGCTCGGCGCCGACCACCACGGCTACACCGCCCGCCTCAAGGCCGCCGCGGCCGCCTTCGGTGAGGACCCGGCGACCGTCGAGGTCCTGATCGGGCAGATGGTCAACCTGGTCCGCGACGGCCTGCCGGTCAAGATGAGCAAGCGCGCGGGCACCGTGATCACCCTCGACGACCTGGTCGAGGCCATCGGTGTCGACGCGGCCCGCTACAGCCTGATCCGCTCGTCGGTGGACACGCCGATCGACATCGATCTGGCGCTGTGGTCCTCGGCGTCCAACGAAAACCCGGTCTATTACGTGCAATACGCGCATGCCCGGCTGTCCGCACTGGCCCGCAACGCCGCTGAACTCGGCCTCATCCCGGATACCGGTCACCTCGAATTGCTCAGCCACGACAAAGAGGGCACGCTGCTGCGCACCATCGGCGAGTTCCCCCGGGTGCTCCAGACGGCGGCGGCGCTGCGGGAACCGCACCGCATCTGCCGCTACCTGGAAGACCTGGCCGGCGACTACCACCGCTTCTACGATGCCTGCCGGATCCTGCCGCAGGGCGACGAACAACCCACCGACCTGAACACCGCGCGGCTGGCGCTGTGCCAGGCCACCCGCCAGGTGGTCGCCAACGGCTTGGCCATCCTCGGCGTCAGCGCCCCGGAGAAAATGTGAACGTCCACCCCGCCGGACCCCGGCACGCCGAGGAAACCCGGCCCGTCAGCAGCCCGCCACGCCCGCAGTCGGCCGAGGAGCTGTTGCGGTTGGCACCGAATGTGTGGCCGCGCAACACTATTCGCGACAAAGACGGAGTCGTGGAGATCGCCGGGGTCAAACTGACCGATCTCGCCCGTGAGTACGGCACCCCGTTGTTCGTCATCGACGAAGCCGACTTTCGCTCCCGGTGTCAGGAGACGGCCGCGGCGTTTGGCGGCGGAGCCAACGTGCACTACGCCGCGAAAGCGTTCCTGTGCAGCGAAATCGCGCGGTGGATCGATCAGGAGGGCTTGTCGCTGGACGTGTGCACCGGTGGCGAGCTGGCCGTAGCCTTACACGCGGGCTTCCCGCCCGAGCGGATCACGTTGCACGGCAACAACAAATCCGTTTCTGAGCTGACCGCAGCGGTGAAAGCCGGTGTCGGCCATGTGGTTCTGGACTCGTTGATCGAGATCGAACGGCTCGATGCGATCGCCGGCGAGGCCGGAATCGTCCAGGATGTGCTCGTCCGGCTCACCGTAGGCGTGGAGGCGCACACCCACGAGTTCATCTCCACCGCACACGAAGACCAGAAGTTCGGCCTCTCGGTGGCCAGTGGCGCGGCGATGGCCGCGGTGCGGCAGGTGTTCGAGGCCGACCACCTACGTCTGGTCGGGTTGCACAGCCACATCGGTTCACAGATCTTCGATGTCGCCGGCTTCGAAATCGCCGCGCACCGGGTCATCGGATTTCTGCGCGACATCGTCGCGGAATTCGGCGTCGACAAAACGGCCCAGGTATCGACCGTGGATCTCGGTGGTGGCCTGGGAATCTCCTACCTGGCGCCCGATGATCCGCCGCCGATCGCCGAGCTGGCGGCCAAGCTCAGCGCCATCGTCAGCAACGAATCGGCAGCCGTCGCGCTGCCCACGCCGAGGCTGGTGGTCGAGCCCGGACGTGCCATCGCCGGCCCGGGCGCCATCACACTGTATGAGGTCGGCACGGTCAAAGACGTCGACGTGAGCGCGACCGCACACCGGCGTTACGTCAGCGTCGACGGCGGCATGAGCGACAACATCCGTACCGCCCTGTACGACGCGCAGTACGACGTCCGCCTGGTTTCCCGACTCAGCGATGCACCGGCCACCGCCGCCCGCCTGGTCGGAAAGCATTGCGAGAGCGGCGACATCCTGGTGCGCGATGCGTGGGTGCCCGATGACGTCGGGCCGGGTGACCTGATGGCCGTGGCCGCGACCGGGGCCTACTGCTATTCCCTGTCGAGTCGTTACAACATGATCTGCCGTCCCGCGGTAGTGGCGGTGCGAGCGGGGGAGTCCCGCTTGATCCTGCGTCGCGAAACGGTCGACGATCTGCTGAGTCTGGAAGTGAGGTGACCGTGCCCGATAACGACAAGGACGACAAGGCCGTTGGCGTGGCGGTACTCGGGTTGGGGGTGGTCGGCAGCGAAGTCGTACGCATCATCAACGAAAGCGCCGACGATCTGGCGGGCCGCATCGGCGCCCCGCTGGTGCTACGCGGCGTCGGGGTACGCCGCCTCGGGGGCGACCGTGGCGTGCCGCTCGAACTTCTCACCGATGACATCGACGAACTCGTCTGCCGCGACGACGTCGACATCGTCGTCGAAGTGATGGGTCCGGTCGAACCGTCGCGCAAGGCGATCCTGGCCGCTCTGGCCCACGGCAAGTCGGTCGTGACGGCGAACAAGGCCCTGATGTCGATCGCGAGTGGCGAACTGGCGGCGGCCGCCGAAAGCGAGGCGGTCGACCTGTATTTCGAGGCGGCGGTCGCCGGAGCGATCCCGGTCATCCGCCCGCTGACCCAGTCACTGGCCGGCGACACGGTATTGAGGGTTGCCGGCATCGTCAACGGCACCACCAACTACATCCTCTCGGAGATGGGTAGCACCGGAGCCGATTACCAGCAAGCGCTGGCCGACGCGAGCGCGCTCGGTTACGCCGAAGCCGACCCCACTGCCGACGTCGAGGGATACGATGCCGCGGCCAAGGCGGCGATCCTGGCGTCCATCGCCTTCCACACCCGCGTTACCGCCGACGACGTCTACCGTGAGGGCATCACCAAGATCACCCCGGAAGACTTCGAGTCCGCCAAGTCCCTGGGGTGCACCATCAAATTGCTCTCCATCTGTGAGCGGATTACCACTGATGAAGGGCAGCAACGGGTTTCGGCTCGTGTCTATCCGGCGCTGGTGCCCCTGTCGCATCCGCTCGCAGCCGTCAGCGGGGCTTTCAATGCGGTGGTGGTCGAGGCTGCGGCGGCCGGCCGGCTGATGTTCTACGGCCAGGGTGCCGGCGGCGCGCCCACCGCATCGGCGGTCACCGGCGATCTGGTGATGGCGGCGCGTAACCGGGTGCTCGGCAGCCGGGGTCCCCGGGAGTCCAGGTACGCTCAACTTCCGGTGGCGCCCATGGGATTCATCGAGACCCGCTACTACGTCAGCATGAACGTCGCAGACAAGCCAGGCGTGTTGTCGGCGGTGGCAGCTGAATTCGCCAAACGCGAGGTGAGCATCGCCGAGGTGCGCCAGGAAGGGGTGGTCGACGAAGGCG
>JALHRH010000388.1 GCA_022841565.1 Mycobacterium sp. | reverse complement strand
GCCTGCGCCGGAACCCGGTATGCGGCGGGCAGCCGAGGACTGACGAGGCTCCAGCCGACCAGGGCGGTAGCCAGACCCAGTGCGCGAAGCCTTAACCGAAAAATCGCGGCAGCACCGCCTCCGACGTATCCCGCAGCTCTGCCAGCGACACCGTGAACAGGCCCTGCACCTCGATCGCATCCGACCGCTGATCGACAACGCCGATGCGGGCGACGGGCAGACCCCGCGCCTCGCACATGGACCGGAACCGGCTTTCCTCGGTGCGCGGAACGGCCACCAACACCCGGCCCGCGGACTCCGAGAACAGCGCCACAAACGGATCCGCTCCCTCGGGAAGCACGATGCGGCAACCGGTTTCACCCGCAATGGCGGCTTCCACCAGGGCTTGCGCCAGGCCGCCTTCAGACAGGTCGTGCGCCGACGTGATCAGCCCGTCGCGCGATCCGGCGGCCAGCACCTCGGCCAGCAGCTTCTCGCGCTGCAGGTCGACCGCGGGAGGTAGCCCGCCGAGATGGTCGGCGGTCACCTGCGCCCAGATCGAACCGTCGAATTCGTCGCGGGTATCGCCGAGTAACAGCAGGCTTTCCCCCGGTTCGGTGCCCAAGCCGGTGGGGATGCGGCGGCTCACATCATCGATCACGCCGAGTACCCCGACCACCGGCGTCGGAAGGATCGCCGACGACCCCGTCTGATTGTAAAAGCTGACATTGCCACCCGTGACCGGAATCCCCAGGGCCGCACAACCATCCGCCAAGCCGCGTACCGCCTCGGAGAACTGCCACATCACGCCCGGATCCTCGGGTGAGCCGAAGTTGAGGCAGTTGGTGACCGCGACGGGAGTGGCGCCGGTGACGGCCACATTGCGGTACGCCTCGGCGAGCGCGAGTTGGGCGCCGGTGTAGGGATCCAGCTTGGTGTAGCGCCCTGAGGCATCGGTGGACAGCGCGATGCCGCGGCCGGTCGCCTCGTCGATGCGCAGCACACCGCCGTCCGCGTGTTCGGCCAGCACGGTGTTGCCGCGCACGTAGCGGTCGTACTGCTCGGTGATCAATGCGCGGCTACACAAGTGCGGACTATCCAGCAGCGCAAGCAGAGTCGCGCGTAGCTCGGCTCCGGTGGCCGGCCGGGGCAGCTTCTTCGACGAGTCCGCGTTGAGCGCGTCCTGCGTGTCGGGGCGAGCGACTGGCCGCTGGTACACCGGGCCCTCATGGGCCACCGTGCGAGGTGGCACGTCGACGACCGTCTCGCCCTGCCAGGTGATGCGCAGCCGATCGCCGTCGGTGACCTCGCCGATGACAGTCGCCAGCACCTCCCACTTGCGACACACCGCCATGAATGCGTCGACATTCTCCGGGGCGACCACCGCGCACATCCGCTCCTGCGACTCGCTGCACAGGATCTCGGCGGGGGTCATCTGCTTGGCGCGCAGCGGCACCATGTCCAGATCGATCGCCATGCCGCCATCGCCAGCGGATGCCAACTCCGATGTCGCACAGGATAATCCGGCACCGCCGAGGTCCTGGATACCGATCACCAGGCCGCCGGAATACAGCTCCAGGCAGCACTCGATGAGCACCTTCTCCATGAACGGATCCCCGACCTGGACCGACGGTAGCTTCTTGCGCGAATTCTCGGCGTCAAACGTGTCCGACGCCAGTACCGAAACCCCGCCGATGCCGTCCAGCCCGGTGCGGGCCCCGAACAGGATGATCTTGTTGCCGGCACCCGAGGCGAATGCCAGATGCAGGTCTTCCTGCCGTAATACGCCCACGCACAATGCATTTACCAGCGGGTTACCGGCGTAACACGCGTCGAAGACGGTCTCACCGCCGATGTTGGGCAGTCCGAGTGAGTTGCCATAGCCGCCGATGCCGCGGACCACACCGTCGAGGACGCGGCGGGTGTCGGGCGCATCGGCGGCGCCGAACCGGAGCTGGTCCATCACCGCGACCGGCCGCGCTCCCATCGCCATGATGTCGCGGACGATGCCGCCGACGCCGGTGGCCGCTCCCTGGTAGGGCTCGACGTACGACGGGTGGTTGTGCGATTCCACCTTGAACGTGACCGCCCAGCCGTCGCCGATGTCGACGACGCCGGCGTTCTCGCCGATGCCGGCCAGCATGCCGGTACGCATCTCGTCGGTAGTGGTCTCACTGAAATAACGCAGGTGGACCTTGGACGATTTGTACGAGCAGTGCTCGCTCCACATCACCGAGTACATGGCCAGCTCGGTGTCGGTGGGACGGCGGCCGAGGATTTCGCGGATCCGCTGGTACTCGTCGTCTTTGAGGCCGAGTTCGTGAAACGGTTGCGGCTGGTCGGGAGTGGTTGCGGCGTGCTCGATGGTGTCTGTCACGGGGGTGTGCGCGCTCGTCACGGACACAGTCTAGGTTCCAGGAGCCGGCATGGCTGACGGCGTCCACGGGCCCGTACAACGCCGCTATCCACAGTTGGGTGTTTGTCCACAGGTCGGGCCTTGCGAGCGGCGGCGTGTTGCCTCATGTCAAGATGCGCGCGTGGGGCTTGTGGTTGCCTCATTTGAGGATGCGCGCTTGGAAATCCGGGCTCCGGCTTTGCTGGTGGTTAGTGTGAATAGTTGGTTCGTCAGGGCCTGGATGCGGCGTTGGACGGCGGCGGGGTTGATCCGGCCGTGGGCTTGAGCCAGGGCCATGATGTGGTTTTCATCGGTGATGCACGGGTGGCTGATCACGCGGTGAAACGGCGTGGCCGCCGTGTCGTACTTCTTGATCACCTTGGCGCCGTCGCGGACCTTGGACACCAGTTTCTGCTGCGGGTGAAAGAAGTTGGTCAGTTTGGACTGCCACTGCCAGATCTCGTTGAGTAGCAACAGCTCTGAGGCGGTGTCGTAGCGGTGGTAGCCGACCACGGTGCGGACCACGGCCCAGTTCTTCTGTTCGACGTGACAGCCATCGTTCTTATTGGCCACGCGGGCGCGGGTGAAGGTGATCCGGTGCCGTTCGCACCACTGCAGCAAGTCGGTGTTGATGAACTCCGATCCGTTGTCGGAGTCCACCCCCAGGATCGGGAAGGGCATCTTGTAGGCGATGTCGTTCAGCGCGGCCAGGACACACTTGGCGGCCTTGCTGGGCAGCGAGCGGTTCTCGGTCCAGCCGGTGGCGATATCGGTGACCGTGAGGGTGTATGCGAACTGGCCAGCAGGATCACCACCGTCGTGGGAGACGAGGTCGATCTCGACGAATCCGGGTCGAGCACCGTCCCAATCGGCCCACGTGCGTACCCGGATCTGGCTTTTCAGTAGCGAGCCCGGCTTGGTGGCCGAACGTCCTCGATGTCGCAGTCTGCGCCGTTCGGGGGGCCAACCGCCGATCAATGGTGGCCGCCGACATCGACACCAGCAGCGCCGCGGTGGGCTCGTCGATGGCGAGCTCGCCGAAATGGCGCAACACCGCCACCAATTCCTTCAGCATCGGCGCCAGCCGCTTACCGGCCGGCATTCCCAACACCATCCAGCACACCGTCAGTGCTGCGATGACATCTGGTCCGTACGTCGGCGGCCGCGGACGTCGCGCCGACACCAGCCTGGGCTGCAACGCCGTCGTGAGCGCCTTGCGGGCGTGGCCACGGTGCCAGCCCGTGGTAGCACACAACTCATCCAGAATGACGCCCTTGGTCCGTTTGTCTGCCTGCGCGTATCGGATCGCGGTCGCCTCGGTCACCGCTTTGCGTTCAGCCAATGTCAACCCCATCAGTTGGGCCTACCGAGGTCGTCGCTGACAGATCCGTTAGGCGCGCCGTACGCGCGCATTTCAAGTGAGGCAACGAAAACGCATTTCGAGGCCTCTCACGCGCATTTCGGCTGAGTCAACGCGGGCGGGACGCCCGGGTGAGCAATAGAATTCGAACATGAGTGCGATCACGGCGCCGGCGGACGTAGTCGCCGCCTTCGACGCACTCGACGCCGCCGTCGCCGAACTACGCCAACTCCACCACCACACGCTAGACCCCGCGGTCCGGCTGCGCGCGCTGCAACGCCTGGAAACCTCCCACCGCCACCAAGCCGTGATCAGCCACGACATCATCCACAGCCTGGCCACCCACGACCCCGCCGACATCGGCGACCCCACCCACCAAGTCATCGCCGACTGGTGCCGCATCAGCTACACCGAGGCCCGCCGCCGCCTCCGCGACGCCACCCAACTCGCCCCCCGCACCACCCTGACCGGCCAGGTCTTACCTCCCGAGCTGCCCGCCACCACCGAGCAATGGCGCGCCGGCATACTCGATGCCCAGCACCTGCGCGTCATCCAAACCGTCATCCACGACCTGCCCAACGACACCCCCACCGCCGTCGTCGAACACGCCGAACACCTGTTGGCCAACCAAGCCACCCACCTACGGCCCGACCAACTCCACAAAGCCGCCAACCGCGCCGCCGTCCTCATCAACCCCGACGGCAGATTCTCCGAACGCGACCGCGCCCGCCACCGCGCCTTCACCTGGAAACCCCAACGCGCCGACGGCATAAGTGAAGCCACCCTCATCGCCACCCCCGAACTCCGCGCCCACATCGACACCTGGCTGGCCAAATTCGCCGCCCCCGGCATGTGCAACCCCGACCACCCCACACCGTGCACCACCAACCCACCCACCAACCCACCCACCGACCAAGCCGCCGCCACCGACACCCGCACCACCGCCCAGCGCCAACACGACGCCCTCAACACCCTGGTCCGCAGCCAACTCGGCAACCCCACCCTCG
>JALHRH010000387.1 GCA_022841565.1 Mycobacterium sp. | reverse complement strand
CGGCCCGGACGCCCGATTGGAATTCACTGCGGTCGAAACGCGCGTCGGGCGGGTCAGCGCGCCCTCCGGCGCAGCCTTCATCAAGACCGCCGCGCCATGCCCGGCCTCGCCCAGCCACAAAGGCCAATCCGCCTGCTCCAGAACCACCGGCTCGCGGTGATGCAACCCTGCCATCGCCGGCCCCGCATCGGTCGAAACGATGGCGACCGTGTCGATATCCTGCCAGCGCTGCCAGACACCGGCCAGCGCCATCGGCAGGCCGTCGGCACGGGTGAAATACCACGGCAGTTTCTCGCCCTGCGCGCCGGTGCTCCATTCGTAAAACCCGCTTGCCGGAACGATGCAGCGCCGCGACCGCACCGCATCACGGAACGCTGGCTTCATCGCCACCGTATCGGCCCGCGCGTTGATGATCAACGGCCCGTCGTTCGGCGCCTTGTACCACGACGGGATGAACCCCCATCGCATCGCCCGCAACCGCCGTGCGCCGCCTTCCGAACTGATGACGCTCACGGGGTTCGTCGGGCAAACATTGTAGTTCGGCACCACCGGCAGGTCGTTGCCCGGAACAGCATCGAACAACGCCGCCAGCGCCTCGTTCGGATGAGTGATGACGAAACGTCCGCACATCACGCGAAGATAGGCCCGCAAGCGCCCCGCGCCAAGCCCTCCACCGTGCAGACCGCCGCGCGATGCGCTATGCTCCGCCGGGAAAGGATCATCCCCATGCAAGCACTTGGTCCCCTGCGCCAGATCTCCCGCCGCGTCGAAGACCTTGACCGCGCTCGCCGGTTCTTGCGGGACAGCCTTGGCCTGACCGAGCTTTACACCTTTCCCGGTCTCGCCTTCTTTGCCTTGGGCCAGTCGCGCCTGATTCTGCGCGAAACCGGCGCCCGCGATCCCGCCGACATCCTCTACTTCGATGTGGCTGATATTGCCGCAACCTATGCCAGCCTTGCCGGCAAGGGTGTGGCCTTCACCAACGCCCCGCACCGCATCCACACCCACCCCGACGGGTCCGAGGAATGGATGGCCTTCTTTACCGACGACGAAGGCCGCGATCTGGCGTTGCACGCCGTCACGCGGCCCTGAGTCTCACTGCCCGAGGATCTTGATCCGCCCCTCGACCGCAACATTCACCGTGCCCAGCTTTTCGACGAAGTCCATCACGTCGTTTGCCACCAGCCGGCTGGTCGATCCTTCGGTCAGCACCCGTCCGCCGCCCAGTGCGTCGTAGCCGTCACCGCCACCGATGATGTAATCGTTCACCGCCACCTTGTAGACCGTGTCGGCCTCCAGCGCCGCGCCGCCCACCATGACCTCAGACACTCGCGATCCCGGTTCGGCCGAAGGGTCGATGGTGTAGGTCAACCCCGACACCTGAGCGAACCGCCCGGCTCCTTTTTCCACCTGACTCGCGCCGTTCTCCAGCGCCAGTAGCACCTGGTTGCCAGGCAATTCGGTGACCACCGTCATATTGCCGAACGGCAGTTCCGTCAGGATGTCGCGCCGCGTCAGCTTGCGGCCCGCATCATAGGTCGTGTCACCCCGGATACCACCGCCGTTCATAATGGCGATATCCGCGCCCGTCGCATCCCGCATCGCATCCGCGATCAGGTTGCCCATCGTCGCCTCGGTGGCCCGCACCACATTGCGCCGGCTGTCCAAGGGCGCATCCAGCGTGCCGATCTCGACGTTCAGCGTCTCGTCCATCTTGGTGAGGAAACTGTCGGCGAGGGCCGCAGACTCCGGGTCCGGCGTCACCGTCGCCGTATCGATGAACCGGAAGGCAGGCGTCCAGCTGATCGTTCGCTTGCCGTCGGATTCGCCAACCTCGACCATCAGGTCGATCGGCGTCAGCAGTTGCGCATCAACGCTGGTTTCCACATAGGCCGTCACCCCGTCATAGGCCGTGGCATAGGTGTGGTCGTCACCCGACAGGATCACGTCGAACGCCCGGCTCGCCATCAGCGCGCGGTCATTCTCCATGTTGGTCTGCACCACGCCCACCACGATATCCGCCCCCGCCTCGCGCGCGGCCTTCGCCGCTTCGATGCCGGTCTCGACCGTGGGCAGGAACTTCAGGCTGCCGGTCGAACTCACCTCGGGCGAGGTGTCCTGCGCCACCGGAATCAGGGCGACCTTCAGCCCGCCCACCTCCTTCACGGTGACGCCGCCCAAACCTTCAATCGGGCTGCCGTCGTCGTTGGTGATGTTGATCGCGGCCCAAGGGTATTTCGAGGCCTTCATCTTCTCATAGAAGTTTTCCGGCCCGAAATCGAACTCATGGTTCCCCGGCACGGCCAGGTCGAACGGCACCAGATTGGTGAAATCGATGGTGTTCTGTCCCATGTCAAAGCCGGAAATCAGCGAGGGCGACAGCATGTCGCCGTTGAACAGGTAAAGCGTGTTCGGGTTCGCCGCGCGCTCGGCCTTTGCCACCGCGTTCAGCCGGGCAAAGCCACCGCGCCCGTCCTCCTCCTCGAAATTGTAGACGTCACCGACGCCCAGAAGCGTCAGCTTCACGGTTTCTGCCGCCAATGGCGCGGCAAGGCCCAATGCACTGCCGGCTGCCAGCAGCGTAGCCATCATGGATTTTGGGAAAGCAAACATGGCGAGTCTCCATTTCGGATGAGTCGTTAGTCTGCCTGCAGTCTGCCAAGTGATGGATGGGTCTGTCAAAGTCTGACTGCCCCACCGCTGCCCTGCGTTCCAGTTGCGGGCTTCGCATAGAAACACGGCGCGCTGATCGCGCGCCGTGCATGTTTGGCTTCCAGCCTATCCGTCGGTCGCTTGCCGACACGCTGGCCTTTACTTGTTCTGGCCTGGGGCCTGGCACCGGCCGGTGCAGCGATCGGGCTCAACTGGGGTAACCGGATCGGGCTCAACCGGGGCAACCGGATCGGGCTCAACCGGGGTAACCGGATCGGGCTCAACCGGGGCAACCGGATCGGGCTCAACCGGGGTAACCGGATCGGGCTCAACCGGGGTAACCGGATCAGGCTCAACCGGAGCAACCGGATCGGGCTCTACCGGGGCAACCGGATCGGGCTCAACCGGGGTAACCGGATCGGGCTCAACCGGGGCAACCGGATCGGGCTCAACCGGATCGGGCTCAACCGGGGCAACCGGATCGGGCTCAACCGGGGCAACCGGATCGGGCTCAACCGGATCGGGCTCAACCGGGGCAACCGGATCAGGCTCAACCGGATCGGGCTCAACCGGATCGGCCTCAACCGGGCTGGGCTCAACCGGATTGGGCTCAACCGGATCCGTCACTTCAAGATCGACATTGATCGGCGCTGCCTTTTTTTGCCAAGGCAGGCTCTTCGCCTCCAATTTCGTATTGCATCCTGGTTCGGACCAATAGATCGCATTGGAATTCTTCACTTTGATCTTAAAGCAGCCTTGCTCGGATATTTGCGCGCCGGCCTGGCTTGCAACCATAGCGAGAGTAAATACAATCAGAAGTTGTTTCACTTTGTTAGCCCTTCGCGTAATGAGTGTAATTCGAATGTTAGGAATATTCTTTATGCATCGACTAATTGGCGATTGAGCGGCGGCATTACGGTTAATTCAAGATTAACACTGTTTAACGCAGCAATTCCCGATCCAGCTTCAGCCTGCGTTGGCAGCAGCGACAGTTGACCCTGCCGCCCACAAGGGGCAAAAGCGCGCCATGGTCATCTACAAGATCTTCCGCCGCCCCGAATGGGATGCCTTCCGGGCCGCCGGGGAAACCCTCGGCGCGCCGATCGACCTTGCCGATGGCTACATCCACATTTCCACCGCCGCGCAGGTCGCCGAAACCGCCGCCCGGCACTTCGCCGCCGAAAGCGACCTTGTGCTCGTGGCGCTCGACAGCACCGCCCTTGGCCCGGCACTGAAATGGGAACCCTCGCGCGGCGGGGCGCTTTTCCCGCACCTTTACCGCAGGCTCTCCCTCGCGGACGTGGTCTGGGACAAGTCGCTCCCCCTCGGCGCCACCGGGCACATCTTCCCCGAAGGTGTCTGGTGAGCCTCGTCGAACGTGCGGGCCTCGCCCTTCTCCACCGCGTCGATCCCGAACGCGCCCATGCCCTCTCGCTTCTGGCACTGCAATCGGGGCTGGCCCCCCTGCCCGGGCCCGTCACCTCGGCCCGCCTTGCCACCACGCTGGCCGGCATGCCGCTCCTGAATCCCGTGGGCCTTGCCGCCGGCTACGACAAGAACGCCACCGCCGTAGCTCCCCTCTCGCGCGCAGGTTTCGGCTTCATCGAGGTTGGCGCCGCCACCCCCTTGGCCCAACCCGGCAACCCCAAACCCCGCCTCTTCCGCCTCAGCGAAGACCGCGCCGCGATCAATCGCTTCGGCTTCAACAACGACGGGATGGCCGCGATCGGCGCTCGCCTCGCCAAACGCAGACGCGGCCCGGTTCCGGTCGGGCTCAACCTCGGCGCCAACAAGACCTCTGACAACCGCGCCGCCGATTTCGCCCGCGTTCTCGCCCACTGCGGCCCGCATGTCGATTTCGCCACCGTCAACGTATCGTCGCCGAACACCGAACGCCTGCGCGACCTGCAAGGCCCCGCCGCCCTGACGGCCCTCCTTGCCGGCGTGATGGAGGCGCGAGCCGCGCTCGCAACCCCGATACCAGTGTTCCTGAAAATCGCGCCTGACCTCACCGACGACGACCTCGCCCAGATCGCCGAGGTGGCGCTTGCCTCCGGCCTCGCCGGCATCATCGCCACCAACACCACGCTGAACCGCGACGGCCTCAGAAGCCCGCACAAGGCCGAGGCCGGCGGCCTCTCC
>JALHRH010000386.1 GCA_022841565.1 Mycobacterium sp. | reverse complement strand
CGTCGGTGGCACCGTCCCCGGCGTTGGAGGCACGGGCGGCTTCGGTGGCAACGGCGGCAACGGCGGCACGCCGGGCGGCTTTGGCGGAGGCGGCGGCACCGGCGGCCCCGGCGGATTTCCCGGCGGCACCAAGGGCGGGAACGGCAGTCCCGGCACCAATGGCTGAACCCGGTTCCGCGTTCGGGTGGACCGAGACGCGGTGGCAACCGCAACCATGCTCGCGCGTCGCGATGCTGTGTGGCGCGAGAATGGGGAGATCACCGGACGCGGAGTTCGTCGTCCCGGGTGGTGGCGCCGGTGTCGGCCTGTAGTTAAACACCAGGCCGGGCCGTAGGATTCCGCGCGACAGGCGTACGTGCACCGCGACATGTACGGCAGAAAGCAGGGTTTGCCATGACGAAACCGCTGATCGCCGCGACCCGCGTTATGCGGGACTATTTGTGTAATTCGTTGGTGTGGAATGACTTTCTGGCCCAAGGCGGTTTCGTCGACGGCGATATCCTGATCGTCACGCCGGTCAAGTCCGGCACCACGTGGACGCAGCGGATAATCCAGCAGATTCTGCGCAACGGAGCAGAGAACGACGGCAGTCTTTCCGACACGTCACCATGGCTCGACTCCAGTTGGGGTGAACACGCAGAAATGCTTGATGTGCTCCGGCGCCAGCGCGCGGCCGGTAGCCGGCGGGTCATCAAGTCACATTTGACCGCGGATGCCCTGCCTCTTGCCCAGGAAGCGCGGTACGTGTTTGTCGGCAGAAACGGTAAAGACTCGGGAATCAGCTTCCACAACATGCTCTCCAACTATTCGGAATCGACGATGGCAAAGATCAACCAGATCCACGCCGCGTGGTCGGGCAGCCTGACGCCGTTGGGGATTCCCGCGGACATGCAGACGTTTTTCGATCTGTGGCTCGACACCGGTGGCAATGGCTGTGGGAATCTGTTCGACCTCGTGAAGTCATGGTGGGACCTGCGCGGCGAGCCCAACGTGCTGCTGTTGCACTACCGGCAACTCACAGACGACTTACCGGGTCAAATCGCCCGGATCGCGGAATTCATCGGCATCGATCCCGCATCGCTGAATCTCGACGTCATTGCACAGCATTGTTCGTTCGACTACATGCGCGGTCGAGCGGACCAGATGGCCCCGTTCAACGGTCAACACATGTCCAGCCCACAAGCCTTTTTTCACAAAGGGCCCACGCGCGATTACCGCAGCGAGCTTACGGCGGAGCAGGTTGCACGCTTCGACCAAGTCGCTGTGCACAGACTGGGCGCGCAGTGCGCCAACTGGCTGGAAACGGGCCTCCTTGTTGAAACCGACGAGCTACCGCGCGGCGGCAAGGTGCCCCGGCTCAGTTAGCTCGTCCAAATCTTGATACCAATCACGTTGTACCAGCACGCTATCCGCGATCCGTTGTAGTGCGGCGTCGAATTCCTGGTCGGCCTGCTCGGCGAAGCCGGATGGCAGGGTCAAATTGTCGACAACCCACCGCTGGATGAGAGCAGACACGGAGTCGACCTGGCGCAGCCCGTCCGCGGTAAGCGATAGTTGGTCGCCGTCGCGAGACGCATAACCCAGCGCAACCAGTCGCTCGAATACGGGTTCGAAAACCTGATGGGGTAGATGGAAATGCCTGGCGATATCGGAGAGTCGCGCGGTCTCCTGACACCGCTCGTCCTGATAAATCCGCAGAATTCCCCACAGCCCCGCGGCGTCCAGTTCACAATCGGGCTGCTGGGCAACATCCGCCAACTGCACTGTGGGCCCCTCGGCCAGCAAGTTTCCGACAGCGATTTCCAACACGTCTTCTGGCGTTTTCGTTCTCGGCACAGCAAACCCGTCCCCCAAGCAGGTGGGGCTGTCGTGAACCCCGGTAAGGGGAGTCTCGCGCAGAAACAGCGCGAAAACGAACCCGGCCAGGGCGACAAAAGCCGCGCAGAAAAACACTTGCGCCAATGACCCGGCGTACGCCCGAACAATTAAGGACGCGACATGTTCGGGAAGTTGACGTAATGCCGCGGGCGAATGAATAACCTCGGCGGCCAGGCCGTTGGACGTCAACACCGAACCCACTCGCCGCCCGAGAAAGTTCGCGAACAACGCGCCGAATATGGCGGCGCCGAAAGCGCCGCCGACCAGACGGAAAAACGTCACACCCGAGGTGGCGACGCCGAGGTCTTGGAAACAGGCGGTGTTCTGCACGATCAGGATGAGCACCTGCATGGCAAACCCGATCCCGGCACCCAGGATGACGAGGTAGCAGGACTGCACCGGCCACGGTGTCGACTCGTCCATTCGCGCCAGCAGCAAAAAGCCGACAGTCATCAGCGCCGTCCCGGCCAGCGGAAAAATCTTGTACCGGCCGGTCCGGCCGACCAGAATTCCAGCGGCCAGCGAGGTGATCAGCAGCCCGACCACCATGGGCAACGTGCGCAGACCGGAGGTGGTCGCCGAGACGCCGTCGACGTACCGCAGATACATGGGCACGAAGGTCAGCGCTCCGAGCATCGCGAATCCGACCAGCAACGACAGCACGGAACACACCGAGAACACCGGGCTGCGAAACAGCCGCGGCGGCAAAATACCCGCAGCGGCCCGACTCTCCACCCAAACGAAGAGGACCAGTGCAACGGCGGCGCCGGCAAACAGCGCGACAACTGGCAACGAGCTCCAGGCGTAGGTGGTCCCGCCCCAACTCGTCGCCATGATCAGGGCGGTGCTGGCCACGCCGATCACCAGGATCCCGACATAGTCGATAGCCGGCCTTGGGCGTCGGGCCAACGCGGGGATGGCTGCGGCGGATACCGCAAGAACCGTTAACGAAAGGGGCACGTTGATCCAGAACGCCCAGCGCCAGCTGAGGTAGTCAGTGAAAAGGCCGCCCAGTAGCGGACCGGCGACCGTGCCGACCCCGAAGATCGCCCCGAGGGCGCCCTGATAGCTGCCGCGGCTGCGGAGTGGTAACACCTCACCGACCAGCGTCGAGGCGCTGACTGAGAATGCACCCGCGCCAATACCCTGCAGCATGCGGGAGGCTGCCAACATGCCCATTGTTTCGGACAACCCGCATAACACCGAGCCGACCAGGAAAACCACGACGGCACTTCCCAGCACCCGTTTACGACCCAGCAGGTCGCCGAGCTTGCCGGCTGCCGGGACAACGACGATGCCGCCCAGCAGATAGGCGGCAACAGCCCACGACTGCTGACCGGAATCGCCTAGGTCCTGCACGATCGCCGGCAAGGCGGGCACCACCATTGCCTGGTTCATCGCCACGACCGCCACACCGAGCGCAAGTGCCGCGCAAAGGACGTTGCTTCGTACGGAACTGATTGGGGTGCAAGGGAATCGATCACCGAGATGAGCGATCGTTGGTGTGGTCGGGCTAGTCATAGCTCAGTTCCCGTCGACGTTGCAGCTCGCATGCGGGGCTGCCACTGGCACATGGTAGTTCCAGCTTCGAGCCGCTTCAACGCCTCGATGCGCAACAGCCTGCACACTGCGCGCGCGATGTCTCCGATACTTGGGCCGTCACTAGGCCGCTAGAACGTCGTCAGGCCACCCAATAAGCCTGCGATTTAATCGATTTGCGCGGAATCCCGAAGTCCTCGCGCAGCACCTTGACGACCGAGCGTGTGGTTCGGCTGTCACAGGCCACCCAACCGAAATGGCTACCGCACTCGACAGCCGCCGACCGCACCGCCTCGAGCAGCGCCTCGCCCCCACCCTTGCGGTCCACCCAGGTGACGTCGACGTCGCGCGCTACCGGCAGGTGCTTGCCGTCGTCGCAGCCGGCCTCCAGGAAGACCTGTGCGGGAGCGTCACCGATGGCCGTCAACAGCGAGTTGATCGCCGGCAGCGAGGCGCAGTCGCCGACGATGACGTACCCGGCCGGGCGCGGCTCCGGGATGGCGAACTTACTGCCCATCACGGTCGCCTCGATGGTGTCACCGGGCTGGGCCACCCTGGCCCAGTTCGACGCGATGCCGTCGTGCAGCGCGAACTCGATGTCGAAGGTGTCGGCGGCGGGGTTGGGGTCGACCAGGGTGTAACCGCGCTGGTGCGATTTGTCGCCGTCGGCGAACCACAACCGGATCCACATCGTCGGATGAACCTGGTGGGCGCTGAGTAACCCGCCGGCCTCGAAGCTCAACCGAAGGTAGTGCGGGCTGATTTCTTCCCGACCGGTCACGGTGAGGCGATAATCCCCCGCTCGAAGCAACTTGAGCACTGCCCCGGCGAAACCTCGGGACGCCTTGTGTTCGCTCATTCGTCCTGACCCTTCGTGACCATCGCGTCCAACTTAGGTTAGGGTAACCATTTAAGTCGACCGAATGCGGGTGCGTCCGGCGCTGCATTCATCAGGTCGGCATCGCGCCGGCCGGGGGCCGGTGCCCGCAGACAGAGCTAAGGAGATCCGGCGCCGCCAGAACCGCCGGAACCGCCGGAACCGCCGAGACCCCCTATGGAGCCGCTGCCCCCGGTGGGGGCGTCGCCGGTTTTGCCGGCCGTGCCAGTGGTGCCACCCGTGCCGGGGTTGCCAGTGGAACCGACTCCGCCGATACCACCGGTACCCCCTGAGCCGCCGTTGCCGCCGAATCCGCCCAGGTTGCCGCCGGTGCCGTTGCCGCCAACGCCGCCCGTACCACCGGTACCACCCTGACCACCGGTACCGCCGGTGCCGGCCGTGTTTGCTCCGCCCGCCCCGCCTGTGCCGCCCTTGCCGCCCTGACCGGCGTTAGCGGCGGCTCCGCCACTGGCCGCGCCGGCGGCCCCGGCACCGCCGGCGCCGCCCTTGCCGCCGTCG
>JALHRH010000385.1 GCA_022841565.1 Mycobacterium sp. | reverse complement strand
CCGAGGTGCTCCGAGCGGTCGGAGCGGATCTGGTCCTGATGCCATTCGTCGAAGCGGCGAAAGACGCGGCAGCCGTCCTGATCGCCGCGTCAACCATCCCGGCCCCATCAGCGGTCGCCCCGATCGAAAACTCGCGGGCCGAGCCATCGCCATTCACCAATACACCCGGAGGTACGACATGACCTTGCACTCCATTCTCGTCCCGCTCGACGGGTCGCAGTTCGGCGAGTACGCGCTGCCGTACGCGTTGAGCCTCGCCCGCCGGGCCCAGGCCAAACTCGAACTCGCGCACGCCCGGGAGCCGGTCAGCGCCTTCGATGTGCCGGCCGGGAGCACCCCCGAGGAGGAGGACCGGTGTGCGGCCGAGCAGGCTCACGCGTACCTGGCCGACGCCGCGCGGCGTGTGAGGGCCGCCTCTCCATCGGTCGTGGTGACGACGACTTTGCTTCACGGGGAAGCTGCCGACGCGCTGCACAAGTACCCCGATGTGGCCCGGCCCGAGAACGTGTTTCTGACCCCCACGCTGCTCCACGGGTCGGTCGCCGACGCGCTGTGTGAGTACACCACGGAAACCCAGCCCGACCTGGTGGTCCTGACCACACACGGCCGTGGACCGCTCAGCCGCTTCTGGTTCGGCAGCGTTGCCACCGATCTCGTTCAGCGCGCCCCCGCCCCGGTGCTGCTCGTCCGGCCGAAGGAAACTCCAGCGGACCTGGCCGCGGACCCCGCCCCGCGGCACATCCTGATCCCCCTCGATGGCTCCCCGTTCGGCGAGCAGA
Source organism: Mycobacterium sp. (assembly GCA_022841565.1). Classification (GTDB taxonomy): domain Bacteria; phylum Actinomycetota; class Actinomycetes; order Mycobacteriales; family Mycobacteriaceae; genus Mycobacterium. The sequence goes on along the minus strand of JALHRH010000385.1, from coordinate 4,038 downwards.
TCATCCCGCTGGCCGTGGCGGTGGGCGGCCTGGCGGGGGCCGAGTACCGGCTACTTCGGGTCGTGCCCCCCGTTCTCAGCAGTACTGGCGGCGGGCTTGGCGAGATTGGTTCCGGAAGCCGAACCGTGGCCGACCAACTCCGGGCCGAGGCGAGTGGCTACCTGGCGGGACTCACCTTCAGCGTCCCTGCGTTGCGGGCCGCCGCGACCCACGTCGCGGTGGACTGGCCGCCGGCGGTGGCGATCCTGGCCGACGCCGAGGCGAACGGCATCGACCTCATCGCCCTGGAGACCCGCGGGCGGAGCGGGCTCGCCAAACTGTTGCTGGGAAGCATCGCCGACAAGGTCGCCCGCGGGGCGACTGTTCCGGTACTGCTGAGCCGCCCGACCGGAGATTGAGGTGTCCGGGGTGTGCCGACTACAAACAGAGTCGTCGCAAACACAAGGAATCCAGGCCGATGAGAAAACTGCATTCGATCCTGCTGGCCACCGACTTCCGGCCCGCCAGCGATGAGGCGGCGAAGGTGGCCGTTCAACTGGTATCCACCTTCGACTCACGCGTCACGGTCTTGCACGTGCTCGAACCCGTGCCGCACGGGCAAGTCGCGGAGCACATTCAGCGGAACGTGGCCGCGGAGCAGTTGCGGGAGTTGGTCGGCCGGTTGAGCGAGAATGTCGCCATCGCCGACTCGTTCGTGGTGACGGGGCCGCCGGCCGACACCATCGTGCAGAAGGCGAACGCGATCGACGCCGACCTGATCCTGATCGGGGCCGGCGAGCGGTCCCGGTTCGACCGCTTCTCCATGGGGCCCGTCGCCACGGCGGTTCTCGAGCACGCCCCCCAGCCTGTGCTGGCCGTACGACCGGGCGAGCCCGCGGTCCGGTTCCGGAAGATCCTCTGCCCCGTCGATCAGTCGGGGGCGTCCGCGCGGGGACTTCGCAACGCCATTCGGCTCGCCCGAGCGCACGGCGGGGAACTCGTCATTCTCACCGTGGTACCGGAGGTGAGTTGGCTGAGTGCGGCCTGGGAAACGGGGCAACTCGCCGACGCGAAGGCCGAACACGAGTGCAAGTGGCTCGAAGAGTTCGAGCGGTTCCTGGCGGGAATCCCGACCCACAACGTGACGGCGACGAAGGAAGTCCGTCACGGCTCTCCCCACCAGCAAATCGTCACCGCCGCGCGAGACCACCAGGCGGACGTGATCGTCATGGGCGCGACGGGGCGAACGGGCCTGGTACGTGTTCTGCTCGGCAGCACGACCCGTCGCCTGCTGGAGCACCTCCCCTGCTCGATCCTGACGGTCAAGGACGAAGATGCAGTGGAGGAGAAGTTCGACGCAGAGCTGCGGTTGATCCACCGGTTGATGGACGAAGGACGCGAACTGCTCGCCTCCGGTGGCCACGAGGCGGCGCTGGCCAAGTTCCGACAAGTGCTCAGCTACAACCCGTTCCACGCGGAGGCGATAACGGGGCAGGCGGAGGCCCACGAGAAACTCGGGCACCACGACCTCGCCGAATACTACCGCCGCCGGGTTCAGAGCCTCCAATCCTACCTGCCCCGATGACCGGCGGGTGCCGGCCACGGGAATCCGTTCCGATCCGCCCTGGAATCTCCGCATGAACCACCCGAACAGCGTCTGCCCATCGTCTAACACTCGCCTCCGCCGTAACGGTCTGGGCGATGTGGACGAATTGATCCGGTCGTTGTCCGAGTTGCGATCGGCCATGCTCGCGCTCGAGGCCGAGGGCATGGGCCGGTTCGACAGGCTCCACCCGACCTACCGGGACAGTGCCCGGAACTTACTCCACTACCTGGCGCTCCGCCGGAACGACATTCGGCCCCTGCAACTCCGGCTGGCGGCGCTGGGGCTCTCGTCACTCGGCCGGTCGGAGGCGTGTGTTCTCGCCGGCGTCGAGGCGGTCGCGCACGCGTTGCACGGCTTGGTCGGCCGCGAGTGGTCGCCCGACCCGGCGCGGGAACCGGCGGTCGGGTTCGACGACGGGGCGGCCTTGCTGGCGCGCCACACCGAGGATCTGCTCGGCCCCGAACCGGCGACCCGGCAGGTGCGGGTCATGGTGACCATGCCGAGCGAGGCGGCCCACGATTATGCGCTGGTCCACGACCTACTCGAAAGCGGCATGAACTGCATGCGCATCAACTGCGCCCACGACGACGCGGTTGGCTGGGGGCGGATGATCCAGAACCTGAGGCGCGCCGAAGCGGCGCTGGGCCGAAAGTGCCGGGTGTTCATGGACTTGGCCGGCCCGAAGCTGCGAACCGGCCCCGTCGAGGCGGGGGAAGGCGTGATCAAGTGGCGGCCGCGGCGCGACGAATTCGGCCGCGTCCGGGCACCGGCCCGAATCTGGCTGACCGCCGAAGAGCATCCGCACCCGCCGCCATCGCCGGCCGACGCCTGTTTGCCCGTCCCCGCCGACTGGCTGGGTCGCCTCGCATCGGGATCGCGGATCCGGCTTCGTGACGCGCGCAAGGCCCGGCGACGGCTTCGGGTGGTGGACGTGACGGAGACGGGGTGCTGGGCCCAGTGCGAGCGCACGGCGTACGTGACGGCCGGGACACGCTTGCGCCTCCGGGGCGATTCGTCCTCGGGAGGCAAATGCCAGGTCGGCACGCTGCCGACGCGCGAGCAGGCCATCACGCTCCAACCCGGCGATACGCTGATCCTGACCAAGGTGCTGATGCCGGGCCGGCCGGCGGTACACGACCTGCAGGGCCAGTTGCTGACTCCCGCCCGCATCGGTTGCACCCTGCCAGAAATCTTCGACGACGTCCGGCCGGGGGAGCGAATCTGGCTGGACGACGGCAAGATCGGAGGCGTCATCCGTTCCGTCCTGCCCGAGGAACTCCACGTCAAGATTACCCAGACCCGGGCCGGCGGTGACAAACTCCGCGCCGACAAGGGCATCAATCTCCCCGACAGTACCCTTCGGGTGCCGTCCCTCACCGCCAAGGACTTGGCCGACCTGCCGTTCGTCGCCGAGCACGCCGACGTGGTCGGCTTCTCCTTCGTCCGGGAGCCGGCGGATGTCGTCGATCTGGAAGACCGCCTGGCCGCGCTCGGCGCCTCGCACCTGGGAATCGTGCTGAAAATCGAGACCCGAGAAGCCTTCGAGAACCTGCCCAACCTCCTCCTGGCTTCGATGGCGTCGCCCTGCGACGGGGTGATGATCGCCCGCGGCGACCTGGCCGTGGAGTGCGGCTTCGAGCGACTGGCCGAGGTGCAAGAGGAAATCCTCTGGATCTGCGAGGCCGCTCACGTCCCCGTCATCTGGGCCACCCAGGTTCTGGAGAAGTTGGCCAAAGAAGGGATGCCGTCGCGGGCCGAGATCACCGACGCCGCGTTGAGCCAGCGGGCCGAGTGCGTCATGCTCAACAAGGGTCCGCACATCGTCGCCGCCGTTCGCGTCCTCGACGACATCCTCCGCCGCATGGCGGGCCACCAGAGCAAGAAACGCTCCCTGCTCCGGCCGCTCCAGTTGGCCCGCGCGTTTCCTGCGGGCTCGCCGATGTCTTGAATTGACGGCATCCAGTGTGACAGGAGGGGACAGACGCCGGGCCGGAGGGCCGTCACCCGGTGTCGTCCCAATAAGGAGCGAACCCTCATGAAACCCGTCCAACGCATTCTGGTGCCGACGGATTTCTCCGACTGTGCCGGCGCGGCCGCCCAGTGGGCGGCTCCGCTCGCCCGGTTGCTGGGCGCGGCCGTCGAAGTCGTGACCGTGGTGGACACCACACACTTCGCGGACATCTACGGTGATGAAGCGTTCCGCGCCGAGCGGATCACGCAGAGCCGCCGGGAGGCGAGGCAGCAACTGGAGGGATGCGCCCGCCGGCACTTCCCCGGCCTGCAGAGCGTCAGTTGCGACGTGTGTGACGGCAACACCTTCCTGGAGATCCTTCGGGCCGCCCGGGAGAAACGCTGCGACCTGATCGTCATGGGAACGCACGGTCGGACCGGCCTGGCCCACCTGCTCATCGGCAGCGTCGCCGAGAAGGTGGTGCGCAAGAGCCCCATCCCCG
>JALHRH010000384.1 GCA_022841565.1 Mycobacterium sp. | reverse complement strand
CCCGGCGGCGGTGACTGGCTGGGTCGCGGGGGGCGACGTCCGGCCCGGACCGCGGCCACGGCGTCGGCGAACGGTCCGCCGCTGCGGTAGCGCTGGCTGGGGTTTTTCACCAGCGTGATCTCGATGAGTTCCCGGACATTGGGCGGCAGGTCGGCGGGCAGCGGCGGCGGCGGCTCCTTGATGTGCTTCATCGCCACCGTCAGGGCACCGTCGCCAGTGAATGGCCGCTTACCCGAAACCACCTCGTAGCCAACAACTCCCAACGCGTAGACGTCACTGGCGGGGGTGGCGTCATGACCGAGGGCCTGCTCGGGGGCGATGTACTGCGCGGTGCCCATCACCATGCCGGTCTGAGTCACCGGTGCGGCGTCGACGGCTTTGGCGATGCCGAAGTCGGTGATCTTCACCTGCCCGGTGGGAGTGATCAGGATGTTGCCCGGTTTGACATCGCGGTGCACCAGACCGGCGGCATGCGCAATCTGTAGCGCGCGACCGGTTTGCTCGAGCATGTCCAGCGCGTGCCGCAGCGACAGCCGTCCGGTGCGCTTGAGCACAGAGTTCAGCGGCTCGCCGTTGACCAGCTCCATCACCAGGTAGGCCGTGCGGCCCTCCCCATCCATCGCGCTCTCGCCGTAGTCGTGAACTTGCGCGATGCCGGGATGGTTGAGCATCGCGGTGGTGCGTGCCTCGGCCCGGAACCGCTCGATGAACTCCGGATCCTGCGAGAACTCCTGCTTGAGCACCTTGACCGCGACCCGCCGGCCCAGGCGGCTGTCCACTGCCTCCCACACCTGACCCATGCCACCGGTGGCGATGAGCCGCTGTAGCCGATACCGGCCTGACAGCGTCACCCCAACGCGGGGACTCATGTTTTGCCTCGCTCCGGTCCGATCACACGGTGGCGACCCGCGGCGCACGGCTGAAGCCGGGCGGGTCGACCCGCTGCGCCCGGCTGCGCCGCGCTTGCGATCGCCACGCACGCGCTTGCCATCGCCCCTCGCCTATGGCGACTCATGGTCCCCCTTGCAAAGCAGCCTCGATCACTGCCCGCCCGATGGGCGCGGCCAGTGCGCCTCCAGTCGCGGACAGGCGATCACCGCCGTTTTCCACCAGCACCGCCACGGCAATCTTCGGGGCCTGCGCGGGAGCGAAGGCGATGTACCACGCGTGCGGTGGAGTATGCCGCGGGTCGGTGCCATGCTCGGCGGTACCCGTCTTGGATGCAATCTGCACGCCGGGGATGGCCCCTTTCTGCTGTGCGACTTTTTCGGCGCCGACCATCAGCTCTGTTAGCTTAGCGGCGACCTGCGGCGTCACCGCGCGGCGCTGCTGGTATGGGGCAGTGGTGCTGATATTGGCCAGATCCGGCCCTTTGAGGCTTTCGACCAGGTACGGACGCATCATGACGCCACCGTTGGCGATGGCCGCCGCCACCTCCGCGTTCTGCAACGGGGTCAGCGCGACGTCTTTCTGTCCGATGCTGGTCATCCCCAGCGCGGCGCTGTCCGGGATGGTCCCGATGGTCGATTCGGCGACCTGTAGGGGAATCGGGTCCGGCGCGGTGTCCAGCCCAAACGCGTGCGCCATGCTGCGCAGCGCATCGGCGCCGGAGAGCAGACCGAGCTGTACGAACGCGGTGTTACAGGACTTGGCGAAAGCCTCCATCAGCGACACCGTCTCGTCGGGCCCGCACGGGGTGCCGCCGTAGTTCTCCAATGTCGCCGTGCTGTTGGGCAGCGGGATTTTGGCCGCCGAGGTCAGCTGCTGGGTTTCGGTAGCACCCGCTTGCAGCGCTGCTGCGGTGGTGATCACCTTGAACGTGGACCCGGGCGGATACGTCTCGGAGATCGCCCGGTTGATCAGCGGGTTGTCCGGATTGTCTCGCAGACTTTGCCACGTCTGGGCCTGCATGTCGGGGTTGTGCGACGCCAGCAGATTGGGGTCGTATGACGGGGACGACACCAGTGCCAGGATCTTGCCGGTGGACGGTTCCAGCGCGACGACGGCGCCCTTGCAGGGTGAACCTGCGCAGCCCTGCTGCATCGCGTCCCACCCGGCCTGCTGGATGCGGGGGCTGATTGTCGTGTCGACGTTGCCGCCGCGCGGGTCGCGACCAGTGAAAAAGTCGGCTAGGCGACGGCCGAAAAGCCGTTCGTCGGATCCGTTGAGCAGCGAATCCTCGGCTCGTTCCAGACCGGCGCTGGAGTAGCGCAATGAGTAATAGCCGGTGACCGGCGCGTACACCGCCGGATCGGGATACACCCGCAGAAACCTGAACCGGCCGTCGGTGGCCACCGAGTAGGCCAGCAGTTGGCCTCCGGCAATGATCTGTCCGCGCTGGCGCGAATACTCGTCCAGCAGGACCCGCTGATTGCGCGGGTCGGCGCGTAACCCGTCGGCCGTGAAGACCTGCGTCAGCGTGGCGTTGAGCAGCAGCAGCACGATCAACGCCATCACGGTCATCGAGATTCGGCGCAGCGAGGTGTTCATATGCGCTCAATCACCTCGGTGCTGGCCGCCGCGATCGGCGCTTTCTTCCGCGGGCGGGTGCGCAGTGGACGCCGGGCGCCATCGGAGACGCGGGCCAGGATGCCCAGCAACACGTAGTTGGCCAACAGCGACGAACCGCCGTAGGACATCCACGGTGTGGTCAACCCGGTCAGCGGGATCAACTTGGTGACGCCGCCGACGACGATAAAGAGCTGAAGGGCGAGCGTGGAGGCCAGACCGGCGGCCAGTAGCTTGCCGAAGCTGTCGCGAGTGGCGATCGCGGTGCGCATGCCGCGAATGATGACGATCGTGTAGAGCATCAAGATACTGGCTAAACCGACCAGGCCCAGCTCTTCACCGAACGCGGCGATGATGAAGTCGGTCGAGGCCGCAGGAACCGTGTCGGGCTGGCCGTTTCCCAGCCCGGTGCCGAAGATGCCGCCGGTGGCGAAGCTGAACAGCGCTTGCACCATCTGATAGCCGCTGCCGTCGGGGTCGGCGAACGGGTCCAGCCAGGTCTGCACGCGGACCCGAACGTGCGCAAAAAGGTGATACGCCACCACGCTGCCGCCGGCGAACAGCGCCAGGCCGAGCACTACCCAACTGAACCGCTGGGCGGCCAGGTAGACCACCACCAGAAACGATGTATACAGCAGCAACGAGGTACCGAGGTCTTTCTCGAATACCATGACGCCCACCGAAAGCACCCAGGCCGCCAGCAGCGGGGCCAGGTCACGCGGTCGCGGCAAGGTCATGCCCAGCAGGTGTTTGCCCGCACTGGTGAACAGGTTGCGCTTGGCCACCAACACCGCCGAAAAGAAGATCAGCAGCAGAATTTTGGAGAACTCGGCGGGCTGAATCGAAAAGCCGGGCAACCGAATCCAGATCTTGGCGCCGTTTTGCTCGGACCATGACGCCGGCAGCAACGCGGGAATCACCAGGAAAAGCAGACCCGCCAAGCCACAGATGTACCCGTAGCGTGCGAGCTGGCGGTGATCCTTGAGGAACGTCACCACCAGCGCGAAAGCGGTGACGCCGAGCAGGGTCCACAACATCTGCTGGTATGCGCTGGGGTGCCCGTGCCGGCCCACTTGCTTGTCCACCAGGTCGAGGCGGTGGATCATCACCAGGCCGAGCCCGTTGAGCAGGGCGACCACGGACAGCAGCAGCGGATCGGTATAGGGCGCGAAGCGCCGGATGGCTAGGTGCGCGATGCCGAACAGGGTGAGGAAACCCAGCCCGTACGTCGCGAGGTCCCAGTGCAGGCCGCGCTCCTGGTTGGCCTCCACAATGCACAGCGCGCCGATGGTGATGACCGCGGCGAAACACAACAGCAGCAACTCGGCATTGCGCCGAGTGGGCAGCGGGGGTGTTACTGCTACCGCTGCCGGCAGTTCCGTTGTCGTCATGCCGCGGGTCGGCAATCGGCCTGCTGCGGATTTTCGCTCGTCGTCGGCGCGGCGGTAGCGGGCGTGATCGACGACGGCGTAGCAGGCGGCACCGGGGTGGTGCTGGAGCGGGTCGATGGGGTGGTGTTGGGCGCCGAGCTCAATGGTGCCGAGGACGCGGGCGGCGACTGTGTGGCGGAGCCGGGCGGGGGCGGTGTGGCTGAGCCGGGCGGGGACGGCACGAAGCTCGGTTCGGGTGTGCCGCTGCTGTTCGTGGAGGGGGCCGACGGCTCGGGTGCCGAGGTGGCTCCCTGGTGACACTTCGGACGCAGCTGCTTGGCCAGCTCGTGCAGCTGCTTGCGGGCGCCGTCGAGGTTGTCGGACGGCAACTGCCCGGCCTGAACCGACGCCCGGGCCGGACCGTTCAAGTAGTCGACCTTCATCAGCCGGCAGTTGCTGCGATCGGCTGGTTGGCTGGGACTGATGTCGGAGATTTCGTCGTTGGAGTTCAGGCAACCCAACGAATAGAGCTCGTGCAGCGAGAGGCCTAGCAGCGACCCTTGGATGCCTCGCATGATGGCGACGGTGCCGTTGTGGTCGGCGATGTAGTAGTTATTGCGGATCACGGCGCGGCTGATCAGCAGGCCCGCGATCAGCACCACCGTCAACAACCCGACCACCAGCATAATCCGGCGTCGTGACCAGCGGCGCCGGGGCGGCGGCTCGACCTGTGGCGCAACCCGTTTGGTGACTTCGCCCTTGCGCGGACCGATCGCCGAGGCGCGACCCGCCGCAGTGTTGGGCAGTGTCAACTGGTCGTCGTCGCCATCGCCGGAGACCGCCCCGGCCAGGATCGGCTGGGTCTGGCCGAACTCGTTGTCGACAACGTCGGCGACGACGACGGTGACGTTGTCGGGGCCGCCGCCGCGCAGCGCCAGTTCAATCA
>JALHRH010000383.1 GCA_022841565.1 Mycobacterium sp. | reverse complement strand
GCCCCGACGGTCGTCCTTCGCGAGATGTGGTCCGTGCGGAACTCTCGTGCCTCGATCGGCATTTTGCGGCGCTCACAAGACTTGCCTCGCGGTTGAGGTGACGGTCGAAGGGATTGCCTTCAGCACCATCAACAGAGATGGCCAACTGCGGTGCGATCGCTGATCAACTTCGCGGGCGGCGCACTTTGCTCCCGCGCGGGTGTACCGCTGGGTCCCATGGGTTGAGCAACGCCACGCCTGTCGCTGCGAAGTCGGCCGCGTTACGGGTAACCACGGTCATGTTGTGCACCATCGCGGTGGCGGCAATCAGTGCATCGCGCTCAGATCTCGGGTCGGGCACATGCAGGGCCGCGCACCGCTGTGCCACGGCCGTGTCCACCGGCAGCACCCTCCCCGAGAACGCGGGCAGCACATACTGATCCAGCCAAGTCCTGGGCATGGCACCCTGCCTCGGAACACGACGGTGCACCAGCAGCACGCCGGTTTCCAGTTCCAGAATCGTGATGGCGGATACCAAAAGGACCGCGGCGGGCACGCCGGACGCCCATGCAGCCACGTGTCGATCGGCCTTGTCTGCCTTGGCCTTGCGCAGCTCCGACACGACGTTGGCGTCGAGGACGAACATCAATCAGCTCAGATCGGCTGGCCGGGCCATGTCGCCTGCACGCGGGGTTTCGAAGGCGATGTCGGCCACTCCGGGCATCGCAAGCTGGTCCGCGATGGTCGCAGTCTTCTGAGTGAGGTTCTGGTAGGCGTCGATGGTCAGCAGTACATGCGAGGGGCGCCCGCGATCCGTGATGATGACTGGACCTTTGCTGGCAGCCCGCTTCGCGCCGCTCGCGTCCTGGTTGAACTCTCGGCTGGAAACGGTGGTGATCGTCACGATGGGCTCCTGAGTCGCTTCGCCAAAATGTAGGTGCGTTACTACATGGGTATCTGCCCAACAAGTTCTGGCATCCAGCGTCCAATATCCGCGACTCTTTTGGGTGAGCTCGGTCAACTGATTCGCGTTGTGGCCTGGCCCGCTGCCCTTCACGCGCCTGCGGCGCATGAGCCTGCGCCGAAGCAGCTGTCGCCGCTTTCATACACGTAGTCGATGGTCACGCCATTGGGCAGTGCAGTCTGTCCGGTGACCTGCATCTGGGTGTGCCGTCCGGCGGCGTCGTAGGTGTACGTCGTGGACGTAGGCCGTCTGGGAGCGGCTGATCGTGCGGCTGATCCGTCTTCCGAAGGCATCGTAGACGTAGCTCGAGGTCTGGCCCCCGCCGCTCGTGGCGGTGAGCCGGTCCCGGGTGTCCCAGGTGTAGGTGCGCGTCCCGTCGCCGGACAGGTTGCCGTTCAGGTCGTAGGTCTGCGCCGTGCCTGCCCAGTTCGTGAGCTTGTTGGCAGCGTCGTAGGTGGCGCTCGTCAGGGCCGGCGGCAGATTCACCCGCGCGTAGCTCCCGCCCATGCTCGTGCGCCGTCCGGCGGCGTCGTAGCCGTAGGTGAGATCCCCCAGCGTGACGCCGTTCCTCTTGTAGGTGAGGCCGGTCAACTGATTCGCGTTGTCGTACGCGTAGTCGATGGTCACGCCATTGGGCAGCGTGGCCAGCGTGCGACGGCTGGCGGCGTCGTAGGTGAAGCCCACCACGTTCGTGCCCTGGGTGATGCCGGTGATGCGGTGCGCGTCGTCGTAGCCGTAGGTGACGGCGGTCTGGCCGGTCACCTGCATCTGGGTGCGACGGCCGGCGGCGTCGTAGGTTGTAGGTCAGCGTGCTGGTGCCGGCGCCCAGGGGCGCCACCTCCGTAGCCGGGGTGTCGAAGCGGTTGTAGCTACGGCCCGCGACGCTTTACGTTCCTGCGGAACGTGAGCCTCCACTGAAACGGCGGGCGCCGTTTTCGTAGGTGCGCGTGATCGTGCCGCCCACCGAGTCGGTGATCTGGGTCGGGCAGTCACCGGCGTCGTAGGTGGTGGCGGTGGTGGCCCCGCGGTGCGTCCGGCCCCCCCTGCTCTGGAGGTTACAGGCGAAACCTCAGGCCTGGAGTGGGCGGTGATATCGTTGATATCATCCATCCACCGGAATCGTTGGAGAACGTCGTGGCTGACCTGCTGGTACGTGGTGTCGATGAAGCGATCGTGAGGGCGCTGAAGGAGCGAGCGGGGGCGCACGGGCGAAGTGCCGAGGCCGAGCATCGGGACATCCTCGCTGCCGCGCTGGCACGGCCCCGCAGGCGGTGCCTCGCCGATGTACTGGCTTCAATGCCTGACGTCGGGCTGGACGCGGATTTCGAGAGAGTGAACCCGGCGTCAGGGGCACCGCGTGTATTTGATTGACACGAATGTCATCAGCGAGGCCCGAAAGGCGGCCAACGCCGACGCGGGCGTCGTCGCGTTCTTCAAGCAGGCATCGGAGCAGAACGAAGCGCTTTATCTCTCCGTCGTGACCATCGGCGAACTGCGACGCGGCGTCGAACTGATTCGACACCGGGGTGACACGCGGCAGTCGACGGTGCTCGAGGCCTGGCTTGCCGACCTTGTCGTCCGGTTTGCCGACAGTATTCTCGCGTTCGACATCGATGCCGCACAGGTGTGGGGGAGACTGCGCGTTCCACATCCGGAGCATGAGATCGACAAGCAGATTGCCGCCATTGCGTTGGTCAATGATCTGACGGTAGTGACGCGCAATGTCGACGATTTCAAGGGTACTGGCGTCAGGGTGAAGAATCCTTTTTTGCCGATCTAGGTCCGACTGCGACGCGATCCGCACAAGCTATGCAGAGGTGTTCGCGCTCTCGCGCTCCCGGATCCGCTCTCGCCAGCGGTGGAAGCTCGCGGTGCTCACGCTCGCAAAAGGCCGCCACGGTAAGTCGCGCGGTCACCGGCGTCGTACGCGTAGTCGATGGTCACATCATTGGGCAGCGTGGCCTGCGTGCGACGGCTGGCCGTGTCGTAGGAGAAGCCCACCACGTTCGTGCCCTGGGTGATGCCGGTGATGCGGTGGGCGTCGTCGTAGCCATAGGTGACCGCGGTCTGCCCGGTCACCTGCATCTGGGTGCGACGGCCGGCGGCGTCGTAGGTGTAGGTCAGCGTGCTGGTGCCAGTCCCCAGGGGCGCCACCTCCGTGGCGGCGGTGTCGAAGCGGTTGTAGCTACGGCCCGCGACGCTTCACGTTCCTGCGGAACGTGAGCCTCCACTGAAACGGCGGGTGCCGTTTTCGTAGGCGCGCATCATCGTGCCGCCCACCGAGTCGGTGATCTGCGTCGGGCGGTCACCGGCGTCGTAGGTGGTGGCGGTGGTGGCACGCGCCAAGAAGAGAGATGCTCGATTGCAAGACCTGACAACGTGCTCGCATTCTGGTGGCACCGGTGGGTCAGGTGCCAGACATGACCAGGCAGGTGGTAGCGATTCGCTCGGGGCATCCTGCCGACCCTCCATACTCGACAACCCATTTTGGCATCGAAAAAGGGCTTCTAAGGCGAGAAACGGGGGCTTTGTGAAGACCTTATGCCTTGAGATCAGAAGGTTGGGTGGGTCCTACCCCGGAGGGGCGGCTCCGTGGGGCGGCTCCGTGCGTGATCCAACTGGCAGCGTGCCGAATCAATAGATAGTATCTTCGACAAAACCGAGGAGCCAAAGCAAGAAGCCAACGTTAACAATTGTTATCAGCAATCCGCCTGCGGACCCGAGGACCACGCTCATGAGTGGCGGAAGCTCCATTTCTGGTCTCCGCTCCGCTCGGCTGTCCACGCGCGAGCGGTCAAGTCCCTGTCGGACGAGAACCCAGTTTCCACTCACTGCGAGAGACCCACCAACCAACTCAAGAAGAGGTGAGAGCAGTCCGAACGGCCGAACTCCGTCGATGAGCTCCACAAGTACGATGGAAAGCACCAGACCTACGTTCAAAAGCAAGACAAGGAAATTGGTCACCTTCATCGCGCGCTCCGTCTCGGCGGAATTAGGCAGTATTCGCCCGGCAACGAAGCCCTATGATTTCTTCCACTGGGCATGTTTCGAGCGATGCCACCAACAATGAATGCCCCGTTAATCGTGAAGTCGAGGAAAACCGCGGCCGCGAAGGACGCCGCGGTAGGATCACCTGCCGCAAATCGAGCACCTGCAAACGCACCACTTACAGCCCCGGAGAAGGCGGCATAGCCAATGTCGCTCCACTTCACTGGTCCGGGAGTAAACATGGCCGTGGCGACGGCGTTCGTAGCCGCTGACACCGCTGACACGATCATCGTGGTGGCGATAATTCCCGGGGCATGGAGAACGTGCCCGCTAGGATCTGTCCAATTCGTCGGCCCGCCCCCCACATACCCATACAAATTCACCCCACCCGCCAACCCGATCGGATCCTCCGATAAGAACCTCGCCGTCCTCGGGTTGTAGTACCGGGCGCGGTAGTACATGAGCCCGCCCACATCCACCTCTCGCCCCGTGTACTGAAACCCCGTGTTGTCCGTGCCGCTGTGGGTCACCGCCCCGTACGGCTCGTACGTGTAGGTCGCGGTCGTGGTCCCGGCCGCATTCACCATGTGCAGCAACGACCCCAGCGCATCGGTGAGCAGTGCTGTGTTGGCGCCGCCCACCGTACGGGCGTAGCGCTCGTCCAGCCCGCCGCCGTTCAACAAGGTGCCGGTGATGGTACTCCCGGTGCCCGTGTGCACCGGGTTGTGCCCATCGTGGACGTAGGCCGTCTGGGAGCCACTGATCGTGCGGCTGATCCGTCTTCCGAAGGCGTCGTAGACGTAGCTCGAGGTCTGCCCCCCGCCGCTCGTGGCGGTGAGCCGGTCCCGGGTGTCCCACGTGTAGGTGCGCGTCCCGTCGCCGGTCAGGTTGCCGTTCAGGTCGTAGGTCTG
>JALHRH010000382.1 GCA_022841565.1 Mycobacterium sp. | reverse complement strand
TCGGCGGCGGCGGCGGCTACGGCGGCATCGGCGGCGTCGGCGGTACCGGGGGTGTCGGCGGCACCGGGGGTGTCGGGGGTGGCGGAGGTCGCGGCGGAATGCTGGTCGGTGCCGGCGGCGCGGCCGGCACCGGCGGCACCGGTGGTGTCGGCGGCGTCGCTGGTTCGGGTGGCGGGGGCGGAATCGGCGGCAATGGTGGCAACGCCTACGCAATTAGCCCTGGAAGCGAGTTCGGGATCGGTGGCAATGGGGGCGTTGGCGGCGACGGCGGCGTCGGCGGCACCGGCGGGCAAGGCGGGTCCGGCGGTGCTGCCGGAACGGCGGGGCTGGGCGGCTTGTTCGGCCAGGCGGGTGCCGGCGGCACCACGGGGGCGGGCGGCGCTGGCGGCACCGGCGGGGACGGCGGCGCCGGTGGCGGCGGCGGCTCCGGCGGCGTCACGGACAAGTTAGCCGGGGGTACTAAGGATCCCATCGGTCCCTTCGGTACCGCCGGGGCGCAGGGCAGTGGCGGCGGCGGGGGCGCCGGCGGCGCGGGCGGGTCGGGCTCAATTGCCGGCGCGACAGGCAACAATGGCGCGACGAATGGCGCCTAGCGCAACCGGCTGGTCACCTGACGAACGTGCGCAGAATGCCAGCCGATGCGGCGTGTCGGTGTACAAACACGCACGCTCGCGGCTCGCTACATATCAGCCGAAACTTGACGGGCACACCGATCGCATCGAGCTGTTTCGGTGTCGGCCAGTCCCTCGGTGTCGATGTCGCTGATCGCCACGCTGGCGCCCGAGCGGCCCAATTCGATGGCCAGCGCCTGCCCGATTCCCGAACCCGCGCCGGTCACCACGGCAACTTCTCCGGCGAACCCCTCCATGAGCACCCTCCCTTGAATCGGCTCAGCGTCGAGGTTAGCCGGTACCGGCGGTCCCTAGTTCAATCGGGCGGGGAAAGTTGCCTGTCGGGACGGCCGACCGCAAGCCCGCTCTTGGCGTTGACACCGACATTTTCATCCGGCCAACCGCTGGGATACTCTTGCGCCGCATTCGAACGCTGGAAGAACCACGACGCTCTTGCGCAGCATCCAGGAGGCCGAACCCGGTGTGGAAACATTTCCTTGCTATTGAGATAAGCGATCATTGCACAACGGTGCGCCACCCTTTCAGTGTCATTTTGTCTTCGCAACCAGTTGAGTCGCTGGCGGGCATCCTCGCCGGATTCATGATGACGTCGGCGGCGTTCATTCTTGGCAGGCAGAAAGAGATCGCGGAATCCAGCGACGCCGGGTTAACGCGTCGCAAAGCAAGCATTCCTTCGCAAACGCTGACCCTGTTCGGAGTGGGCGTACTCATTCTCGGCCTGGACGCCTACCTTTACGGCATGATTACCGGAACGGCGCCACCGATCGATTCTCATCGAAATGTGCTTCCCGAAGCGCGGTACGCGTGCGCTGTGGCGTGGGCTCAATACCTTCCGGCGGGCAGCATGCTAGCGGTCGGCGCTTGTTTCATGATAGCGGGCCTCGGGTGGATGTTGGCTTGGCACATCGGATTCCACGACGTGCGGAGTAAGGCAGTGGCATACGTGCCGGGCACCATTACCGGCATCGTGGTCATCACTACCTCGCTGATGATGGTCCGTAACGCGGACATGTACGCGAACGCGATGAGTGATTTCGGTAAAGAGGTGCCGCAGCTATGGATATGGATTCTTTGGGGCTTGCTGGCGCTATTAGTAATATGGGTCTTGGTCATTTCAGGGTTGCGGACGCTCGGCCTACTGATACGTGTGGAAGATAGCAATAGGGATCTAGTAGATGCTCTTTCATTGCGGACTCGGCCGCTGGCCTTGGCAACACTGGGTGCGGCTTTTCTCGCCATCGCAGGGCCGGCGTTGGCTAGCTTAGCCACCGACACGAACTTGTTGCGTGAGTCGGACACGGGCGTGCCGACGACATTTGGCATCGTCGTCGCCATAACGATCGGCGTATTGCCCGGATACGCGATTTTGGCGCCACTGGTGCTGTCGGTACCCGGGCCGAGTCTCAAGGTTTCCCGGAGGGAAATCAAGAAATGGCGACGGCGAAGACGCGCGGCAAGTGGTCGGCCGATCGAAACAATCAGACTCGCTGTTGACCCCGACCCGTCAGCGATGGGAAGCCGGGACCAACCCCAGACGCCGCTGCCGCTGCCGCTCAACAGCAGCGACGGCGCGATGCCACCGGGGCCATGATCACCAGCGACTCGAACGGGGCATCGCCCCCCGAGGCGAACCTCGCAATGAGAACATCCCAATCTCCGAACGCAAGAAACCGAAGGGATCCTCAGCTGCCGTCGGCCTTCCAGGAGCGGGGCATCATTGGCATCGCGGGGCCGCCGCCGAACGTGTCGCTGGCCAACCGGGTCAACCCCGCCGCCTCGACGGCACTCTTGCCTGCGGTTCCTGCGAACCCCAGCGGTCCCGCGCCGTGACCTGAAGCCGCCGCAGCGGCGCGCCGATCGAAAGCCGCCGGCTCAGCGTCGGGCTCTGGCTCCACGTCCATGTATTCGTAGCCCCGGCCGAGCTGAGCTAGAGTGTCCCGCCGGCGTCGCCGTGCCTGAGCCGGCTCGTCCGCACCTGTCGCGGTCCCGGGAACGACGGTGTCGTCGAGAGCCGGGGACCTCGTGCTGCGGGTATTGGCGGTCCTTCGCGCATCGAGGCTGAGTCCACCCATCAGGTAGGCAAGAGCGTCCATGCCGGTACCGACCGTGCTGGGCGGAACACCCGGCGGTGGCGTTGGTGCAGGGGGTGAACCCGGCGCCGAGGCCGGTGGAGTTGTCGCCACTACTTGCGCCGGGGCGGGGGTTGGGCTCGGGTTCGATACCGAGCCGGGAGCCAGGGCGGCCCCGAGAGGCGATGCACCGGGCGGCGCGACGGGCATCGGGCCTGGGAGGGCGGCCAGTCCCGCCAAGCCGGCGAGGCCTGGTCCTAGGAGTACGGGAGTGGCCAAAGGAACCAAGGATGCCGAGAGCGGCGAAAGTATCGCGGGAATCAAAGCGACCGTCTGCTCGATCAGGTAATGCAGCAACTGAATCGTATTACCGATCGTGGATCCGATGATCTCGACCATTGCCAGCGGCACGACGATTCCAAGAGCTTGGGGATTGAACAAAGCGGTATAGAGGATCGCGAGCAGATCGTCGATGATAACGATGCTGGTGAACGCTATGTACGATCCCGGGTCCAGCGGGACGGACAAGACGTAGGCAATGCTGAATGGGTTGAGGTAGCTCAGTGGGTTGCCAGTGAACGCCAGCCAGGATCCGGGTACACCGACTGGCGGCAGCAACGATGATCCGTTCAATCCGCTGAAAAAATCCGCGAACGGGTCCGAGACTTCGGTGAAACCTATGTGGTTGAAGAACGTCAAAATCTCCTGATACTGCGGATAGTCGCTCGTGTTGGGGTACGGAACTTGAGGCACCAGGCCCTCAAGAAAGGCTCGCAGTTCGTCAAACCACGCCCTCGTGATCGGTGGTGCGGCCGCAGCGGGCGGCGCGGCAGTCACCGCGCTGTCAGCGACCGTCTCGTAGGTAGTCATCACGGTGGCCGCCTGGATCCACATCCGCGCGTAGTCGGCCTCGTTCAGCGCGATCGGGATGGTGTTGATCCCGAAGAGATTCGTCGCCACCAAAGCCGCGTGGGTGGCGTGGTTAGCCGCCAGCTCGGGCAAGGTGGGCATCGCGGCGAGCGCGGCGGTGTAGGCAGCGGCAGCGGTTTCCAGCTGGGCGGCCGTGGCCGCGTTGTCGGCGACGGCCTGCCTCAGCCACGCCAGATACGGCGCATGGGCCGCGACATACGCCGCAGCGGTCGGGCCATCCCACGCTCCCGGGTGCATGGCGTCCAATAGCGCGGTCAGCTCATCGGCCGCCTCGGCGTATGCAGTGCTCAGGGAATCCCACGCACCGGCGGAAGCAAGCAACGAACCCGGGCCGGGACCTCCGGAGAGCAACGCAGAATGCAGCTCCGGAGGCGAAGCGAACCAGATCGGGGCGGTCATCGGTAGCCGGCAGCGGTCGGATACCACGACGCGGCGGCTACATGTTCATACAGGACTCGCAGTCTCATGACGGGCCAGCTCTCTCGGGGTACACCGCCCCGAATCCGCAGGAAGCGATGACGCGAGTCTCCTGGCTCTCGGATCGCAGCTCGCCTCGCCTTCCGACCTGGTGGCCGTGGCGTGTGAGGGTCGCTCCCCGATGACAGTGGCGGGACCGCACCGGATTTCCACCGGTTTCCTGCGTCGTCATCGCCTTACGGGTGACATTGTCGCATCACGAACCGGCGTTTCCGCAACAATGTCCTGACGCCCTGGTCGTTCGGCGCGCGGGATCCGCCACGATTCGACCGCTCCGCCGGCGAGTGTGTACTTACCTCTAGGTTGCTGCCCGCTGAGAAAGATGAGATGTGATGACAGACGCCAACGCCAACGCCAACGCGAACGCCAACGCCCACGCCCACACCATCGCCGAGACCGAAGACGGCAGACGAGAGCACCGCTGGCCATTGCCCGCTGGCGAGCAAAGCCTGCTGGATTTGCTGCATCTGTGCTTCGATGAATACTGGGACGAAATATGGTTCGGCATCATCATGGAGGGCGCGGCCTGGGAAGTAGCGGCGCCCAATCCGCCCAAGCGCATCTCGATGTACGACGGATACGCGACGGTCGACTTCGTGTTGAGCGGCACTCACGATGGTCATGATGGCGGCGTTGAGGGTGAGGATGTGTGGGTATGAATCGACCCGTCGGGGGGTGTCCGGCGGGGTCGGTGGTGGTCGGGGTGTCGGGGTGGTGTTTAGTCTGCCGTGACTTCGGCAACGGCTGTGCGGGTGGAGGATTCGTCGA
>JALHRH010000381.1 GCA_022841565.1 Mycobacterium sp. | reverse complement strand
GCTCTTCCGATCTCGCCCGCGATCAAGATGATCTGGCCAGGCAGGGGAATTCCGACGCCTTCCAGCCCTACCAGGACCACGATCGCCGCGTACCCGAACCGGTCCAGGGTGGGGGCAAGCGACTCAAAGACTCCCGGCAGTTGCGCGGACATGACTTCAAGGGTGCCCGACGCCGCTGATCACCAGACGTTGCAACCGTCACAGCTACGTGTCGGTTCCCAGCATCCGCCACAGGAAGGAGTAGCTCAACGCTGACTTGAACGCCAGCTGTTCGTTGTCGGCCGCACCGCCGTGCCCGCCCTCAATGTTCTCGTAGTACCAGACGCGGTGGCCGGTGGCTTCCAAAGCGGCGGTCATCTTGCGCGCGTGGCCGGGATGCACCCGATCGTCGCGGGTAGAGGTGGTCATCAGGATCGGCGGGTATTTCCGGTCCGCTGAAATGTTTTGGTAAGGCGAGTATTCGGAGATGAACGCCCAGTCCTCCGGGTCGTCCGGGTCGCCGTATTCGGCCACCCAGGAGGCGCCGGCCAGCAGCAGGTGGTATCGCTTCATGTCCAGCAGGGGCACGCTGCAGACCAGCGCGCCGAACTTCTCCGGATACTTGGTCAGCATGATGCCCATCAGCAGCCCGCCGTTGCTGCCGCCCTGGGCGCCGAGTTGCCCGACCGTGGTGATGCCGCGTCGGACCAGATCATCGGCTACCGCGGCGAAGTCTTCCGCCACCTTGTGACGCCCTTCCCGCATCGCCTGGGTGTGCCAGCCGGGCCCGTATTCGCCGCCACCGCGGATGTTCGCCAGCACGTAAGTACCGCCGCGGGCCAGCCACAACCGGCCCAGCACCCCGCTGTAGCCCGGCGTGTTGGACGTCTCGAAGCCGCCGTATCCGTAAAGCAGGGCGGGCGTAGGTCCGGCCGCGCCGATCGGGCGCACTACGAAATACGGGACCGACGTGCCGTCCTGCGATGTCACGAAATGCTGTGCCACAGAGAAGTTCTCAGCGTTGAAGAAGGACGGCGCGGATTTGATCGGCTGCAGGTCACCGGCGCCGGTGCCGCGCAACAGCCGGGACGGCGCGGTGAATCCGCTGGAGTCCAGGAAGAACTCGTCGCCGGTGTCGTCGGCGGCGACGATCACCGTGTTGGTCGATTCAGGCAGACCCGCGAGCGGCTCGCGTTGCCAGCTGCCGGGCGTGACGATCTCGACCCTGCTGGCCACATCGGCCAGCGAGACGAGCAGCAGCCGGTCCCTGGTCCACGCGTAGTGATACAGACAGGTGTGTTCGTCGGGCTCGAACACCACCGTGAGTTCTTTTGCCCCGTCAAGGAATTCCTCGTAGTTGGCGGCCAGTAACGAACCGGCGCGGTAGGTGGTCTCACCGATTGTCCAGTCGGTGCGCAGGTCGATCAGCAGCCACTCGCGGTGCACCGACATGCTGCTGGCGTCGGTGGGCACGTCGATGGGGATGAGTTCTGTTCCGCGTAGCTCGTAGCGCTGCCGGTTCCAGAAGTCCAGGGAGCGGCCGACGAAGGTGCGTTCATAGCCGGCAGTTCGGTCCTTGGAACCGCCGGCGCTGACGTCGGTTCGCTCGCCTTCGAAGATCGTCTCCGCCTCCGTCAGCGGTGTGCCACGGCGCCATCGCTTGAGGATCCGCGGATAGCCGGATTCGGTCATCGAGTCGGGGCCGAAGTCGGTGCCCACCAATACGGTGTCGGGATCGTCCCAGCCGATCTGCGACTTGGCTTCCGGCAGCTCGAACCCGTCGGTAACGAATTGCCGTGTCAGCATGTCGAATTCACGCACGACGACGGCATCCGAGCCGCCTGGTGAAAGACTGACCAGAGCGCGGGTCAGCTCGGGTTCGATCACGTCTGCCCCGGCCCACACCCACTTCTGGTTGTCCGCGCGGCCCAGTTCATCGACGTCGATCAGCACATCCCACTCAGGTGAGTCGGTGCGGTAGCTCTCCAGCGTGGTGCGCCGCCACAGACCGCGGGGGTTGGTGGCGTCGCGCCAGAAGTCGTACAGGTACTCGCCGCGCCGACGCACGTAGGGGATCCGGGCGTCGGTGTCGAGCACTTCGAGCGCCTGGGTGCGCATCGTCTCAAACTCGGCGTCGCAGAACTCCGCCTTGGTCGGCTCGTTGCGCGCGCGCACCCAATCCAGCGCCACCTCGCCGGTGATGTCTTCCAGCCAGAGGTAGGGGTCTTGCGCAGCCTCAGGTGACATGGAAGTCATTCTGGTCGCAGCGGTAGTGTGAGCTGTATTACATGCCCTAATGAGGAGCCGAACAGATGACTGTCTTTGCACGTCCAGGTACTTCCGGGGCGCTGATGTCATATGAGTCGCGGTACGGAAATTTCATCGGCGGACAGTGGGTCGCCCCCGCGGCCGGACGCTACTTCGAGAATCCGTCGCCGGTGACCGGACAGCCATTCTGCGAGATCCCGCGATCCGACGAAACCGACATCGATAAGGCCCTGGACGCCGCCTATGCCGCGGCATCGGCGTGGGGCAAGACGGCCCCAGCCGAGCGGGCCACGATACTCAACAAGATCGCCGACCGGATCGACGAGAATACGCCCGCGTTGGCGGTCGCCGAAGTTTGGGACAACGGCAAACCGATCCGAGAAGCGATCGCCGCTGACATCCCGCTGGCCGCCGATCATTTCCGCTACTTCGCGGCCGCGATCCGGGCCCAGGAAGGTGCGCTGTCCCAGATTGACGACGACACCGTCGCCTATCACTTCCATGAACCGCTCGGCGTGGTCGGGCAGATCATCCCGTGGAACTTCCCGATCCTGATGGGCGCCTGGAAGCTGGCCCCAGCTCTGGCGGCCGGCAACGCGGTGGTGCTCAAGCCGGCCGAGCAGACCCCGGCCTCGATCTTGTACCTGATGTCGCTGATCGGTGACCTGCTGCCGCCCGGCGTCGTCAACATCGTTAACGGCTTTGGCGCCGAAGCCGGCAAACCGCTGGCGTCCAGTAACCGAATCGCCAAGGTCGCCTTCACCGGCGAGACCACCACGGGGCGACTGATCATGCAGTACGCCTCGCAGAACCTGATTCCGGTCACCCTCGAACTTGGCGGCAAGAGCCCCAACATCTTCTTTTCCGATGTGATGGCCGCCGGTGACGACTTCCAGGACAAGGCGCTGGAAGGCTTCACCATGTTCGCTCTCAACCAGGGCGAAGTCTGCACCTGCCCGTCGCGCAGCCTGATCCAGTCCGACATCCACGACCAGTTCCTGGAGCTGGCGGCCATCCGCACCAAGGCCGTCCGGCAGGGCGACCCGCTGGACTCCGAAACGATGCTGGGGTCGCAGGCCTCCAACGATCAGTTAGAGAAGATCCTGTCCTACATCGAAATCGGCAGGGGCGAAGGTGCCAAGATCATCACCGGCGGTGAGCGCGCCGAACTCGGCGGCGACTTGTCCGGCGGTTTCTACGTACAGCCGACGATCTTCACCGGCAACAACAAGATGCGGATCTTCCAGGAGGAGATCTTCGGGCCGGTGGTCGCGGTGACGCCGTTCGACAGTTACGACGACGCGATCAACATAGCCAACGACACCCCCTACGGACTGGGGGCAGGAGTGTGGAGCCGCAACGGCAACACCGCCTACCGGGCCGGCCGCGACATCAAGGCTGGACGCGTGTGGGTGAACTGCTACCACGTGTACCCACCGCATTCCGCCTTCGGGGGTTACAAGCAGTCTGGCTTCGGGCGAGAGGGCCACAAGATGGCGCTCGAGCACTACCAGCAGACCAAGAACCTGCTCGTGTCTTACTCTGACAAGGCGCAAGGCTTCTTCTGATGATCCCGGGGGCGCTGTTCGCCTCCTCCGCCGCCGAGCTGCTGGTCCGCCTGGAGACCAGCGCGGTCCGGTGATGTTCCCTTGGTCGGTGGGCTGCTGAGACGGTCGCCGCCGACGTTGCTAGGCGGTCAATGCGAGGCCACCTTGTGACCCACAACTCGCCGGGGACGTGCCCGACGCCGCCTCGCGAGTTCAGTAAGGTCGTCTACCGTGATTCCTCTTCCGCGTGCGTGGCTGCTGGCCAGCGCCATGCTCGTGGGCAGTGCGGCGGGGCAGTTGCTAGCGGTGGCGTCCAGCCTGCTGATACACGCTCGTATTCGTCCGGACATCACCATCGCGCTGGTGGTCGGGATTCCCGCTGTCCTCGGCCTGGCGACGATCCTGTTCTCCGGGCGTCGATGGGTGACCATGCTGGGTGCGGCGATCCTGGCGTTGGGGCCTGGCTGGCTGGGCATGCTCGTGGCCTTGCAGGTGGTATCGAATGGCTGACAACTACGAGGAGCGGGACCGCGAGTCGAGCCCGGGAACCGAACCCTTCGTGCCGGATTTCGACTCCGGCGAGGTACCTGTGGTTCCGAAGTACGACATCGGGGAACCGTCAGTGCCGTTCGTGCCGGACTTCGACACCGACTCCCAGCCCTTTCTGCCGCTTGTCGGTCTCAAAGAACCAGCCACGAAGTCTGAGCCGGCGACGGCTATCGAGCAGCCCGCGCCGGTGACGCCGGCCTCGGTGGCTCGGCCGGACGCCGGGCCGGATTCGGTGTCCGAGCCGCCTGGGCCGGTGGCGGTGCCCGGTCGCTACCTCTATCTCAAATGGTGGAAGTTCATGCTGGTGCTGCTCGGGGTGTGGCTCTTCGCCGCGGTTTTCGGGCTTAGCCTGTTCTACTGGTGGTACCACACCATCGACAAGACGCCGCCGGAGTTCGCGACGTTCGTGTACGTCGTTGCCTGCACCACGGCCGGTCTGATCCTGGCGATGGTGGAATCCAAGCCGTTGGTCGCCGCCTTGGCCATCGCGGTGATGTCGGCGCCGTTCGCTTCCGTGGCAGCCGCGGCCCCCCTCTACGGCTCCTAC
>JALHRH010000380.1 GCA_022841565.1 Mycobacterium sp. | reverse complement strand
GGAAAGCGGGTGATCGCGTGCATGTCCGGGCAAACCGGCTGTTGCGGAGAAACGATCATGTCTTTCATCGGCTTGCCGGCACCGAAGGCGTTGGCCGGAATTCGGACCGGCTGTGCGCTGGAGTGCTTTTGGACGAAATCTTCGTCGAGGTGGATCTTGTCGATCCACTGCACGCGGACAATGGCACCGGAGGCGGTGCGGATTTCGTCGCGCACCCGGAGCGCCTCGACCGGCAGGTCGCCGAACGATGTTCCGACCCGGCATTGCGCGCCGAAGCCGGGCAGGGTCCAGTTGACGTCACCTTCGGATGTCGCTTCGTCCTCCGCCTCTGCGGTGGAAACGGCATTCAGCACGGATTGGAGGATGGCGTTTTCAATGGTGGAAACAGCGCTGAGTAACGTTTTCATGGCAGGTCTTTCAAAAGGGCGTTCTGGCAAGGTTCGTCAATGAAGCAGTCAGTGCCGGCCGAAAAAATGCATGCCGGTCACCGTTAACGATACGCTTAAGTTCGATTCGATTTAACCTGTCTGTTTAGACAGGTGGCGTGCCTTGACCGTGAACAGTGGACGCCGACATGGGCAATTGTGATCGGTTCGCAGCCGCCGGTGCCCTTTGGATAACGTGGCGACGGCCGGCTACAACCTGGGGGAGAATTGATGCAAATCAATAACCTGCGGTGGTTCTTTGATATTCTTCCTCGACCTCCCCGACAGCGTCAGACCGGTTGCATCGTGAAAGGACAAAGCCGATGAGCGTACAAGATTGCAGGGCAGGAGCCCGCGCCTCTGACCGGAAGCTGGCGGCATGAGATGCGGTTGACCGACGCCCACGCCCGGCCCGCCATAGACTGTCTGACCGCATGGGAGGCCTCGGCTGACGGGCTTTCGGTGGCCGAGGCCGCGCGCCGGTTGGCCGAGCATGGGCCGAACCGTCTTGCCGAGGTTCGGGTCCGGGGGCCGGTCCTGCGGCTTCTGGCGCAGTTCAACAACGTGTTGATCTATGTGTTGCTTGGCGCGGCGGCGGTGACTGCGGCCTTTCAGCATTGGGTCGACACCGGCGTGATCCTGGCGGTGGTGCTGGCGAATGCGGTGATCGGCTTCGTTCAGGAGGGCAAGGCCGAAGCGGCAATGTCCGCGATCCGGCGGATGCTTGCCCCTCATGCCGCCGTGCTGCGCGACGGCGTCCGGATTTCGATCGACGGCGTCGATCTGGTGCCGGGCGATGTCGTGTTGCTGGAGGCGGGCGACAAGGTGCCGGCCGATCTGCGCGTGCTGGAGGCGCGGGGTCTTGCGGCACAAGAGGCGATCCTGACGGGCGAATCCGTGCCGGTGGAGAAGGCCGAAGGCCCGGTTGCCGCAGAGGCTGCGCTTGGTGACCGCAGGTCGATGCTGTGGTCCGGAACGCTGGTTACCCAAGGCACCGCCAAGGGCTTGGTTGTGGCGACGGGGGCGGCGACCGAGATTGGCCGCATTGGTGGCCTGTTGGCCGGCGTCGAGCAACTGACCACCCCGATGGTCGCGCAGATGGATCATTTCGCGCGCTGGCTGTCATTCCTGATCCTGCTCTGCGCCGGGCTGCTGCTGGTCTATGGCTACTACGTCGGCCACATGCCTTTTGCCGAACTGTTCATGACGGTGGTCGGCGTTGCGGTGGCGGCGATCCCCGAGGGCCTGCCTGCGGTGATGACAATCACGCTTGCCATCGGAGTGCAGGCGATGTCACGGCGCAATGCCATTGTCCGGCGCCTGCCGGCGATCGAGGCGATCGGCTCGGTCTCGGTGATCTGCACCGACAAGACCGGCACGCTGACCCGCAACGAGATGGTGGTCGTGGCCGCCGAGACGACAGACGGCAGCTTTTCGGTTGCCGGGGAGGGCTATGCGCCCGAAGGGGAAATCACGCCGCCTGGCGCGCTTGGCCCGCTCGCCCTTGCGGCCGCGCTGTGCAACGATGCGCGGTTGCATGGCAGGGATGGGATCTGGACGGCAGAAGGCGACCCGATGGAGGGCGCACTGCTGGCCTTTGCCGGCAAGGTGGGGGTTGCCCATGACGTAAAGCGGCTGGACGCCATTCCGTTCGACAGCCGCCACCGCTTCATGGCGGTCCTGACTGACAGTCGGAGCGGGCGGCTGATCCACGTCAAGGGAGCGCCCGAACGGGTGCTGCTGATGTGTGCGGATATCGACCTGCAGCACTGGCACGCCAAGGCTGAGGCGTTGGCGCGGCGGGGGCTGCGGGTGCTGGCTCTGGCCGAAAAGGCTGAGACGCGCGACCGGATCGACCCCGCGACGATCGAGGGAGGCCTTCGCTTTCTTGGCCTGGTAGGCCTGATCGACCCGCCCCGTCCCGAGGCGATTGCCGCCGTGGCGGAATGTCGGGCGGCGGGGATCAGGGTCAAGATGATAACCGGCGACCATGCCGGCACTGCCGTCGCCATCGCGCGCGCTATCGGGCTGGAGGCCCCAGATCGGGTACTGACCGGCCACGATCTGGACAAGCTCGACGATGCGCAACTGGCGCTCGAGGTGGTCGGGACCAGCGTCTTTGCCCGCACCAGCCCGGAACACAAGCTGCGTCTGGTGACGGCGCTGCAATCGAACGGACTGTCGGTTGCGATGACCGGCGACGGGGTCAACGATGCACCTGCGCTGAAGCGGGCGGACGCCGGCATCGCGATGGGTCTGAAGGGATCGGAGGCGGCCAAGGAGGCTGCCGATCTGGTGCTGGCCGACGACAACTTTGCTTCGATTGCTGCTGCCGTGCGCGAGGGGCGGACGGTCTATGACAACCTGCGGAAGGTGATCAGCTGGACCCTGCCCACCAACGCGGGCGAGTCGCTCGTTGTCGTCCTGGCGCTGCTTCTCGGCCTTGCCCTGCCGATAACGGCGGTCCAGATCCTGTGGATCAACCTCATCACGGCAGTCACGCTGGGCCTTGCGCTGGCCTTTGAGCCGACCGAGGTCGGCACCATGTCCCGTCCACCGCGCCCCCGCCACGCCCCAATTCTGTCGGGCGATCTGGTCTGGCATGTCGTGCTGGTCGCAACCCTGTTCCTGGCGGCAGTGTTCGGCATCTTCACCTATGCCATTGACAAGGGCTATTCGCTGGCGCTGGCACAGACCCTGGCACTGAATACGCTGGTGGTGCTTGAAATCTTCCATCTTTTCTTCATCCGCAACATCCACAGCACCTCACTGACTTGGGCCGCTGCCAGGGGGACCCGCGTGGTCTGGACGGTGGTGGCCCTCGTCACCGCAGCGCAGTTCGCGGTCACCTACCTGCCGCCACTGCAAGCCGTGCTGGGAACCGAACCGGTGTCACTGGGCGATGGCCTGCTGATTATCGGCATCGGCGTGGCCTTTTTCGCGCTGATCGAGATCGAGAAACAGATAAGGTTGGGGTTGAAATCATGACACGACCACCAAGACCAAAGCCGCCTCGTGCCGCCCTTTCCGACGTTGCCCGACAGCCCGCGCAACTGCCCGCTGTCTTGCCGCAGCCGCAACCACCGCCAGAGACCGATCCGCCCAACAGTTTCGACCGTGCCGCGCGCGGTGCCCTGGCGAAGTTCAGCGGCGGAGTGTCGCCCCATGCCTTCATCGCCGCCTGGAGCGACTGGGCGCAGCATCTGGCGCAGTCGCCCGGCCGTCAGCTGGAACTGGCGGAACATGCCCGGCAGAACCTCTTGCAGATCGCGGCGCTGGCGGCCCGCCTGGGCACCGCGCCGCCCTTCGTGCCAAAGCCCTATGACAAGCGTTTTGCCCATCCCGGCTGGCAGAGCTTTCCGTTCCAGCTGTGGCAGCAGGGGTTCCTTGCCGTGCAGGACTGGTGGGACCACGCCACCGAACCGATGCGCGGGCTGCAACCCGAGGACGCCGAGCGCACCCGGTTTCTGGCCCGCCAGACGCTGGACGTGCTGTCGCCGTCGAATTCGCCGCTGCTCAACCCCGAAATCCTTGCCGAAACGGTCAGGACCGGTGGCAGCAACCTGAGCGAGGGCGCCGCAAACTTCCTTCATGATGTGATCGGGGTCGCGATGAACCGGCGCGACCCACCGCCAGAGGGATATCAAATCGGCACCGACCTCGCCTGTACGCCGGGTCAGGTCGTCTATCGCAACGACCTGATGGAGCTGATCCAGTATGCGCCGCAGACCCCGCAGGTGCAGGCGCGGCCTGTGCTGATCGTTCCGGCATGGATCATGAAGTACTACATCCTCGATCTGTCGCCCGAAAATTCGATGGTGCGCCATCTGGTGGGGCAGGGCTTCACGGTCTTCATGATTTCATGGATCAACCCGACCTCGCGGCACCGGAACCTGTCGCTGGAAGACTATCGCAAGCTTGGTGTTCTGGCGGCGCTGGATGCCGTGACCACCATTGTTCCGGATGACCCGGTTCATGCCGTCGGCTACTGCCTCGGCGGCACGATCCTGGGGATCACTGCCGCGACGATGGCGCGGGACCGCGACGATCGGCTCGCCTCGGTAACGCTGATGGCGGCACAGGTGGACTTTGCCGAGGCGGGCGAGTTGCTGCTGTTCCTCGACGAAAGCCAGGTCGCGTTTCTGGAGGATCTGATGTGGGAACAGGGCTATCTTGATCGCCCGCAGATGGCCCGCGCCTTTGCCACCATCCGGGCCGAGGATCTGATCTGGACCCGCGCCGTCCAGCGCTACTTTCTGGGGCGCGAAGACGTGCCGACTGACCTTGGCGTATGGCTTTCCGACACCACCCGGATGCCGGCCACGATGCATTCGCAGTATCTGCGCGGGCTGTTTCTGGAGAACCGGCTGACGGCGGGGCGGTTTGCGGTTGAGGGCAGGGCCATTGCGCTGAAGGATCTGTCGGTGCCGCTGTTTGTGGTGGGAACCGAGACAGACCACATCGCGCCCTGGCGGTCGGTCTACAAGACCCAGCTTTTCACCGATTGCGA
>JALHRH010000379.1 GCA_022841565.1 Mycobacterium sp. | reverse complement strand
CCATGCTCACCGCGCCGGATCCGGCGCACTTCGATATCAGGCCGGCCACTGGAAGGGTCGGGGGAGGGTGATCGTCCGCTCCGCTGGCGGGTACCAGCCCTGCGCAGCGTACTGGTCGGTGTGCAGATAGCACTGCACCCGTACCTCACTGCTGTCGGGCACGAAGGTCAGTAACCTGCTGATCGGCAGGGTGGTCAGCGGCATGTGATAGCGACTCAGCGATGCGACGTTGAGAAACCATGTACCCCAACGTTTTTCGATGTGCGTCTTGGCCCCGTGGTTGTCGTCGGGGTGAGTGTGGGTGTGCCCGGCGAGCCACATCGCCACGCTGCCGGGCTTCTCGGCCAGGAAAGACTCGAATTGGGCGGAGTCGGGCAGGCTGTCCACCCAGTAGAGAAACGATGCCCCTTGGGGCGTGCCTTGGGCGAACGGGCGGTGGTAGTGCTCGTGCCACTGCCCGTCGGCTCCTTTGCGGACCCCTTCCCATTCCCCGGAAGCAACGGTGGTGTTCTTCAGGACGTAGTGATGCACGCAGACGACGTTGAGGTCCGGATGCGTCGCAACCATGTCCTGCCACCAGCGAAAGGTCTCACCGCTCACCACGCCCCCGGGATTTCCGCCTAAAGTGCCGCGCCCCACCCGTTGGGTCGGCTCATTGCGGTCGCTCATCATCAGGAAGAGCAGGTTGCCCACCTGGAATGAGTAGCGCTCCCAGGTCCCGGTGATCGGGTAGGGACGCGCCTGCGGATCCACCCCGGAACTCTCGGTGTGCTCGCCAAGCGGATCAATCCACTTCCGCCACCACCATGCCTCCTCCTCATCGAGGCCGCTGCGATCGTGATTGCCGCACACGCTGTAGACATCCTCGCGCCGGTGCCGGCGCAGCGCGCTGAATTGTTCCCTTACTTCCCGCCCTTCTACGTCGTCGGGCAGATGGTGGTGCGCCCCCGACATGTCGCCCACATCGATCGCGAGATCCCACTCGAACGCTGATCCACCATCCGGCCCTCCGCGCTCAGAGTGAATAATGGCTTCCGCCAGACTGGATCGGCCATGACACTTGTCGGTTCCGACGTGGGCGTCACCGAAAGCCCATAGCCGAAACGGCCCGCTCCGCCGCGGTTGACTAACGGGCATCATGGTCGTCCAGCAGGCCCCACCGCCGGCGGACGTGCCGATCGAGTGCGCTGAACACTGCGTCGACCATGATCCCGATGGCCAGAATAACGACCATAATTGCGATCGCCGAAGGCATGTCGCTGAGATTCTGCGCGTTCTCCAACAGAACTCCGATCGAGGACGTATTGGCCACCAGCACCACCAGTTCACCGGCCATCAGACTGCGCCAGGCGAAGGCCCATCCTTGCTTGAGGCCGGTGACGAACATTGGCAGCGCGGCCGGCAGGATCACGTGGCGGTACAACGGGACTGTCTTCAGTTGTAGGGTTGCCGCGGCCCGAAGCAGCACCGGCGAGATGTGGTCGACTCCCGCGATCACTCCGAGCGCCACGGAGGGCACCGCCCCGATCACGATCACGAAGAGGATCGCGGAGGTGTTGAGGCCGAAAAAGATGATTGCGAACGGAAACCACGCGATCGCCGGCATCGTCTGCAGGCCGGTGATCAGGGGGCCGAACGCGGCGCGCAGGAAGGTATTA
This sequence comes from Mycobacterium sp., assembly GCA_022841565.1. Lineage (GTDB taxonomy): Bacteria > Actinomycetota > Actinomycetes > Mycobacteriales > Mycobacteriaceae > Mycobacterium. The sequence continues at coordinate 3,291 of JALHRH010000379.1, read as the reverse complement.
CGCGCGATGAGCGCTCCGGTCGCCGAGCCGATCACCGCCGCCAGGGCGAAACCGGTAACCGCCCGACCCATCGTGGTTGCGACGGCGTCCCACAGCAACACCCCATGCAGCTGGTGCCACAGGTCCTCGGCAACGGTGGCGGGGCCGGGCAGTACGTACGACGGTTTCCATCCGCTGACCGCGACCAGCTGCCAGAAGGCGACAACCATCGTGATGCCAAGAAGTTTCGGCCAAACGGCAGCTACGAAGCGGTGCACCAGGCCGCGGCCGCGGCCGTCGGCCGACGCTGCGCCGGGGATAGCGTTGTTCAGCTCCGATCGGTCAGGCATGGGTGCTCGGATTTAGTCGCTCGGTGATGTGCGCCGCCAGTTCCGCGACGGCTGCGGTATTGATATCGCGCGGGCGCGGCAACGCCACGGCGAATTCTTCAACAACGGTGGCTGGCCGCTCGCTCACCAAAACAACACGGTGCGCGAGGCGCACCGCCTCACGCACGTTGTGGGTGACGAAGACGACGGTGAGGTTGCGCGCCGCAACGATCCGTTCCAGTTCGCCTTGCAGGCGATCCCGCGTCAGCGCGTCCAGGGCGGCAAATGGTTCGTCCATCAGGAGGATGTCCGCTTCCTGGGCCAGAGCGCGGGCCAACGCCACCCGCTGCTGCATACCACCTGATAGCTGGTGCGGCCGCCTTGCGGCGAAATCGGACAGCCCCACAGTGTGCAGGAGTTCACTGGCCCTATCGCGCCGTTGGCGGCGGGGAATGGCCCGGGCACGCAGCGCCAGCTCGACATTGCGCTCGGCGGTCAACCAGGGGAACAGCGCCGGCTCCTGAAACATCATGGCGATCCGGTGACTGCCGGTCTCGACCAGCCCCGATGTCGGCTTATCGAGCTTGGCGATCAGCGAGAGCAGGGTGCTCTTTCCGCAGCCGGAAACGCCGACCACACAGACAAACTCGCCAACCCCGACCGTCAGCGAGAGTGGCCCCACCGCCGCGACGGACGTCTGGCCTCGGCCGTAGCGCTTCACCACCCGGTCGAGCCGGAACGCCACCGAAGGTCCAGCAGGCTCCGGCGCAGCCGCGACCGGGTTCGACACGGTGACACCGTGTCGCACGTGGGAGTTCACGTTGCCACCGGTGGCTTTCCCAGGGCCGCAAGCTCACGGTTGAGGAGACTGAGATCAAAGATGCCGTCGAGGTTGAGCGGCTGCAAAAGGCCTACGGAGACGGCCTTGCGAACTTGGTCGTTGAGCGACTGCACACCGGGATCGTTGGTGAAGGTTGTCTCCTGGAACGACGCAGCAAGCACGTCGGGCGCGAGTCCGGTGCCCACGGCCTTGGCCAAGGTGGCGTTGGCGGACCGCGCAGCCGCCTCGGGATCCTGGTGAATCGTCTCATTCGCCTGGATTTGACCGCGGACCAGGCCGGCGACCACATCGGGGTGGGCGGACAGAAATTCCTGACGAACCACCAGGATGGTGATGGTGTTGGGGTCCGACCACAACCGACGGCCACCGGCGTTGACCAGTTGCACATCGTAGGGAGCGGAGACGACGGCGCCGGCAATCTGGTTGCTGATGAACTGTTGCACGATAGCCGATTCCGGGGTCAACGGTTTGATGGCGACGTCGCCTCCGCCTTGTGAATTCGTTTTCATCCCGTTCTTCAACAGCCAGTCGCGCAGGCTAACGTCTTGAGCGCCGCCGAGTGCCGGGTCCGCGACCGTCTTTCCGCGCAGGTCCTCGGCAGAGTTGATGCCGGGCTTGACGACCATCGACGTGCCCCCGGCCGCGGAACCTGAAACGATCTTGATGGCGGTGCCATTCGACCGCTGCCAAGCGTTGAAGGCGGGATTGGGACCGACGAACGCCGCGTCGAGTTGGCCCGACAGCAATGCCGTGGTCTCCGCGGTGCCTTGATTGAAAGCCTGCGGCTCGAACTTCACACCGGGCCCGACGTTCCTGGCGAAAGAACCGGTGTCGATGCCGATGAGGGCGGACGCATGGGTGATTCGGGCCACATAACCTAGCCGCAGCGTGACGCCCGGGGACTCCGATCTCCCGGCGCATCCGGCCAGTACCGCGGCCACGGTGAGCGCTGCGATCGCCGCCGCGTAGACACTTCTGGTAATGGACACGGCAGTCCTCCCGAAGAGGATTGTGGGTGCGGCCGCTCGGAACGGCCGGGCAACTCAGCCAGCGTAATGGGATCGGGGAAACGCCGCGCGCCGGAGGGCTCGGTCGCCGGGGTCTGTGACTTGTCGGCTTGCGCGCAGTGGGTAGCCGTGAATCCGCACCCATCACGGTGGTATGGCGAGACGCGGCAGCGGCGGGAAGCGCCAGAGCCCGCAGAGCCGAGGAGAATCATGCCGATGCATACCACCGACCTCCGCATCCTCGCCAGCGAGGAGGATCTGCTCGCCGCGGTCAACGTGTTTCGCACCGCCATGGTCGGGTTGCCACCGTTGATCCTGCAGCCTGCCCAGATCACCACGCTGCTTGAACCCGGTCGCACCATCGGGGCATTCGTCGGAGGGAAGTTGGTGGGCACCGCCGACGCCGTGACCAGTCGACTGTCCCTTCCCGGTGGCGCGATCGTCCGCCACGCCGCGGTGACGCACATCGGGGTGTTGCCGTCGTTCACTCGGCGGGGGCTGGCCACCGACCTGATGCGCCATCAATTGCGCGACATCGCCGAGCGCGGTGAGGTGGTCGCGACGCTGCGCGCATCGGAGGCAACGATCTACGGGCGTTACGGCTACGGCGTGGCGAGTTCGGTCCAGAGCGTCGAAGTCCAGACATCGCGCGCGTCACTACGCCCAGACGTCGCGACCGGCGGCCCGGTACGGCTGCTCGAGGCCGCGGACGCGTGGGAAGTCCTGCCCCGCATCTACTCCGAGCATCGGCCGGTACGGCCCGGAACCATCGACCGTCCGGCGGTGTGGTGGCGGGTACTCCGGCTGCGCGGCGAATCATCACCGGGGCCTTCGTATATAGCGGTGCATGGTGACCCCGGATCGGAGTCCGGCTTCGCCCGCTATCGCCCCATCGACACCGACAAGTGGTTCGTCAGTGAGCAGCGCACCATCGTGGTGGAAGATTTCTTCGCACCCGGCACCGATGCCTACCTCGGTCTGCTGCGTTTCCTGTTCGGGCTGGATCTCGTTGACCGCGTGATCTTCTGGACGCTGCCCGTCGACGATCCGCTGCCCATGCTCTTGCTGGACCGGCGGGCCGCGAAGGTCACTGCCGTATACGACGAAACCTGGCTACGCGTCGTCGACGTGCACC
>JALHRH010000378.1 GCA_022841565.1 Mycobacterium sp. | reverse complement strand
CACCAGCGACACGAAGTCGCGGGCGCGCAGTTCGGCCTCGCGTGTCATCTCCCAGGCTGCCGACCAGGCCAGCGAGCGTGGCAGCGGCTCGGCGATATCGGCGATACGGTCCAGTGCGGTCTGCAGCGACTCCGGGTCTAGCCGCAGCGAGCAATACGTCAGGTCGTCGTCGTTGACCAGAATCAGCTTTCCACGCGAAACGCCAACCAGTGCAGGAACATCGGTGTTCGGTCCGTCGACGTCCAGCTCCTCGCGGTGGACCCGGACCAGCTTGCCGGACCCGTCTGAAGCGTCGTCGTCGTAGATTCCCACAGCGATCCGGTGCACCCTGGTCTCGCCGGCGCCCGGCGCGGCGCCGCTCTGCGTCACCGCGAACCGGGTCAACCTGCCCTCGTCGTCGACGTCGAACTCCGGACGTAACGTGTTGAGCCCGGTGGTTTTCAGCCACTGCTGGCCCCAGTTCGACAGGTCGCGCCCAGAAGCCTTTTCCAGCGCGGAAAGCAGGTCGCTGAACGTGGCATTACCAAATGCGTGGGTACGGAAGTAGTCCCGAAGTCCGGCCAGGAAATGATCGAGGCCCACGTAGGCGACGAGTTGTTTGAGCACCGAAGCGCCCTTGGCGTAGGTGATGCCGTCGAAGTTCACCTCGACGGCCTGCAGGTCGGGGATGTCCGCGGCGATCGGGTGGGTCGACGGCAGCTGATCCTGCCGGTAGGCCCATGACTTCTCCACCGTCGCAAAGGTTGTCCACGCCTCGGTGTATTCGGTCGACTCGGCCTGGCACAGCACCGAAGCGAACGTGGCGAAGGATTCGTTGAGCCACAGGTCATCCCACCAGGTCATGGTGACCAGGTCGCCGAACCACATGTGCGCCATCTCGTGCAGAACCGTCTCGGCACGCCGCTCGTAGGAGGCCCGGGTGACCTTGCTGCGAAACACGTAGTCCTCGAGGAACGTCACGGCGCCGGCGTTTTCCATTGCGCCGGCATTGAATTCGGGAACGAATAGCTGGTCGTACTTGCCGAACGCATAGGGCAGGCCGAAGTTGCTGTGGTAGAAGCCAAATCCCTGTTTGGTCTCGGTGAACAATCGCTCGGCATCCATGTGCGGTGCCAGCGAGGCCCGGCAGTAGATGCCCAGTGGGATTTCACCGTGTTCGTCGCTGTAGGTGTCGGTCCAGACGGCGTAGGGCCCGGCGATCAGCGCCACCAGGTAGGTGCTCATCCGCGCCGTGGTGGCGAAGGTATGCACTCCGTTTTCGACGCTCACCGGGGCGCCGTTGGACACCACCTTCCAGTGGCCGGGTGCGGTCACCGTGATGTCGAACGTGGCCTTGAGGTCCGGTTGGTCGAAGCAGGCGAACATGCGCTTGGCGTCGGCGGTTTCGAACTGCGAGTACAGGTACGTCTCGTCGTCGACCGGGTCGACGAAGCGGTGCAACCCCTCGCCGGTGTTCGAGTAACGGCAGTCGGCGTCGATCACCACAACGTTGTGTTCTGCCAATCCCCGCAGCGGAACTCCGGTCGCTTCGTCATAGCCGGAGACGTCGAGATCCTGACCGTTGAGGCTGGCGCGGTGGACGGTGTCCGCGGCGATGTCGATGACCGTATCGGCACCGGCGAGCGCATCGAACACCACCGTGGTCGTGGAGCGGAAGGTGCGCTGGCCCGGCGCACCCGAGCCGTCGGTGACGTCGAGGGTGATCTGGTAACTGTGCACGGTGACCAGTGCGGCGCGTTCGACCGCCTGATCCCGGGTGAGGTTGGGAAGTGCCACGCGCTCCAACATATCGGCCACTGGCCCAGGACGTCAGCGCGCGGCGGGAACAGTCGAGGCGCGGCTAGGGTTGTGTGTGAGCGGTTACCGATTGTCTACGAGAGGACCGCAGTAATGGCCCACGATGACTCCTCAAAAAATAAGGCCGATTTCTGGTTCGATCCGCTGTGTCCGTGGTGCTGGATCACGTCGCGGTGGATTCTCGAGGTGGAAAAGGTCCGCGACATCGAGGTGAACTTCCACGTCATGAGTCTCGCGGTGCTCAACGAGAACCGTGAAGGGCTGCCCGAGCAGTATCAGGAGGCGATGGCCAAGGCGTGGGGGCCGGTCCGGGTGGCGATCGCCGCCGAGCAGGTCCACGGCGCCAAGGTGCTGGACCCCCTGTACACCGCCATGGGCACCCGGATCCACAACGAGGGCAACAGGGATCTCGACGAGGTGGTCAAGCTGGCCCTGGCCGATGCCGGCTTGCCCGCGGAACTCGCCGAGGCCGCCACCAGCACCGCGTACGACGAAGCCCTGCGCAAGAGCCACCACGCCGGCATGGACGCGGTCGGTGACGACGTCGGCACGCCGACCATCCACGTCAACGGCGTGGCGTTCTTCGGGCCGGTGCTCTCGCGGATCCCGCGCGGTGAAGAAGCCGGCAAGCTGTGGGACGCCTCGGTGACGTTCGCGGCCTACCCGCACTTCTTCGAGCTCAAGCGGACTCGCACCGAGCCTCCTCAGTACGACTAGGTGCGTGCTCGTGCAGAATGTCCTCCCATGCGCGTCTACCTGGGAGCCGATCACGCCGGCTATGAGCTCAAGCAACAGATCATCGAGCATCTGAAGAAATCGGGACACGAGCCGATCGACTGCGGCGCCTTCACCTACGACGCCGAGGACGACTATCCGGCGTTCTGCATTGCCGCGGCCGAGCGGACCGTCGCCGACCCGGACAGCCTGGGTATCGTGCTCGGCGGCTCCGGCAATGGCGAGCAGATCGCGGCGAACAAGGTGCCCGGCGCACGCTGCGCCCTGGCCTGGAGCGTGCAGACCGCTTCGCTGGCCCGCGAACACAACAATGCGCAGTTGATCGGAATCGGCGGCCGTATGCACACCCTTGACGAGGCACGGGCCATCGTCGATGCCTTCCTGGCCACGCCGTGGTCGAAAGCCGCACGCCACCAACGTCGTATCGACATCCTCGCCGAATACGAACGCACTCACCAGGCGCCCACGGTGCCCGGCGGGTAGGACTGAGAGGTGCCCGAAGGCCATACGCTGCATCGGCTGGCGCGGCTACATCAGAAGCGCTTCTCCGGTGGCCCGGTGGCGGTGTCCAGCCCGCAGGGGCGCTTCACCGATGCCGCCGCGGTGGACGGACGGGTGCTGCAGCGGGCCAGCGCCTGGGGTAAGCACCTGTTCCATCACTACGCCGACGGCCGGGTGGTGCATGTGCATCTCGGGCTCTATGGCGCCTTCACCGAATGGGAACGACCAAGCGGCGAGCCGGTTCCGCCGCCAGTGGGCCAGGTGCGGATGCGCATGATCGGCGCGCAGTACGGCACCGACCTGCGCGGCCCGACGGTGTGCGAGCTCCTCGATGTCAGCCAGGTCGACGAGGTAGTCGCCCGCCTGGGCCCCGACCCGTTACGCGCCGACGCCGATCCGGCGTGGCCGTGGGCGCGGATCAGCAAGTCGCGCAGACCGATTGGCGCACTCCTGATGGATCAAAGCGTGATCGCCGGGGTCGGCAACGTCTATCGCAGCGAGCTGCTGTTCCGCCACCGTATCGATCCGCACCGGCCGGGGCAGAAGATCTCCGAAGCGGAGTTCGAGGCCGCCTGGACCGATCTGTTGGCGCTGATGAAGGTGGGGTTGCGACGCGGCAAGATCGTCGTTGTCCGTCCCGAACACGACTGCGGCGCCCCGTCGTACGCGCATGGGCGTCCGCGCACCTACGTGTACCGGCGCGCCGGCGATCCGTGTCGGGTGTGCGGGGAAACGATCCGTACGGCGGTACTCGAGGGCCGCAATGTGTTCTGGTGCCCGACCTGTCAGACGTGATGACCGCACGTGACGTCGAGTGTGAACCGCGCGACGCGACACGCCGCGACGCTGTCGAGAAATTCACTTTGGGGCGCGAGGGTGGTCCTGGGTCAGTCGACCTTGACCCCGAGCGCCCGGTACACCTCGTTGCTCAGGGCGACACTGCGCGGGTCGGCGTTGGCCTTGCTGGCGTCGAAGCGGTTCGACACGTACCCGTAGCCGATCCGGTGCTCCAGGTCTACGAACGCGAAGGAACCGCCAAGCCCCCCGTGGCCGAACATACGCGGGTTGGGTCCGTTGATGCAGCGCTGATTGAGCATGTAGCCCAGGCCCCAGCCGTGATCAGCGACGCGCCGACCCAGCACCAAGTCGGGCTCCAACCCGCCCTGGCACACCCGGACCAAGTCCATGTGTTCGCGGCTGAGCAGCTTCTCCTGGGCGAGCGCATTGTAGAACGTTGCCATCCCCAGCGCGGACACCTGAGCATTGGTGCCGGGAAACTCCAATTGGCGCCAGAGCTGTAGGTTTTCGGTGTCCAGGTCGTCGTCGGCCAAAAATCCCATCGAAATCGACATCCCAGCCTTGGGGTGTTCGTCCAGCGTCGTCGGATCGCTGGGGGCGTGCAGTTCGGCAAGTAGCTGTCGACCCGTCGGCTTGTTCACCCGCTCGGCGCAGCGCAGCTGCTCGCGCGGGGACAGGCCGATATGAACATCAGCACCGATCGGGCCCGCGATCTCGGTCCGCAGATACTGGCCGACGGTACGGCCGGTGACGCGCCGGAACACCTCGCCAAGGATGAAGCCGAAGGTCGTCATGTGGTAGCCCTGCGCGGTGCCCGGCTCCCACCAGGGCTCGGCGATGGCCAGCTGGCCGCAGACGTAGTCCCAATCGCAAAGTTGCTCGGTGGTCAATCGGGTGCGCGGGCCGATCACGCCGGATCGGTGACTCATCACCATGGCCAGCGTGATGGCTTCCTTGCCGGCCTGTCCGAACTCGGGCCAGTACCGGGAGATCGGAGCATGCAGGTCCAGCTCACCGCGGTCGGCGAGTTGGTGGACGCACGTGGACGTCAGGCCCTTGGTGCCGGACAGCACCGTTGTCAGGGTGTCGTGCTGCCAGGGGCGGGTAGCGGCGGCATCGGCATGACCGCCCCACAGATTGACAACGAGATTCCCGTCGAC
>JALHRH010000377.1 GCA_022841565.1 Mycobacterium sp. | reverse complement strand
GACCGGTGACCGGCCTTCCACCACTGCCGCGCGCCCGGCGCCAGCCGTTCGGCGACCAGCGCCGCGGCCGTCACCGCCATGCCGTCCAGCAGCACCGGGGTACGGCGGACGGCGGCTTGGGCGCAGAAGCCGGCCATCGCCGCGAAGTCCGCGCCGCCGCAGCAGCGCAGTAAAGCGACCGGGTCGTCGATGATCGGGTGCGCGCGGAACAGGGCATCGCGGACCGCGGCCGTCTTGCGGGACCAGGCGCCGTCGTCGATCCCGGTCCCGAAGCCGATCACCGCAACCGGTTCGGTGTTCGTCAGGGCGGCCACCAGGACCGCGGCCGGGGTGGTGTTGCCTATTCCCATGTCGCCGGCGATAAGCAGGTCGGCGCCGGCGTCGACTTCGTCGTCAGCGATCTGTTGCCCGGCCGCGATCGCCCGCGCTGTCTGCTCGGCGGTCAAGGCGTCTTCGACGGCGATATGGCCGCTGCCGCGACGGATCTTGTCGCTGAACCTCTCCGAAGCCGCAATCAGATGCTCGTCACAGTCCACGGCGATGTCGACCACCCGCACCGTCACACCGGCGACCTCAGCCAGCGCGTTAATCGCCGCTCCGCCGGCGGCGATGTTGGCGACCATCTGGGCGGTCACCTCGGGTGGGTACGCCGACACTCCGGACCGCGCCACGCCGTGGTCACCGGCGAAGACGACCACTCGCGCCCGGTCGAACTGCCGCGGCGGGCACTGCCCCTGACAGGCCGCGACCCAGACCGCCAGATCCTCGAGCCGGCCCAGCGCACCCCGCGGTTTGGTCAACGTGTCCTGCAGGGTCCGGGCGGCGGCTTCGGCGTCCACGTCGGGCGGCGACACCGGCGCGAACCCGATCATGCCGGCGCCTTGACCGTGAGGGGCTGTCCGGCGACCACCAGCACCACCCGGTCACAGAGCGCGGCCACCCGCTGGTTGAGGCTACCTAGCTCGTCGGCGAATCGGCGTCCGGAAGCGGTGGCGGGCACGACGGTCAACCCCACCTCCGGACTGACCAGCACCAGCGTCGCCTCGAACTCGCCGACCGCGCGCAGCAGCTGCTCGACCGGTTCGTCCACCGAGCCGCCATCCCACCCGTGGTGGCGATCCAGCGTGCCGGTCAGCCAGGTGCCCAGGTCGTCGACCAGGGTCGGAACCGGGGGTGGCTGCTGCAGGACGCGGGTGACGTCGCCGGTTTCCTCCGTCGTCCAGTGCCTGGGGCGACGGCCGCGATGTTCGGCGATGCGTGCCGTCCAGTTCGGGTCCGCCCGGTCCAGCGAGCCAGCGGCCAGATAGCGGACGGGTTGTTCTGGTGCCAGCACGTTTGCGATTGCGTCCTCCGCCCACCGGGACTTGCCCGACCTGATGCCGCCGAGTACCAGCGTGCGCATCTCAGGTCAACTGGTCATTCGACATGGGCACCGCGTTCAACCTGGGGTCGAGGAGCCCGCATCCGACGCATCTGCGAAGCCCGCCCCGCGGCGTAAATTCCCAGCTTCCAATGACTTTCGGTGTTCTTCGGGAACTTCGCGTCCACCATTCTGCCCACCTTGCGCCCCAGGATGATCCCGTCGATTGTCATCAGCGCCATCAGCACCAACATCATCGGGGACATATAGAACTGCAGCTGCGGCAATGCGAACATGAAGCCTAATAACCCCAAAGCCGACGGCATGAAAAGACCGAGCACATTTCGGCGGGCGTCCACTACATCGCGGACGTAACGGCGCACCGGACCCTGGTCGCGCGGCAGCAGATATCTCTCTTCGCCGGCCATCATCCGTTCGCGGCGATCGGCCATCCGGGCCCGGTTCGCGGTGCGATCGGCGCGGCGTTCCTCGCGGCTGAGCTTCTGACCGGCCAGCGACTTACGGCGGGCCCGTGCCTCGGCCGCCGTCATCGGTGCCGGCGCGACCGGACCTTTCTTGCCCCGAGCTTCGTTGCGCTTGGGTGTCGGCCGACCCTTGGGGCCGGTCCGCGCCCGACGAGCCGCCGCTTCCGCCGCCACGGAACTCTGGTCCGGCGTGGCCGAGGCATCGTCGCCATTGTCATGATCCTTGTTGCGGCCCAGCAGCTTCACAGTCGTCAGGTTACTTCGCTGATGTGAGCCTGGTTAATTGCGGCTGTATTGCGTACGGCGAACTGCGTGTACACCTACGCTGGCCTGTGATGAACGGGGAGCAGGCGGGGGGCGGTGCTGCCGGAGGCTTCGGACCCGGCAGGCTGCAGCTACCCGCGATGCGGGTGCTGGTGGCTCCGGACTGCTACGGCGACAGCCTGTCCGCAGTGGAGGCCGCGGCGGCCATCGCCACGGGCTGGACCCGGTCCCGCCCAGGTGACTCCTTCATCGTCGCGCCCCAATCCGACGGCGGCCCCGGGTTCGTCGAGGTGCTGGCCAACCGGATTGGGGGATTGCGGCGGCTGCGCGTGTCCGGGCCGCTGGACAGCGATGTCGACGCCCGTTGGGTGTTCGACGAGCGGTCCCGAACGGCGTATCTCGAATGTGCGCAGGCCTGCGGTCTGGCGCTGCTGGAAGGGCCGCCGACGCCGGAGACCGCGATGGCCGCCCACAGCAGGGGCGTCGGTCAGCTCATTGCGGCCGCCTTGAAAGCCGGTGCGGCGCGCATCGTGGTCGGGTTGGGCGGCACTGCATGTACCGACGGGGGTCAGGGGATGATCCACGAGCTGGGTGGCCTGGACACGGCCCGGCAGTGGTTATCCGGAATCGACCTGATCGCCGCCTCGGACGTGGAATATCCGCTGCTGGGGCCCTGGGGGGCGGCCCGGGTGTTCGCGCCGCAGAAAGGTGCGGACGCGGCCACGGTCGCGAAGCTGGAACTCCGCCTCGAGGCGTGGGCGCCGGTGCTGGATACCGTCGCGGGCCGAGACGTGAGTGCCGAGCCTGGCGCGGGTGCTGCCGGTGGGATCGGGGCGGGGTTGCTCGCACTGGGCGGCCGGTGTGAATCCGGCGCGGCGATCTTCGCCGAATTGACCAACTTCGCCGATGATCTCGAAGATGCGGACATGATCGTCACCGGTGAGGGCCACTTCGACGAGCAGTCACTGCATGGGAAGGTGGTCGGCGAGATCGCGGCAGCTGCCCGTGCGCTGGGTATCCCGGTGATCGTGCTGGCCGGTCAGGTGTCAGTGGACAAGTCCACCACCCGCGCGTCGGGAATCATGTCCGCGCTCGCCATGAGCGAATATGCGGGTTCGGTGCGGCTGGCCCTAGCCGATGCGGCCAATCAGTTGATGGGCCTGGCCTCTGAGACAGCGGCGCGACTCGGGAATAGCGGCCCACCAGGGTACCGTTGACGAAGTGGGTTTCCCGTGAGCGGGCCCCAGACCAATTAGCTGGCTTAAAGCCGGATAGGCCCACCCGACAATGAGGCATGTAGGAGAAGCAATGACGGTGCAGAACGAGCCGACCGCCACCACCCACGGCGTGATCCTGACCGAGGCCGCTGCTGCGAAGGCGAAGGCCCTGCTGGACCAGGAGGGACGTGACGACCTGGCGCTGCGCATCGCCGTCCAACCGGGCGGATGTGCGGGGCTGCGCTACAACCTGTTCTTCGACGACCGCAACCTGGACGGCGACCTGACCGTGGCGTTCGGCGGTGTGACGCTGATCGTGGACCGGATGAGCGCCCCCTACGTGGAAGGCGCGTCGATCGATTTCGTCGACACCATCGAAAAGCAGGGTTTCACCATCGACAACCCCAACGCCACCGGTTCCTGCGCGTGCGGGGACTCGTTCAACTAACCCCGTAGGTCTCCTTCGCGTCAGTACTGCCCGGCCGTGCGCAGCACGTACGAGCAGACCAGGATTTGCCCACCCTGGAACAACAGCTGAGCGATGCCCTGCACCTGACTTCGCGGCGGCCCGCCGACCGCGGGTGTCACCTGCATGCTGAACAGCACCTGGGCCTGGTACTGCGACAGGTAGACGATCTTGTCTATCGACGTCACGTCGACCTCGGAGAACTGTTTGCGGAACGCGTCGCTGCTGAGCTTGGCCAGGGCCTGGTCGGAGCGTTTGTCTTTGACGGCGTCATAGAGGCCGCACAACGTGTTGCGGACGATGTTGTCAATGTCCTTGTGCGCCAGCGCGTTGAGGTATTTCTGGACAGCGATTTTGGTCGAGGTGTCCGAGACGGCGCCACCGCTGTTGGCGCCGTTGGTACGTACCCCGTAGACGATGGCGGCAGTTAACGCGGCGACCAGCGCAATGGCCAGCAACACGCCGATGAGCAGACGCTTGGGTCGTTGCTTCCGGTAGGGCGGTGGCCCGGGGTAGCCGGCTGGGCTGCTGCCGGAGTTGGCGGGCCCGAAGGCCGGTTCGGTGTGCGGAAAGTCCAGCGTCTCGAAGGCGCGGGGCCCGGCTTCTGGGTATGGCTGCGCTGGTTGGGGTCCGTCGCCGCCTGCAGTAGGGTTCGGCGGGTGCGAACCGACCATCGTTGTTCTCCTACGCTGGGGGACGAGGCGACGAGCGGATTGCCGTCCGAGTGTCCAGCCGCGGCAACCGAGTGAGTCTGTAGGCAGGCTAGCGCAAGGGGTTCGGGCCGCCTCCGCCGTCGGCAGCGTTCGTCGCCGGCTGAGGTTCGTGAGAGGCTGAAAGACTGATTAACGAAGGGTGGATTTTTCGTGACCATCGCGGTGACCGGTTCTATTGCGACAGACCATCTGATGCGCTTTCCCGGCAAGTTTTCTGAACAACTGCTGCCCGACCACCTGCACAAGGTGTCGCTGAGCTTCCTGGTCGACGACCTGGTAGTGCATCGCGGGGGAGTGGCGGGGAACATGTCGTTTGCCATCGGCGTGCTCGGCGGCGATGTTGCGCTGATCGGCGCCGCCGGGGCCGACTTCGCCGACTACCGGGACTGGCTGAAAGCCCACGGTGTCAACTGCGACCATGTACTGCTCTCGGGGACCGCGCACACGGCACGCTTCACCTGTACCACCGACGTCGACATGGCCCAGATCGCGTCGTTCTACCCGGGCGCCA
>JALHRH010000376.1 GCA_022841565.1 Mycobacterium sp. | reverse complement strand
GGCCGGCTTCTGCGCCCAAGCCGCCGTCCGCCGTACCCCGGTGCTGCTGGACGGCATGGCGGTGACGGCCGCGGCGCTGGTCGCCGAACGGCTGGCGCCGGGCGCGCGGCAGTGGTGGCAGGCCGGTCACCGGTCCACCGAGCCCGGTCACCCGCTGGCGCTAGCGTCCCTCGACTTGGAGCCGATTGTGGACCTGCGGATGCGGCTGGGCGAGGGCACCGGCGCCGCGGTGGCGTTACCGGTGTTGCGTGCCGCGGTCGCCGCGCTGTCCTTGATGTCGACGTTCAGCGAGGCCGGGGTGTCGGGCGCGATCAACCCATGATCCGGTCGCTGGCGACAGCTTTCGCCTTCGCAACGGTGCTGCCGGTCCCGGGTTCACTGACAGGTCCGATGGGTCGCGGCGCGTTGACCGCACTGCCAGTGGTCGGTGCCGTGCTCGGAGCGCTGGCCGCGGCCGTGAAATGGGGCGGCGTGGCGGCGTTTGGTCAGTCCAGCGCACTGCCGGGGCTGCTCGCCGTGGCAGCGCTGCTGCTGGCCACCCGCGGCCTGCACGTCGACGGCGTGGCAGATACAGCGGACGGGCTGGGCTGTTATGGACCGCCGCAGCGAGCGCTGGCCGTGATGCGCGACGGATCGGCCGGGCCATTCGGGGTCGCCGCGGTCGTGCTGGTCATCGCGTTGCAGAGCGCGGCCTTCACGACGCTCGGGAGTCCGGCGATAGTGCTGGCGGTGTTCGCCGGCCGGGTCAGCGCGGTGCTAGCCGGTCGGCGGTCGGTGCGCGCGGCTGAGGGCAGCGCGCTGGGAGGCCAGGTTGCGGGAACCCAACCCGAATGGATTGGTGTGGCTTGGCTGTCCATGCTAGTCGCCGCTTCGGTGCTGGCCTACCCGAAGGGATGGCAAGGACCCATCGTGGTGTTGGCAGCGATATGGGCGGGGGCAGCACTGGTCCGGCATTGCGTCAGCCGCTTCGGCGGCATTACCGGCGATGTGCTGGGCGCCGCGATCGAGCTGACGACGACGGTGTGCGCGGTGGGCCTGGCGGCATTCTGACCCGTTTTCTAACCCAGCCTTGACATCCAGCCGTGGGTGTCGGCGAAGGTGCCGCGCTGGATCCCGGTCAGCGTATCGCGCAACGCCATCGTCACCTCACCGGATTCACCGTCGCCAATGGTGAATTCGCCGTCGCCGCACTTCACTCGCGAAACCGGGGTTATGACGGCCGCGGTGCCGCACGCGAATACCTCGGTTATCTCACCGGAGGCTGCCTTCTTCTCCCACTCGTCGATGTCGATCTTGCGTTCCTCGACCGGGAAGCCCGCGTCAAGGGCCAACTGCAACAACGAATCTCGGGTGATTCCGGGTAGCAGCGAACCCGACAGCTCAGGAGTGACCAGCCGTGCCGAACCGCCGCTGCCCAGCACGAAGAACAGGTTCATCCCACCCATCTCTTCGACGTAACGGCGTTCCACGCCGTCCAGCCACACCACCTGATCGCAGCCGTGTTCGGCGGCTTGGGCCTGGGCCAGCAGCGAAGCGGCGTAATTGCCACCGAACTTGGCCGCTCCGGTGCCACCCGGGCTAGCTCGCACGTACTCGGTAGACACCCAGACGGTGACGGGGCTGACGCCGCCCTTGAAATACGCCCCGGCCGGCGAACCGATCAGCAGGTAGCGGTACTCCTTGGCCGGCCGCACGCCCAGGCCGGGCTCGGTGGCGATCATGAAGGGCCGCAGATACAGCGCCTCCTCGCCGCCGGCCTTGGGCACCCACTGGTTGTCGACGGCGATGAGCCTGCGTAACGACTCGAGGAAGAGCTCTTCGGGCAACTGCGGCATCGCCAGCCGCCGCGCCGACGAGCGCAACCGCGCAGCGTTGGCATCGGCCCGGAACGCAACCACGGAGCCATCGGCCCACCGATAGGCCTTGAGTCCCTCGAACACTTCCTGCGCGTAGTGCAGCACGATGGCCGACGGGTCCAACTCGATTGGGCCGTACCCGAGGACGCGCGCGTTGTGCCAACCTTGGCCCTCGATGTAGTCGATCGAGACCATGTGATCGGTGTGGTACTTGCCGAACCCTGGGTCGGCCAGGATCGCTACCCGCTCGGCCTCGGTGGCGGGGTTTTCCGCACGCGAAACCGTGAACTCGAGAGGGCCGCTGGTCATGGGGCTGATTCTATAACCTTGCGGGAATGGGTTTTTGCCACGCACATCGGTCGTTTATCGCGTTTTGAGCTCGACGAACGGTGGGCGCACCACTGCGCAGTCCACGGCGCGGCCGCGCACATCGACCGTGATTTGCTGGCCGTCCTGCACTCCGGCGTCGGAGTCGATCAGCGCCAGCGCGATGCCGAGCTGCAGGGTCGGCGAAAAGGTGCCCGACGTGGTGGTGCCCACCGGCTTGTCCCCGTCGAGCACCGTCAGCCCCGGCCGCAGCACCCCGCGGCCGGTGGTACGCAGCCCACGCAACCGGCGCCGCGGGCCGACCTCCTTCTCGGCGAGCAGCGCGTCACGGCCAAAGAACGCGTCCTTCTTCCAGCCGATCGCCCAGCCGCAGCCGGCCTGTAACGGCGAGATGTCCAGCGACAGTTCATGTCCGTGCAGCGGATAGCCCATCTCGGTGCGCAGGGTGTCGCGTGCTCCTAGGCCGGCGGGCTGACCGCCGGCTTCGCTTACCGCCGCCACCAGCGCGTCGAACACGATCCCTGCCGAAGTCCACGGCGGCAGCAATTCGTAGCCGTGCTCGCCGGTGTAGCCGGTGCGGCAGACCCGCACCCGCACACCCGAATACGTCGCATCCGCGTAACCCATGTAGTCCATGTCGGTCGGCAGCCCCAGCGCGGCGAGCACCTCAGTAGAGCGGGGCCCCTGCACCGCGAGCACCGCATAGTCGCGGTGCAGGTTGGTGATGGCCAGGTTGGCCGGTGCGGCGGCCTGCAGCGCCTGCACCACCGCGGCGGCATTTGCGGCGTTGGGCACCAGGAAGATCTCGTCGTCGTCGACGTAGTAGGCGATCAAATCGTCGATGACGCCACCGGATTGGGTGCAGCACAACGTGTATTGCGCCTTACCCGGCCCGATGCGGCGCAAGTCGTTGGTGAGCGCAGAGTTAACGAACTGCGCTGCACCCGGGCCACGAACCAGCGCCTTGCCCAGATGGCTCACGTCGAAAAGGCCCACAGCATTGCGGGTGGCGTTGTGCTCACCGACGGTACCGGCGTATGACACCGGCATCCGCCAGCCCCCGAACTCGGCGAAACTCGCACCAAGCTCACGGTGGCGTTCTTCCAACGGTCCCTGTAGGAGATTCGGCGCGTCGCTCACGGCGAATCACCCTAGCTCGGCGACGATGCGCCGCGCAGCAGCGGGAGGAGGAGGCGAGCAATCCGATCCCGCTCGGCGACGATGCGCGCCGCGCAGCGGCGGGAGGAGGCGAGCAAACGAGCTAATGCACGTCGTTGCTGGCACACTTAGCAGGTGTTCGATTGGGATGCGATGGAAGCCGCCGGAATCGCTAACCCGCGCGAGCGCGCCGATCTCATGAAGTATCTGGACGAGCTGGGCTTCACCGTTGACCAGATGGTGGAGGCCGAACGGCGCGGCCGGTTGTTCGGCTTGGCCGGCGACATCTTGCTATGGTCCGGCACCCCGATCTACACGGTGGCGGCCGCCGCCGAACAACTCGGGTTGTCCGCCGAGGAGGTTGCCCACGCCTGGGGCCTGTTGGGTCTGACCTTCGCCGGTCCCGACGTTCCGGCACTGAGCCAGGCTGACGTGGACGCCCTGGCGACCTGGGTCGCGCTGAAGGCGGTGGTGGGCGACGACGGCGCGTCCGGCATGTTGCGTGTCCTCGGTGCCGCGATGGCCCGGCTTGCCGAAGCCGAATCCACGCTGATCCGGGTCGGCACACCAGACATTCAGATGACCCATACCAAAGACGAGTTCGCCACGGCGCAGGCCTACCGATCGGTCGCCGAGTTCGTCCCCCGGATCGGGGCGCTGATCGACATCGTGCACCGCCACCACCTGACCAGCGCGCGGACCCACTTCGAGGGCGTGATCCGCGACACGTCGTCGAGTGTGGTGTGCGGCATAGGTTTTGCCGACCTGTCGGGTTTCACGGTGCTCACCCAGGCGCTCACCCCCGCCCAATTGTCGGGTTTACTCAACGAGTTCGCCGGCACCGTGTCAGACGTGGTGCACGCCGACGGCGGCCGGGTGGTGAAGTTCATCGGTGACGAGGTGATGTGGGTAAGCGCGTCACCCAAGCAGCTGGCAAACGCCGCACTCGATCTCGTCGATCATCCCAAGGCGCGCGAGGAGGGGCTGCGGGTCCGCGCAGGTCTCGCCTACGGCACCGTCCTGGCCATCAACGGCGACTACTTCGGAAACCCCGTCAACCTGGCCGCGCGCCTGGTGGCGGCCGCGGCGCCGGGCCAGATTCTGACTGATTCGGCTCTGCAGGACCAGCTGCCGGATTTTCCCGTGAAACCGTATGGACCGTTGGCGCTCAAGGGATTTGACGCACCGGTACCGGCCTTCGAACTTCGCGCCGACAGCAGTGAGAACGACGCCGGCCGCGCGGGACCGTGCTGCGGCACATAGGCCCGGTCATCGTGGACCGGACCAACACGAGACCAATATCGATCTCCCCCGGCCGCGCACGCGGCCGACATCGTCGCCCGACTGATATTCGAAATTTTTTTCAAGGGGCAGGATGAAGCCGCGGCCACGACCGTCGTCATGGCCGCCGCCTCGTTGACCAGGTGAGTGGGGGGTTGTCGAGCGTGTCGTATCGACGCGTGTCAAGTCTGATATGCGCTGGTTGGTTACCCGCAGGACGGGACTTTCGAGTCGGGAGTGGACCTGCTATCTAGATCGGGCGTCATACGGTGTGGGACAACGGTATTGCTCATAGTCGTGTCGCGGGTCACTTCAAGACGCTTGCCGACAACTTCCGATTGATCACCTGGACGTTTGTGGGTGGTCAGTCGGTCAGGACCGCCAGTGACCAGCAC
>JALHRH010000375.1 GCA_022841565.1 Mycobacterium sp. | reverse complement strand
CCGGAGCAGCAGCAGCGCTTCCTGCCGCGCATCCTCGACGTGACCGAGCTGTGGTGTCAGGGCTATTCCGAGCCGGGCGCCGGGAGCGACCTTGCCAACGTCTCAACCACCGCCGAACTCGACGGCGATCAGTGGGTGATCAACGGCCAGAAGGTGTGGACGTCGCTGGCCCACTTGTCCCAGTGGTGCTTTGTGGTGGCGCGCACCGAGAAGGGTTCCAAGCGGCACGCGGGTCTGTCGTATCTGCTGGTGCCGCTGGACCAGCCGGGCGTTCAGGTGCGGCCGATCGTCCAGATCACCGGCACCGCGGAGTTCAACGAGGTGTTCTTCGACGACGCCCGCACCGACGCCTCGCTGGTGGTTGGACAGCCCGGCGACGGGTGGCGGGTCGCCATGGGAACACTGACCTTCGAACGCGGCGTCTCCACCTTGGGTCAGCAGATCGTCTATGCGCGTGAGCTTTCCAACCTGGCCGAGCTCGCGCAGCGCACCGGCGCCGGCGACGACCCGTTCATCCGGGAGCGGCTGACCCGGGCGTGGACGGGGCTGCGCGCGATGCGGTCATATGCCCTGGCCACCATGGACGTGGAGCAACCCGGGCAGGACAACGTGTCAAAGCTGTTGTGGGCCAACTGGCATCGCTCACTCGGGGAGCTCGCCATGGACGTGATCGGCAAGCCGGGGCTGGTGTTGCACGACGGCGAGTTCGACGAGTGGCAGCGGCTGTACCTGTTCACCCGCGCCGACACCATTTACGGCGGATCCAACGAGATCCAGCGCAACATCATCGCCGAGCGGGTGCTTGGCCTGCCGCGGGAGGTGAAGGGATGAGCTTGTCGGTGGTGCCGAAAGAGGTTGCCGGACATGGGCTTCTGGACGGCAAGGTGGTGGTGGTGACCGCAGCGGCGGGCACCGGCATCGGTTCGGCCACGGCTCGGCGGGCGCTGGCCGAGGGTGCCGATGTGCTGATCTCCGACCACCACGAACGCAGGTTGGGGGAGACGGCCACCGAGTTGGCCGCGCTGGGGCTGGGCCGGGTCGAGCACGTCGTGTGCGACGTGACGTCCACCGCCCAGGTCGACGCGCTGATCTCGTCGTGCACGGCCCGGTTCGGACGACTCGATGTGCTGGTCAACAACGCCGGACTGGGCGGACAGACCCCGGTGGCCGACATGACCGATGAGGAGTGGGACCGGGTGCTGGACGTTTCGCTGACATCGGTGTTCCGGGCCACCCGTGCGGCGTTGCGTTATTTCCGTGACGCTTCGCATGGTGGCGTGATCGTCAACAACGCCAGCGTGCTGGGCTGGCGTGCCCAGCACTCGCAGGCGCACTACGCCGCCGCCAAGGCTGGGGTCATGGCGTTAACCCGTTGTAGCGCAATCGAAGCCGCGGAGTACGGGGTGCGGATCAACGCGGTCTCGCCCAGCATCGCGCGGCACAAGTTCCTGGACAAGACCACGTCGACCGAGCTGCTGGATCGGTTGTCGTCCCAGGAGGCGTTCGGGCGCGCGGCCGAACCGTGGGAAGTGGCGGCCACGATTGCGTTTCTGGCCAGCGACTACTCGAGTTACCTGACCGGAGAGGTGATTTCGGTATCAAACCAGCACGCGTGATTCGGTGATTGTCGAGCCGCCGAGTGTGAATCCCCCGACGGCCAATCGGCGTGTCGCGTCGTATATTTCACACTCGACGCTGAGTCCTACGGCGCCGCAGGCGCGCCTAGCTGAAGCGCCAAGAGAACAGCTGACGGAGGCTGAAATGGCCGGACAGCAAGCTGCCGGTATTGAGCAAGCCCGAGTCTTCGCCGGCCACAGTGATCAATATGCTGCCCGGGGGACGGCCGTGTTGAAGAAGCCCGAGATTCTGCCGCTCGGAGCTGAGCCGCCGCTGGCGGTGTTTTCAATGCCCGAGATAAGGCCGTTCACGCCAGGGCCGCTGGCCGTGTTG
The DNA here is from genome assembly GCA_022841565.1 of Mycobacterium sp. Classification (GTDB taxonomy): domain Bacteria; phylum Actinomycetota; class Actinomycetes; order Mycobacteriales; family Mycobacteriaceae; genus Mycobacterium. The sequence continues at coordinate 3,080 of JALHRH010000375.1, read as the reverse complement.
TTGAAACCGGAGATATCGATACCGGTGTTGCCGAAGCCGGAGTTAGGGAGGGGGGAGTTGGTGGTGGCCCCGAAGCCCTTCTTCACGTTGCCCGAATTCCAGAAGCCGGTGTTTATTCTGCCCGAATTCCCATTGCCCGTATTGATGTCGCCAGAGTTCCAGAAGTCTGTGTTCGCGCCGCCGGCATTCCCGATGCCGCTGTTGAAGTCGCCCGAGTTCCCGAATCCGGTGTCCAGGGAGCCGGAGTTCCCGAAGCCCGTGCTTCCTTGGCCCGAATTGCCGGTGTTTCCGCCACCGATGTTCGAGTTGCCGGTGTTTCCGCCACCCAAGGCGAGTTGGCTTGCTATTGAGGTTTCCGTTTCCGTTGCCGTTGGGTTGCCGAAGCCGTAGTTTTCCGCTGCCGAGGTTTCCGGCGCCGACGTTGGCGCGGCCGCCATCGCGTTTGTGGCCGCCGGCGACCGCAGTTACCTGTCCAGTGAGGTGATTTCGGGGCTCTTCGCAGATGAGGGTGTAGTGGTGGTCGGCGCGTCGTTACCGGAATAGGGGTCGAGGTCTCCCGAGGATGAGGGTTCCTACACACCTGATCCGGAAGACCTCGACATGCCTGACGCTATCTCCATTAGCTACATCGCCCGTGACGAGCACCCGAACGTGACGAACGATACGGGGAACTACCGCCGCAATATCTGGTTTGCGCAGAATGGGACGAGCAAACGCCAACAACCACTTCGCGGCCCGCCGGGCCGTGGCTGCCCCGCCAGGGCTGGTCGAGGAACCAGCTCCTGGCGAGCACGCTCACACTCGCGTGGGGTGTCGAGGCCGATCAGTCGGCAACCTCAACCTTTCAGCAGCCGACTGGGGGCTACAGGTTCCTCAGCAGCTGAGTGATGCTGAAGAAGCCCCCTCCAAAGGAGCCCCTATTGAAGATGCCAGAAGCAAAGCCGCTAGCGGTCAAGAAGGGGGGCAAAGGGGGCTGGGTCGCTGGCACGCCGGTGTTGAAGATGCCTGAGGTGAAGCCATTGAACGCGGTCCCGCCGCTCAGCGTGTTGGAAACGCCCGATACACCAACATCGTTCACACCGATGGCCGAGTTGTTGAAGCCTGAGACACCGTTGCCGACGTTGTTGAAGCCAGAATTGGTCAGGCCGGTGTCGGTGATTGACCCGAAGCCGGTATTGGTGTTGCCGGAATTCCAGAAGCCGGTGTTGGTGCTGCCGGAGTTCCCGTCGAACGTGTTGATGTTGCCTGAGTTGTCCATGCCCGTGTTGACGCTACCTGCGTTTCCGAAGCCGGTGTTGAAACTGCCTGCGTTCCCGAGGCCGGTGTTCAGGCCGCCGGCGTTGCCGATGCCGAAGTTTCCTTGGTTGGAGTTGCCGATGCCGATGTTGCCGAAGCCGGTGTTGCCGATGCCGATGCCTTGGAGTTTGCCTAGATCGGCGGGAAGGGTGTTGGCGCCTGAGCTGAAGAGGCCGACGTTGCCGTCGCCGGAGTTGAAGAAGCCGATGTTGCCGGTTCCGGAGTTGAACAACCCGATGTTGCCGGTGCCGGCGTTCAGACCGGTGAACTGGAATTGGCCGGTGGCGGTGTTGTAGGCGGCGCCCCCGACGCCGATCAGGTTGTTGCCCTGCAGGCCGAACCCGATGTTGTTGTTGCCGGTGTTGCCGCCGCCCTGGTTGCCGGTGCCGGTGTTACCTAACCCGATGTTGTTGTTGCCGGTGTTGCCGAATCCGACATTGTTGTTGCCGGCCTGTGGCGCGAGAAGGGTGCCGCCGGGGCCACTGTTGCCGACGCCGATGTTGGAGTTGCCGAAGTTGCCGAAGCCGAAGTTTCCGTTGCCGCCGTTTCCGCTGCCGACGTTGGTGTTGCCTAAGTTGCCGCCACCAATGTTTTGGTTGCCGGTGTTTCCGTTGCCGACGTTGTTGTTGCCGGTGTTTCCATTGCCGACGTTCAGCCCGCCGCCTTTGTTGCCGATGCCGAAGTTGGGATCCCCGGGCGCGGCCGGAGCGGGGGCCCGGGCACCGCCGAACAGCTGGCCGATGCCGGGCAGGCCCTGCAGCGTCTGCTGCCACGACGACAACTGCGCCGCAACCGCCGATGCCCCACCGTGATAGCCGGCCATCGCGGCCACGTCAGCGGCCCAGAACTCCTCGTACATGCTTTCTGCGGCCATGATCGCGGGGCCGTTGAGCCCGAGGAAGTTGCTGCGCACCAGCTGGACGAAGGCCTGGCGGTTGGCGGCGATGGTCTGCGGGTGAATCGTGGCCGCCTTGGCCGCCTCGAAGGCGCTGGCCACCGCCTTGGCGTGGCCGGCCGCGCCGTGGGCACGACCCGATGTGGCGCGCAGGAACGCCGCATAGGGGGCCGCCGCGTTGGACATCGCCTTGGCCGCCGGGCCCTGCCAGGCCTGACCGGCCAGGTTCGCGGTCACCGAGGAAAACGAGTCCGCCGCCGAACCCAGCTCTTCACCCAGTCCCGACCAGGCCGACGAGGCCTGCAGCATGGGCGTCGACCCCGCGCCGATGAACATCCGTAGAGAGTTGATTTCTGGTGGAAGTACCGAAAAGTTCATCGCCCTGATCTCCCATTGGTCTCATCGCTCGCGACGCGCAAGCCCCGACGTGAACGACCATACGGGTCACATTTGGAAAGCGTGCGTGTTTCGCTGAAATGAATTCTGGTGCCGTCAAAGGGGTAAAAGACGTGGTCAGCGCGATGCACGTTACCCTGCAATTGGCCGAGCAAGCGCTTGGTTGATACCCTGAGCGGGTGGAGCGAGTGGCCGGCCAGGCTAATAGTCGTCGAGACGAGTTGTTGGAACTCGCCGCGGTGATGTTCGCTGAACGCGGCTTGCGCGCCACCACCGTACGAGACATCGCCGACGGTGCTGGCATTCTGTCCGGCAGTCTCTACCACCACTTCGCCTCCAAGGAGGAGATGGTCGACGAGTTGCTGCGCGGATTTCTGGATTGGCTGTTTGCGTGCTACCGCGAGATCGTCGACAGCGAACCCAATCCGCTGGAGCGGCTCAAGGGCCTGTTTATGGCGTCGTTCGAGGCCATCGAGCATCGGCATGCCCAGGT
>JALHRH010000374.1 GCA_022841565.1 Mycobacterium sp. | reverse complement strand
GGTCGACGTCACTCATGGCATCGCGGTCGGCGTTGATGCCGAAATACAACATCCCGTTGTAGGACGTGACGCTGATGGCCAGGGCCTGATTGTGCAGCAACGGCGGCACGGCATAGGTTTCCAGCAACTTGGTGCCGGCGATGTACATCTGCGATTGCGCTCCCGGCGCGTTGGTGATCAGCAGGTTGAACAGGCGAGCCGAAAAGCTGGTCGCCACTCGAATCCCCATCGCGTGCAAGGTCGGCGGGGCGAAGCCGGACAAGGTGACGATCGTCCTGGCGTCAACTCGGCTAGATGCTCCCGGATTCGACTCGGTGGCATGGGCGATCTGGGACAGCCGCACCACCGCATTGCCTTCCCCCACCGGCAGATCGACGAGAAAGGGTGTTACTTCGCTCATCGCCTGACCCGGGCCGGTCGAGTCCAATTGTTCGTCGGCGTATACCGACAACGGCGCGAGCGCACGCACCGTCGCCGTCGACGAGACGGCCTCACCTCGCGACATCAGCCAGTTGCCCAATGCCCCGGTCACCACGGCAAGCACCACGTCGTTGATGTCACAGTCGTAGCGCGCCCGGACCATCCGATAGTCGTCGAGCTTCCCGCGGGCCACCGTGAACCGCCGATTGCGGGACACGGTGGCATTGAGCGGACTATTGGGGGCCGTACCGCGCGCCGCCGTGCGTGCAATATCGAACACCCGGCGGCCGGCCTCAACAAGCTGGGTCGAGCTGGTCACCAACCCGGCGAGGGACGATCCGACGGCCCGCAGCTGGGTGCCCGGACCCACGATCCAGTCGCCGATCGCGCCAACAATCAGCCGGGTGCTGCCGGGGTCGCGTTCGGGGACCCAGATGTCCTCGGGGAACGCCGGCGGTCGCCGCGTCCGATCGGCGATCACATGGTTGATCTCCAGCGCGCCCATCCCATTGATCAGCGCCTGGTGCGACTTGGTGTAGAGGGCGACGCGGTTCTTGGCCAAACCCTCGACGAGGTACATCTCCCACAACGGTCGAGACTTGTCCAAGGGCCGCGCGGCCAGCCGCGCGATCAGCTCGTGCAGTTGCTCGTCGCTGCCCGGCGACGGCAGCGCCGAGCGCCGGATGTGATAGGTGATGTCGAAGTCACGGTCGTCGATCCACACCGGCCGAGCCATGCCCAACTTGACCTCGCGCACCTTCTGGCGGTACCGCGGGATCTGCGGCAGCCGCTGCTCGACGGTGGCCAGGAGCGTTTCGTAGCTCAATCCGGACCGCGGGCGGCGCAGGATCGCCAGCGAACCGACGTACATCGGTGTCGTCGTGTTCTCCAGCCGGTAGAAGGACGTGTCCGCGTTGGACAAACGAGTCACCATTGCGGCTCGGTCCTCCTGGTCAAGTCGTCCTGTTGGGTCACCGGGGTCGTGCTGTCGCCCACGGTAACGGCATCCACCGGGCCGCGTCGGTCGGGGTTCGCGCGCACGGGACCGTGGATGTGGATGAACGCCGACGGGTGAATACCGCAGACCAGTGATAACTGCCACTCTCGACGGGTGCCCGTACCCGACACCGCCGTAACGCCGGTGATCGACTACGAACCGCCCACCCGCACACCGGGCCCCGAAGTCCCGCGCTGCCTGCCGTCGCCGCAGGTCCCACGTCCGCGCCTGCGCGCCGCGCCGACCCACGTGCCCACGCCGCTGTCGCCGCGGATGCGCCAAGCGGCCGCCTTCGCCGACGCCGCGTTGCGTCGGGTGCTGGAAGTGATCGACCGGCGCCGCCCGGCCCCTCAACTCGCCTCAATGTTGGCGCCCTGCCTCCTGGACTCCGTGCTGGCGTTCACCCGGGCGGCGGCCGGCGCGCCGGGGGCAGCGGTGTTGCGCCGGATGCGGATTCAGCCCGGTCTCGGTGACAGCGCGGCCGAGGTGTTCGGCACGTACAGCCGGGGCGGGAGAGTCCATGCCATCGCCTGCCGGGTGGAACAGCTACCCGCCGGCCGATGGCTGGTGGTCGCGCTGCACATTGGCTAAACGCTGTGCCGGACGTTGACCGAGGGCCGGCCTCCGACGTATCGCGACAACACCGGACCGGCGATCGCCATGATGAAGACATAGGACGTCGCCAACGCCGCCACCACGGGGATCGACGTGCCGACCAATCCGATGATGATCAGCGAGAACTCGCCGCGGGCGATGAGCGCTGTACCGGCACGTAGCTGCCCACGCCGTGCCACGCCGTCGCGCCTGGCGGCTAGCATCCCGGTGATCACCTTCGTCGCCGCGGTGACCACGGCCAACCCGACGGCCACCGGCAGCATCGGCAGCAGCTCTCTCGGGTCGACGGAGAGTCCAATCGCCAGGAAGAACACCGCGCCGAACAGATCGCGCAGGGGCCCCAGCACCTTGCGGGCCCGGTCGGCCGTCTCACCGGTCAGGGTGAGGCCCACCAGGAAGGCGCCCACCGCGGCAGAGGCCTTCAACGCCTCGGCCGCCGCAGCGACGATCAGGGTGATTCCGAGGACCCTGAGCAACAGCTGCTCGGAATCGGGATGCGAGACCAACCGGCCGACATGGTGGCCCCAGCGGTAGGAGACGGCGAATGCGGCGAGCAGCACACCGATCGCGGCCACCATGCCACCGACCGCGTCCACCCAGCTGCCGCTCGACGCCAGCACCGCCACCAGCGGCAGATAACCGGCCATCGCGAAGTCTTCGAGCACCAACATCGACAGCACCGCCGGCGTTTCGCGGTTGCCCAGCCGCCCGAGGTCTTCCAGGAGTCGGGCGACGACGCCCGACGAGGAGATGTAGGTGATTCCGGCCAGCGCCAAGACACCGACGCCGTTCAGCCCCAACAACCAGCCGGCGACGGCGCCGGGCGTGGCGTTGAGGGCCGCGTCGATGCCCGCCGACGGCAGATGGTGGCGAAGGCTGTTGGCGAATTCCGTCGCGGAGAACTCCAGGCCCAGTGTGAGCAGCAACAGGACCACGCCAATGGGCGCGCCCGTGATGATGAAGTCGTCGGCGGCGGCCACCGGCAACAGCCCGCCCTTGCCGAGCGACAGACCCGCGATCAGATACACCGGGATCGGGGACAGCCCGAATCGGCGCGCGAGCGTGCCCACGGCAGCGAGCACGGCAAAGAGCGCACCGAGCTGAAAAAGCAGCGCGCTCGAAACTTCCACCGACTCAGCCCTTATCGACGATATGCTCGACCCCGGCAATGCCTTCCTGGGTGCCGATTACGATCAGCACATCTCGCGCCCGCAGCATTTCGGCGGGGCCCGGCGAAGCGACCACATCGTCGTCGCGCACGATCGCGACGATCGATGCACCAGTGCGTGTCCGAGCCCGAGTGTCGCCCAGTGGACGGTCGACAAACGGGCTGCCGCGCGTGATGTGGACTTGCCCCGCCTCGAGTCCGGGGACCTCGCGGGTCAGCTCGGCAAAGCGCTCGGCAATCCTTGGTGCGCCGAAGATCTGAGCAACGGCCTCCGCTTCGTCGTTGGTGAGGCGGACCACCGGCCGGGCTTCGTCCGGGTCGTCGGCGCCGTACACCACGACGTCGAAATCGCCGGTGCGCCGTGCGAGGATGGCGATCCGTTCACCCGCGCGGCTGGTGAACTCGTAACGCAGACCGACACCGGGCAGCAACACCTCCTTGACATCCATGGCATCCATCCTTGACGAAATGCCGGCGATACAGAAGTTCCACCGGCCAAGCTCATACCTGTCGATCGCCGCTACTGTGCACGGTGCGGACGGCCATACGCCCCACCGATACCCTGGTGCGCGCGTCGCCGAAGTTCGCGAAAGGTGCGGATCAGCATGGGAACTCGACGGCGGTAGTCGCGGTAAGGCTCCCAGAAGCCGAGCATGAGCGGATGGCGCACCAGCCGGTAGCGCAGATTCGTGCGGAAACTCGGTTCGGTGTGGGGTTTTTCGCGCCGAGACAGGTACCCCTGCCGCGGGCCGAACAATCGAAGTAATTGATCATGAAGGTCGACGCCAGGACCATCAGCCATCAGCCGCTGCCCGTAGGGTGGTTCAATGGCGCTCTTGCTCGGTCCGGCGTTGCGGCACGTATCCGACACGACCGCATTGGTGTGGGTCCAAACCGACAGTGCGGCAACGGTGCAGGTGCTGGGCCGATCCGCCCGGACGTTCGCTGTGCAGGGTCATCACTACGCTCTTGTCACGGTGACCGGGTTGACCCCGGACACCGTCACCGAGTATGACGTCAAGCTCGACGGCGAGGTCGTCTGGCCGCTGCCGGGCTCGCCCTTCCCGCCCAGTGTCATCCGTACCCGAGGGCCCTCATCAACCCATCGATTGCAAGCCATCTTTGGGTCATGCCGATACCCCAAGACCGACGACCAGAGCGTCGACTCGAAACTCGGCCTCGACGCGCTGGACGCATACGCCGCGCGGATGGCCACGCAGCCGATCGACGACTGGCCTGAGGCGCTCATCCTGCTCGGCGACCAGTTGTACGCCGACGAGCTGACCCCGGAGGCGAGGCGACGTCTGGCCGGTCGCCGCACCCGGACCAAGCGCGCGTGCCGTCCGCCGGACGAGGTGGTGAGTTTCACCGAGTACGAACGGCTGTACCGGCATTCGTGGAGCGATCCGGAGATCAGATGGCTGATGTCCACGGTCCCCACCGCGATGATCTTCGACGATCACGACATCAGGGACGACTGGAACACGTCGGCGTCCTGGCGGGCCGACATGAACAACAGGCCGTGGTGGCGTGACCGGATCCGGGCCGGGCTGGCGTCGTACTGGGTGTATCAGCACCTGGGCAACATGAGCCCAGCCGAGTTGGCGCAGGACGAGGACTACCAGCGACTGCTGGCGACCGACGGTGACTGCTGGCCCCACCTCGTCGACTTGGCCGACCGCGCCGACGCAGAGGTGGACCACAACAAAAGCATCCGGTTCAGCTATCGCTGGGATTTCGGCCGCAGCCGGCTCATCATGATCGACTCACGCAACGGCCGGATCCTCGACTCCGGTGAGCGCATGATGATCGGGGAACACGAGTTCAGCTGGCTAGCAGCGCAGGCCTCC
>JALHRH010000373.1:1654-5117 GCA_022841565.1 Mycobacterium sp. | reverse complement strand
GGGCGCCTTCCACTTCCAGCGTGTGCGGCTGGGCGAGGTGCTGGGTTCGCAGGTGCGCATGGTGTTCTACGACCAGCGTGGGCACGGCCAGTCCGGAGAGGGCGAGCCCGACTCGTACACGCTCACCCAACTCGGCCAGGACTTGGAAACGGTGCTGCAGGTCACCGCGCCGCGTGGACCGATCATCCTGGTCGGCCACTCGATGGGCGGCATGACGGTCCTGTCGCACGCCGGGCAGTTCCCTGACCGGTACGGCCGCCGGATCGTCGGTGCGGCGCTGATCTCGTCGGCCGCCGAAGGCGTTACCCGCTCGCCGCTGGGGGCGTTTCTGAAAAACCCGGCGTTGGACGCGGTCCGGTTCACGGCCAAGTCCGCACCGAAGCTGATGCACCGCGGGCGCAATGTGTCGCGCTCGCTTGTCGGCCCGATTCTGCGCGCGGCGTCCTACAGCGATCTGCAGGTCAGCCGCAGCCTGGACGCTTTTTCGCAGCGGATGATGAACGGCACCCCGATCGCCACCCTGGTCGGTTTCCTGCGAGCCTTGGAGAACCACGACGAAACCGCCGGATTGTGGACACTGCTCAAGATTCCCACCCTGATCGCCTGCGGGGACCACGACTTGCTCACCCCCGACGAGTACTCCCGATTGATGGCGGCCTCGCTGCCGCGGTCGGAGCTGGTGATCGTCTCCGGGGCCAGCCACCTGGCGTTGCTGGACAAGCCCGAGCCCATCAACGAGGGCTTGGTCCGCCTGGTCAATCGGGCGCTGCCGGGCAAGATGACCCTGCGCTATCGGCGGTTAGGGGAACGGCTACGCGGACGGTTCCGGCGGTATGGCTGATCAGGCGAACCTGGAGCGGGTGGAAGACACCGTTGCGCTGGGATCCCGGTTGGGCCACCAGCTGCGCGCCGGCGACGTGGTGGTGCTCTCCGGGCCGCTCGGCGCCGGAAAAACAGTTCTGGCCAAGGGAATTGCGGCGGCGATGAATGTCGACGGTCCGGTGACCTCGCCGACGTTCGTGCTGGCGCGGGTGCATCGGGCGCGGCAGGAGGGCCGGCCGTCGATGATCCACGTCGACGTCTACCGGCTGCTCGACACAAGCAGCGCCGACCTACTTGGCGAGCTCGACTCGCTGGACCTCGACACCGATCTCGAAGACGCTGTCGTGGTGGTGGAGTGGGGCGAGGGACTGGTCGAACGCCTCGCCGAGCGCCACCTCGACGTCCGGCTGCAGCGCGTCGCCCACTCCGACGTGCGGATCGCTACCTGGGAGTGGGTCCGCTCATGATCCTGCTGGCCCTCGACACCGCCACCCCAGCCGTCACGGCGGGCATCGTCAGCGTCGACGACTTCGCCACGCTGGCTGAGCGGGTCACCGTCGACGCCCGCGCACACGCCGAACGGTTGACGCCCAATGTTGTTGCCGCACTTGCCGATGCGGGGCTGACAATGGCCGACCTGGACGCCGTCGTGGTGGGCTGCGGGCCCGGCCCGTTCACCGGGCTGCGGGCCGGCATGGCGACCGCCGCCGCCTACGGGCACGCATTGGGCATCCCGGTGCACGGCGTGTGCAGCCTGGACGCCATCGGGCCCTTCACCAGTGGTGAGACGTTGGTGGTCACCGACGCCCGCCGCCGGGAGATCTATTGGGCGCGCTACCGCGACGGCGTCCGCACCGAAGGCCCGGCGGTTAGCGCCCCAGCCGACGTAGACCCGGGTCCGGCGCGGGCGGTCGCCGGCTCACCGGTGCATGCGGCACTGTTTGATCTGCCGCACTGCGGGCCGGTGTACCCGACCCCGGCCGGTCTGGCCCGCTCGGTGCCCGACTGGTCCGTCGACCCGGCGCCGCTGGTGGCTTTGTACCTGCGTCGCCCCGACGCTAAACCGTTGGCGGCCCGCGCATGACAGCCCGCATCGAGCCCGTCACCCTCGGCCCGCTGACCCGTGCCGACGCCGACCGGTGCGCCGAACTGGAGGCGTTGCTGTTCGACGGCGACGACCCCTGGCCCGCTGTCGCATTCGAACGAGAACTGGACAGCAAGACCAACCACTACGTGGGCGCCCGCAGCGGCGGCACGCTGGTCGGGTATGCGGGCATTTCCCGGCTTGGCCGGCGAGCGCCCTTCGAGTACGAGGTGCACACCATCGGTGTGGATCCGGCCTATCAGGGACTCGGGATCGGTCGCCGGCTGCTCAACGAGTTGCTGGACTTCGCGGCCGCGGGAGTGGTGTTCCTGGAAGTCCGTACCGACAACGAGGCCGCCATCGGGCTGTACAACAGCGCCGGATTCGAGCAAATCGGCCTGCGTCGCCGGTACTACCGGGTCAGCGGCGCCGACGCCTACACGATGCGAAGGGACCCGCCTTGACGACCATCCTGGCCATCGAAACCTCGTGCGACGAAACGGGTGTCGGGATTGCCCGGCTGAACCCCGACGCCACCGTGGCGCTGCTGGCCGACGAGGTTGCGTCCAGCGTCGACGAGCATGTGCGGTTCGGCGGGGTGGTGCCCGAGATCGCGTCCCGGGCACACCTGGAGGCCCTCGGTCCGGCGATGCGCCGGGCGCTGGCAACGGCGGGGCTGGACAAACCCGACATCGTTGCCGCCACCATCGGACCCGGCCTGGCCGGCGCCCTGTTGGTCGGAGTGGCTGCGGCCAAAGCGTATTCGGCTGCCTGGGGGGTGCCGTTCTACGCGGTGAACCACCTGGGCGGGCATCTGGCCGCCGACGTCTACGAGCACGGGCCGTTGCCGGAGTCCGTCGCCCTGCTGGTGTCTGGCGGGCACACTCACCTGTTGCACGTCCGTTCGCTGGGCGAGCCGATCGTCGAACTGGGCAGCACCGTAGACGATGCCGCCGGCGAGGCCTACGACAAGGTGGCGCGGCTGCTGGGTCTGGGCTACCCGGGCGGCCGCGTGCTCGACGAGCTGGCCCGCACCGGTGACCCGGAAGCGGTCGTCTTCCCGCGTGGCATGACCGGCCCGCGTGATGATCCCTACGCGTTCAGCTTCTCGGGGCTCAAGACCGCCGTGGCCCGGTATGTCGAGAGCAACCCCGACTTCGTGGCCGCCGACGTGGCGGCCGGATTTCAGGAAGCGGTCGCCGACGTGCTGACCCGCAAAGCGGTGCGCGCGGCGACCGAGCTCGGGGTGTCGACGCTGTTGATCGCCGGTGGGGTGGCGGCGAACTCCCGGCTGCGCGAGCTGGCCACCCAGCGCTGCCACGACGCGGGACTGACGTTGCGGATCCCCAAGCCCCGGCTGTGCACCGACAACGGGGCGATGATCGCGTCGTTCGCCGCGCATCTGGTGGCCGCGGGAGCGCCGCCCTCGCCCCTGGACGTGCCGAGTGACCCGGGATTGCCGGTGGTGCAGGGGCAGGTCGGCTAGCGTCCGATTGGTCCGAACACGCTGCGGGCCGCACCGAAATTGCCGTCAGGGCTGTGGTTATAGGCCCAACC
>JALHRH010000373.1:0-1644 GCA_022841565.1 Mycobacterium sp. | reverse complement strand
GCCGCCGCCGGACAACCCAACACGCGGGCAAGCACCGGGGAGCCCTTGAGTGCTAGCACTCTCATGTATAGAGTGCTAGGTGGCAGTCGGACGACCCCTGTGTCGGCACCCGCGACGACGGCGCGAGGGATCCGGACGATTGCCAAATCATCTGGTAATTCGGACGGTGCGGGGCAGCCCGGGCCGACCGCCAACTCCGGTCAGGACATACGCTCCGGACCCGATTCAACTAGTGGAGGGCTCCAATCGTGGCGAAGGTGAACATCAAGCCACTCGAGGACAAGATTCTCGTACAGGCCAACGAGGCCGAGACCACGACCGCATCCGGTCTGGTCATTCCTGACACCGCCAAGGAGAAGCCCCAGGAGGGCACCGTCGTCGCAGTCGGCCCCGGCCGTTGGGACGAGGACGGTGAGAAGCGGATCCCGCTCGACGTCGCCGAAGGTGACACCGTCATCTACAGCAAGTACGGCGGCACCGAGATCAAGTACGGCGGCGAGGAATACCTGATTCTGTCGGCACGCGACGTGCTGGCTGTCGTTTCCAAGTAACACTGGTCGTTTCCAAGTAACACACCGTGTTCCGCCCCGGCGATCCCCGCGTGCAAGCGCGGGTGATTTCCGGGGCGGCATGCGTTAGCGGGTGAAGGAGCCTGAATGAGCAAGATTATCGAGTACGACGCGACCGCGCGTCGCGCCATGGAAGCGGGCATGGACAAGCTCGCGGACGCGGTCAAGGTGACGCTCGGGCCCGGTGGCCGCCACGTGGTGCTGGCCAAGGCGTTCGGCGGACCGCAGGTGACCAACGACGGCGTCACCGTCGCACGCGAGATCGACCTGGAAGACCCGTTCGAAAACCTCGGCGCGCAGCTGGTGAAGTCGGTCGCCACCAAGACCAACGACGTCGCCGGCGACGGCACCACCACCGCGACCGTGCTCGCCCAGGCCCTGGTGAAGGGCGGACTGCGCCTGGTCGCCGCCGGGGTCAACCCGATCGCACTCGGCTCGGGCATCAGCAAGGCTGCCGACGCGGTATCCGAGGCGCTGCTGGCCGCGGCCACCCCGGTGTCGGGCAAGGAAGCGATCGCCCAGGTGGCGACGGTGTCCTCGCGCGACCGGCAGATCGGTGAGCTGGTCGGCGAGGCGATGACCAAAGTGGGAGCCGACGGCGTGGTCAGCGTGGAGGAATCCTCGACGTTGAATACCGAGCTGGAGTTCACCGAAGGCGTGGGCTTCGACAAGGGGTTTCTGTCGGCCTATTTCGTCACCGACTTCGACGCCCAGCAGGCGGTCCTTGAAGACCCGCTGATCCTGCTGCACCAGGACAAGATCAGCTCGCTGCCCGACCTGCTGCCGTTGTTGGAGAAGGTTGCCGAATCGGGCAAGCCGCTGCTGATCATCGCCGAGGACGTCGAGGGCGAGGCGCTGGCGACATTGGTCGTCAACTCCATCCGCAAGACGCTGAAGGCGGTCGGGGTCAAGTCGCCGTACTTCGGTGACCGCCGCAAGGCCTTCATGCAGGACTTGGCCATCGTGACCGGCGGCGAGGTGGTGAACCCCGACACTGGCTTGCTGCTCCGCGAGGTGGGTCTCGAGGTACTGGGGTCGGCCCGACGTGTGGTGGTTAGCAAGGACGACACCATCA
>JALHRH010000372.1 GCA_022841565.1 Mycobacterium sp. | reverse complement strand
CGACGAGGTGATGTCGGACTACCGTGGCACCCACCTGGTTGCCGACGTCGGGCACTGGATTCAGCAGGAAGCACCGGAGGAGACCAACCGGCTGTTGCTCGATTTCCTTGGCGGGCTGCGCTGATCATGCTGGAGGTCATGACCGATCGTCTCGACGCGGCCGCGTTGCGCCAGGCGTTCGGGTGCTTTCCGTCGGGGGTCATCGCGGTGTGCGCGACCGTCGTCGGCGTGCCGGTCGGCATGGCCGCAAGTTCCTTCACCGGCGTTTCGCTCGACCCGCCGCTGGTGTCCGTGTGCATTCAGCAGACGTCGACGACGTGGCCCCGGCTACGTGAGCGGCCCTACCTCGGTGTCAGCGTGCTCGCCGAAGGGCACGACGAAACCTGTATCAGCTTGTCGCGCAAGAAAGGTGAACGGTTCGCCGGCGTGGCATGGACCGAGCTGCCCGGCGGTGGCGTCGTCGTGCACGGTTCCACCGCCCGGTTGAACTGCCGCCTGCGCGACGAGGTTCCGGCCGGTGACCACCTCATCGCCCTGCTCGAAATCTGCTCGCTGCAAGCCGATCCCGAAACATCGCCGCTGATCTTTCACGGCAGCCGGTTTCGCCGATTGGCCGCACATACCCGTCCGGAGAGCTGATGAAGACGACCGATCTGCGGGTGCGGCGTGCGATCACCGCGGTGGCGGCCGGACGCCCGGTCCTGCTGCGAAACGATGCCGAGACTGACGCCGACGGCTACCTCGTCTTCGCGGCCGATGCCGCGAATTCTCCGTTGTTGAGCTTCACCATCCGCCATACGTCGGGATATGTGCGCGTCGCGCTGCCGGGCGCCGAGTGTGAGCGGCTGAACCTTCCGCCGATGTGCCATCGCGACACCACCCACTGTGTGTCGGTCGATGCGCGCGGGGTCGGCACCGGGATCTCGGCACGAGATCGCGCCTACACCATCGCGGCGCTGGGTTCGGCCGAGGCTGCGGCCTCGGATTTCCTGCGTCCCGGCCACGTGCTGCCGGTGCAAGCCGCGGCCGATGGGGTATTGGGTCGGCCGGGGCCCGGCGAGGCGGCCGTCGACCTGGCCTACTTCGCCGGACGGCGGCCGGCCGCCGCGCTGTGCGAAATCGTGTCCCGCCGCGATCCGGTCGCGATGGCGCACGGCGCCGAACTGGTCGAATTCGCCGTCGAACACCGGCTGCCGGTGGTGTCGATCATGGAGCTGGTGGCATTTCGGCGGCGGACCGAACCGCAGGTGGTCCGCCTGACCGAAACGGTCCTGCCCACCTGGGCCGGGAGTTCGCGGGTCATCGGCTTTCGCGACACCCATGGCGGTGGCGAGCACCTGGCCGTCATCGTGGGAGCCGTAGACGCCGGGGTGCCCGTTCCGCTGCACGTTCACGTCGAGTGCCTGACCGGCGACGTGTTCGGGTCCACCGCGTGCCGGTGCGGCGGTGAACTCCACGGTGCACTGTCCCGGATGTCGGCCCACGGCGGCGGTGTGATTCTGTATCTGCGGCCGTCACCCACGCCGCGTGCCTGCGGCTTGTTCGACCGCGGCTGCGCGCCGGGGGATCTCACGTCGGAGACCGTGGCGTGGATGTTGCGGGATCTGGGTGTGTACGCCATACAGTTGTCCGACGACATGCCGGGATTCGGCCTGGTGTTGTTCGGCGCCATCCGGCAAAACGGAATCCAGACCCCGAAACCGGACACCGCCTGGGCGGCCGCGGGCTGAGCCCGTTCAACACGCCAAGTGCTGCAACGATATTCCTGAGGAGATCGGTGAGTCATCCAGACCTGGCCGGCAAAGCCGCGATCGTTACCGGTGCAGGTGCCGGCATAGGTCTGGCGGTCGCGGAACGACTGGCTTCCGAAGGCTGCAACGTGTTGTGCGCAGACATCAACGGCGCCGCCGCGGACGCGGCCGCCGCCAAGATCGGCCCCGCGGCCGTCGGTCACCAGGTCGATGTCAGCGACGAAGTTCAGGTCATCGGGATGGTCGCGGCGTGCGCCGCCACGTTCGGCGGCGTCGATAAGCTGGTCGCCAATGCCGGTGTCGTCCATTTCGCGTCGCTCATGGAGACCACCGTCAAGGATTTCGACCGGGTCCTCGCCGTCAACCTGCGCGGCGCCTGGTTGTGCACCAAACACGTTGCCCCGAGCATGATCGAGCGTGGCGGGGGAGCGATCGTCAACATGTCATCGCTGGCCGGCCACATCGCGGTGAACGGCTCCGGCGCCTACGGCATGTCCAAGGCGGCCATCAGCCACCTGAGCCGCATCACCGCCGCGGAGTTGCGGCCGTCCAACATCCGGGCCAATGCACTGCTGCCGGCATTCGTCGACACCCCGATGCAACAGACCGCGATGACGATGTTCGACGAGGCCCTCGGCGAGGGCGGGGCACGCACCATGATCGCCCGCTTGCAAGGCCGCATGGCAGCGCCCGAGGAGATGGCCAGCATCGTGGCGTTCCTGTTATCCGACGCCGCCTCGATGATCACCGGAACAACCCAGATCGCCGACGGCGGAACCGTTGCCGCCCTGTGGTGAGGTGGTTACGCCACTCGAGATATAAACCACGGCGTCGATTTTCGGCGTGTCGTATGCGTGCGTTCAATGTCGCGCGCCGATCGCCGTGAGTGCCGAGTCAGGACCTGCTGGTGAGAATCGACAATGCGAGCGCGGCGATTTCGTCGGCGACTCCGGCGTAGCGGGTGAGATGCCAGGTGCGGGCGACATCCTCGATGAAGGTGATCGCCGCGGCGATCAGCAGTCGCGCTTCGATGGTCGTCGTCTTGGGGACCAGTTTGATGATCAGGTCGGTCCAGACGGATTCGCGGTCGGCCTTGTTCCTCAAATAGGCTTCGCGAACTTCGCCGGAGGCGTGCGGGAGTTCGGTGACGCAGACGGCCACCAGGTCGGGCGCATCCAAGCTGATCCGGACATGCCCCTCCACAAGACCGCGCAACCGTTGGGCTGCTTCGGAATTCGCCCGTATCGCGCGTGCGCACTCCAGACTGCGCCATTCGTCGAGGCGGCGCAGCAGCGCGTCCAGAATTGCCTGCTTGGACGAGAACGAGCGGTACAGACCGGGGCCTGCGATGCCCGCACCCTTGCCGATTTCACTGGTGCTGACGGCCGGATAACCACGCGCCCGGAACAGTCGCGCGCCCGTCGCCAGCAGCGTTTCGTAGCGCGAGAACAGCACGTCGTCGTCGTCACCACCACCGACCGAGTCGAGTGGCTGCAGGTCGCTGACCGGCGGGGTGCGTGCGGCGGCCATAGATGCTTGAGAAAGGCATTCTTCGAGCTCATCGGCCGGAAGGGTGAGATTGTGCCCGCCCAGACCGGTCAGCGTGCTGGACACCGCCCACGCCCGCAACTCCGCATGCGGCGGGCTGAGCCCGGGCACCTCCAGCAGTACGTTGTCTCGCATGCCGGCGACGATCGCGTTGATGCGGCGCCGGACCTCCGCACGGTCGTCGTTGTTGAGGTAGCGGGCCTCGCGCTGCCACAGCACCATCAGGGAGCGGGATTCGACGGCCGCCGCGATGAGGTTGGGCAGTTCGAGGTGCAATGGCTGGGGTGTCGGCTCTGCCTGTCCATCGGTGAGGCGACGTGCACTCTGGTACTGATCCTGCCCGGTTCTGATCACTTCGGCGAGCAGCGCCTGCTTGTTGTCGTAGTGGCGGTACAAAGCCCGCGCCGTGACGCCGGCCGCCTCGGCGATGTCTTCCAGTTTGACCGAGTGGAAGCCGCGCTCAATGAACAGCCCGACGGCCTGCTCCAGAATCTGCTGCTTTCGATCCTTCGGCCGGCGCTTAATGGGTTGGACAGCGGTCTCTGCCACCTCGACCCCCCTCTTCGCGCAACAAAAGTACACATCCTGCCAGAAGCAACACCTACAGCGTCATACCGCTTTGAGTCTCGAAGTCCGCGAGGTCAAAGTAGTCGCTGAACCGCGTGATCTTGCCATTCTTCACCTCGAACACGCCGGTGACCGGTAGCACCACTTTGCGACCGTCGTTCATGGTGAAGTAATCCACGCGCTCGACGAGCACCCGGCCAGGCTCAGCGGCCAGGGTGACGATGTCGAGCTTGGCAGCGGCGAATGCTCCCAGGAACGCCTCGAAGATCCCGCGGATACCGGCGATGCCCTCGATGGGCGCCACCGGTACGTTGTGATACACCGCGTCGTCGGCGAAGCCGCTGCAGATGGTCTCGAGGCTGCGCGCCTCCCAGGACCCGAGGAAATCGCGGACGACTTTCTCGCTGACTTCCTTGGTGTCGGTCATCCGAATTACTCCTCCTCAGGCAGCATTGCTCAGACGCGGTCATGCGACAACCTGGACGTGGTGCGCCACCGTTACCATAATGAAAGTGGTCGAACTGATAAGATACATCATTTGACTCAAATGCGCCATTACATCGGTGTATACGACGTAGATTGGTCAGACTTATGCATATCGCTCATGGACATATGTGGGCCTGGGTCCCGCGATGAGCGTCGTCCGGGTACATGCGATCGACAGCGGGCGCCGCGATGGTCCCGTCGTGGTGCTGTCGAACTCGTTGGGATCGACTCACCGCATGTGGGATGCCCAGATCGGCCACCTTGAGGAGCACTTCCGGGTGTTGCGATACGACACGCGCGGCCATGGCGCCTCGGCGGTACCGGCTGGCCCCTATTCCATCGAAGCCCTGACCGATGACCTGCTCGCCCTGCTCGATCGCTTCGGCATCGACCGCGCCCACATCGTCGGCGTGTCGCTCGGCGGCATGACCGCGTTGAGCCTGGCTTCACGACACCCTGACCGGGTCGACCGGCTCGTCGTGCTGTGCACTGCGGTGCGACTGCCGCCGGCGAGTGCGTGGACGCAACGAGCGGCCACGGTGCGCGCGCAGGGGACGGCCGCGGTGGCGGCGTCTGTGGTGGCCCGCTGGTTCACCCGGGAGTACCTCGACGCCCACCCGGAAGTTCTTGTCACGCACGAGCGCATGGTCGCGGCGACGCCCGCCGAAGGGTATGCGGCCTGCTGCGAAGCGATGGCCGCACTGGACCTGCGGGCAGCACTGCCCGGCGTCGGGGCACCGACGCTGGCCATCGCGGGTGCCGCCGACCCGGC
>JALHRH010000371.1 GCA_022841565.1 Mycobacterium sp. | reverse complement strand
CGACACCTGAACCGGCCCCTCAACGCCCTCTCGCCGCCCGGAACCGGGCGGATAAGCTGCCTTCCCCGCGCCACACTTCTCAACCGACGGGCGCCACACTTCTCGACCGGAGTTTACACTTCTCACGAACCGACGTGGACATGCCAGCAGTGGAGGGGCCGCGCACGTCGGCCGAGAAAGTAAAGAAGCCGATTCCCGAAAAGGAAACCGTGGTCGAGTCGAAGGATAACCGTGTCATTTTCGACGGTGTGAGGGGCCGACTGGAAGACCACCACCCGATGTGGAACGCTGATACGGGTGAACTGATGCAGTTCGCTTCAACCAGTACCACGCAAGGGACCGCCGCGAAAACTTACATCGGCCAGCCTGGTGCGGGCGAGAAGAAAGAGTCGATGGGGGCAATCGAACGGACAGGAGATTTTGGCCGAATCAAGCACGAAATCCTATTGCCGTTCACACTGTTCTGCCGCCCCCTCGCCCCACAGTTCTGCCCATCGCCGTTGACCGACTTTGAAACGACCGGCAAACAGGAGGCGGTGAACGGTGTGGTGTGCGAGGTGTTCCAGTCCAAAGAAACCGGCCAGCAGCATCGCGAAATCTGGCTTGATCCGAAACGAGAGTACATTCCCGTCCGCTATCGCCACATTATTAAAGGCAATGTGGGAATGACCGCTGATATCGAGTACCAACAGCACCCCGATATTGGTTGGGTACTCAAGAGCTGGAAGGTGTCGCAGTTTGGACACGGAGCGTTGCAATCCCTGTTTCGAGCTTCGACGATCCGAATTGATTCATTTGTAGTAGGGACTAAGTACTCGGCTGAACAGTTTGACTTCTCGTTTCCGCCCAACGCCAGAGTCTACGACGACCGTGATAAGAAAATGTACATGGTTTTGCCAAACGGCGATCTACAAGAGCAGCAAAGAGACGGCACCCTCACTGGTCCGAGTATTTCGCAAGGCGGCTGGTGGCAGCAATACCGCTGGGGCATCGCGATCGGGATCGGGCTCATAGGACTTGGGACGTGGATCGCGATCCGACATAAGAAAAAGCAAGACTGACTGTTACTTTCCCCTATACCTGAGGACTGCTTGATGAAGCGCAATCTCGCCATCCTGTTCCCGATGGCACTCGCCGGCTTCCTCTTCGGCATGGCGACCGAAACGGCGAACGGTTTCCCGGCGTGCGATAACAAGTGCCGCGAGCGGCGCCACTTCATCGACTGTGAAAACAAGACCAACTGCTGGTCTTATTTCTATCGACAGTGTACCGAGTGCGAAGGCGGCCCTAAAGTCTGCATCAACGACGGCTTTACATGGGGGACCTGTGGGCCAGTGTCGGCCGGGAACGAGAGGTCGTACCACTCGTTATGCACCGAAGCGTGTGACTGCACAGGCAAGTCCATCTCCGAAGGCACTCAGGGTGTGATTGCGAGCTCGAAGTACTTACAACAATGGTTGTGCCGGTGAACACTGTCTCCCGTCGGGTGATGCCAGCCAAGAGGGGCATGACCCTGATTGAAACTCTGGTCGCGATCGCCATCATCGCTATGCTCCTTGCCCTCACGCTTGTAGGAGTGCAGCGGGTGCGGGCGACGGCGGCGCGACTGGAGTGCGCCGATCGACTGAGGCAACTGGCGCTCGCCAGTCATCACTACCACTCCCTCAGGCATCGCATGCCGGAGGGGTGCGGGTATCCGCTCCTCAAATCCGAATCCGATCTGAAATCGCATTGCGGCGTTTCCTGGCTGACTACCTTGTTGCCGCTCGTTGAGCAAGACGCACTCTGGCAACAGGCCTGGGAGGCTCACATCGCCGCACCGAACGGCGACTCGGACGCTCACGTCATTGTCCAGAAGCAGCGGGTCAAAGCGTTCCGGTGCCCGTCTGATCAGCGAATGATCGGAATCGGGCCAACCTCCTTCGGCGACCTGTATTGGGGACTAACGAACTACCAGGGCGTGGCGGGAACCGGGTTCACGTTCAACGACGGCATGTTCCACCGTCAACTCGTCGTCACACTCGGTCAGGTGACGGACGGCGCGTCGAACACGGTGCTGATCGGCGAGCGACCGACCGGACGGGACGGCGAGTGGAGCGCGTGGTACGCGAACTGGGGTCGTCAGGTGTGTGTCAACAACGTGCTGCTCCCCGTTCGGCCCGGCGACTGGTTTCCTGGGAGTGCATCCGGCTGCCCAATCCGCGAGACGATTTACTATCGCGGGGAATATGACGACGGCTGCCATCTGAATCACTTCTGGAGTCTGCACCCCGGCGGGGCGAACTTCGCGTTCGCCGACGGGTCGGTGCGGTTCCTGGCGTACTCGGCTGACTCGATCCTGCCCGCACTGGCGACCCGAGCCGGCGGGGAGGTGGCGGTCATCCCGGATTGAGTCGCGTGAGGTGATTCTGGCGAGCCGGGAGCATAGCGACCGGAGGTTCGTACCCTCCGGTCGCTCACGCTCCCGGCTTGCCAGAATCACCTCACCTGTCCTTCTTCGGCTCGTCCTTCTTCTTCTCCTCCGCTTTGCCCGCGTCGGCGGTGATGGCCACGCAGAACGGGGCGCACGCCTGGGTCACGTCCGCCGCCACGAAGTCGATGGCGTCGATCACCTTGTCCGGGTGCGGGTTCGTCCACGTCATGGTGTACAGCTTGATCTTGGCGTCGAACCCCTTGGCCGCCTCGTTCTCCCCCTCCCACGCCACCGTCGCGTCCGTCGGCGCCGCCCGCCCGGGGTACGCCCACCAGTCCACCACGTGCTTGCCGTACACGATCTCCGCCTCCGCCTTCGTCTTGTCCGCGTACCGGATCACATATTTGCCCACCACCGTGTCGTTCTCCGCGTTGAACCCGGACCCCTGGAGGAAGTGCAGTTTGGCGGCGGTGCGGCCGACCTTGATGCCCTCGATCTTCTCCGGCTTGCCGGGTACGCTCGAACTGCCCAGTTGCAGCACCCCGTCGCCGATGTCGTAGGTCACGTCGCCCAGCTTCTGCACCCCGGCCTTCAGCTCCTTCAGGTTGTTGTTCGGGTAGTTGTCGGTGTGCAGGTTCTCGTCCGTCTTCACGTTGAAGTGGTCCTTCAGCTTGATCTGGTCCTTCGTCTCGCTCTTCGGCACCGGGGCGGCGACCAGCGGCACCGCCAGCCCGACCAGCACCAGCACGCTCATCCGGGTCATGACCATTCCTCGGGAGGGGAGAAAGTCCGCCCCGACATCATCGCCGCCCGCCCCCGCCGCGGGAAGGCCGGCGTGTAACAATCCCCCGTGGTCGGTATGATGAGCGGAGGCACACCGCACGCAGGAGGGCCGGATGGCGTTCACCAACTACACCTGTGTGGACGATGTGGTGAAGAAGCACAGGTTGACCTTCATTCAGGGACCGCTGTTGCCGCCGGACCCGACCGCCCCGCCGTTCGGCGAGTATTTCCGCGGGGAGTTGGCGTTCAACCTGAGGAAGCTGCCCATCGGCCGGTCCGAGATCGGCTCCGGGGAGGTGCTCCTGTTCCCCATCCTGCGTGAGGTGTGGAAGCCGTACTCGGACGACCTGGCCCTGTTCACCCACGAGGGGCTGACGTTCGACGACGACCTGACCGGCACCCCGGACTACTTCGTGTGCAAGGTGTCCGAATTCGGGCAGACCATCCCGGACGTGCCCATCCTGCTCATCGCGGAGGCCAAGCTGGACGACTTCGAACGGGCGTGGGGGCAGTGTTCGGCCGCCATGCTCGCCGCCCAGCGGTTGAACCAGGCGCCGGACGTGCCGGTGTACGGGATCGCCACCAACGGCAGCTCGTGGCAGTTCGGCGTGCTGCTCGGCCGCGAACTGACGGTGGACCCGGACGCGACATCGACCTCCACGCTGGACGTGTTGGCTCAACGTCTGCACGCCGTGTTGCGAGCGGTTCACGCCCAGGCTGTCGCCCACGTTCGGGTGCCCACCTCATGACCCCCGCCGACATCATCCCGCTCCTCCAGCAGCAGTTCGGCCCGGCGATCACCGCGGCGAAGGCGGACGCCCCGGACCCGTTCGTGGTCGTCGAGCCGGCGAACCTGCCGGACGTGTGCCGGTTCCTGCGGGACGACCCGCGGCTGCGGTTCGACCTGCTGAACGACCTGACCGGGGTGGACTACCTGGAGCCGGACGCGAAGAAGGCCCCGAAGGCCGGGTTCGACCCGCACGTCGAGGTGGTGTACCACCTGAGCAGCGTGGCGGTGCCCGGCCAGCGGTTCACCCTGAAGGTGGTGCTGCCGCGTTGGAAGAACGACACCCCCGGCGAGCTGCCCGAGGTGCCGACGGTGAGCGGGGTGTGGCCGGCCGCCGACTGGCACGAGCGGGAGTGCTACGACCTGGTCGGGGTACGGTTCGTCGGCCACCCGGACCCGCGGCGGATCCTCATGTCCGACGACTGGGTCGGCCACCCGCTGCGGAAGGACTACGAGTTTCCGCTCGAATACCACGACATCCGCTGCCGGTAGTCAGTACTCGTTCCCACGCTCCGCGTGGGAACGCAAGCCCGCGACACTCCGCGTCGCTTCCCTATCCCACGGACGCGGGAGCGTCCGGCCCGTGCGTTCCCACGCGGAGCGTGGGAACGAGGAATGGACATGAACCGCATCTCCGACCACCTGCCGGACGACGCCCACCCGCTCGACCGCCCCGACCTGCTCGACCGCCAGCGGGCGGTGCGGGTTGTGTGCCTGGGCATCGTGGTCGGCACGGCGGTGGTGGTCGTGTCCATCACCATGGTGGTGCGGTACGCGCTGGGCGGGCGGCCGATCCTGCAGAACGGGGCGCTGGTGGCCGGCGTCCCCGTCGTCACCGTGTTCGGGGCGGCGGTCACGCTCGGGGCGGCGGCGGTGGCGGCGGTGGTCATCCCGCTGATGCGGCGGGCCGGGGTGAAGCAGATCGCCGCCGAGCCGCCCGACCCGGACGCCGACCCCGAGAAGCTGTGGCTGCTGTACGCCAAGACCAAGTTCGCCGAGTACGGGCTGGGCGACGCGGCGGCGGTGCTCACCGCCGTGCTGTACCACCTGTCGGCCGACTGGCTGATGATCGTGTTCGTGGGCGGGATGCTGGCGTTCCTGCTGGTGCGGTTCCCGACCCAGGCGGCGGTGCGGCGGTGGTACGCCGAGGCGGCGGCGGAACTGGACCGGGAGCGGAATCAAATGAGCGAGCCGGGAGCGTGATTGGCGAGCCGGGAGCGTGAGCGACCGGAGGTTTTATCCCTCCGG
>JALHRH010000370.1 GCA_022841565.1 Mycobacterium sp. | reverse complement strand
CGCCATCGAAGAACTCGCCCACCGCATCCGACGCCACGACGAACAAATCCGACGCCTTAACCGGTTAACCGCCAATCCGTCCACCGATTAGCCGGATAAGAGTCGGACAACGCGGCAGCCGAAGCGCTTTGGCAGCAGCTCGGCGACCCCCTCACCGCCGCGGACAAAGTGCAATGCATTCTGCAGGAGACCGGCGACCCCACCATCGTCGAATCACGTAAGTTACGACCACAATTCACCGCCTTCGGCCAGACCATCTGGGCGCTGGACAACCAAGCTCGCTTCACCGCAAAAGCGTTCTGCGACAAACGGAATGACCCGATCTTCACGTTGATGGGACAGATCCAGCCGCAACAGCGTTGGGGCATCGGCGCGATGCGCGGCGCGCAATTCAAAGGCGGCTGGGGTCCGTCCCCGTCGGGCGGGTATCTGGTGCGCCAGGTCGGCGTCGTCAACTCCGGGAGACTCGTCGTCGCCATCGCGGCCGAGTCCGCCTCGGGATCGTTCGAGGACGGCACGCGCGCGCTCGACGAAGCCACCGCCTGGCTAGGCGGCCGCCTCACGCAGCTGCCCGCCGGCCAGCGCCCGGGAAACCCGTAGCCATCCCGCCCGCGTGCCGCATGATCCCCACCGCAGGAGCCGACAAGCGTTACAGCAGTTGGGCGAAAGCGGTGGTGATAGTGAGTGCCAGCGTCGCGAAGCCGACGACGTAGACCTGGCGGCGGGCGGTGATAGGGGTAGGTAGTGGGCGTTGGGCCAGCGTGTGCTGGCGTCGCCGGGCGATCACGTAGGTAATCAGCGCAGCTGCGCAGGCCACCCCGGCCGGTAGCAGCGCACCCACTCGCTGGCCGGCGCCATGGATGTCCTTGAGCGCCAGCAGCACCCCGTTGACCAGAAACGCGAACGACGTCCGGGTCCACGCCAGCGTTGTCCGTTCGGCAGGCCCGCCGGGGCCGGTCGGCTCGGTCACCCCGTGACAACCTTGGCGACCACCATGCCGAGCGCGATCACCCCGAGCACGATAAGGCCTATCGCGAGCAAGCCCGGCGACGGGTGCCGGGGTAGCGGCGCACCACGGCGCATGGCGCGATCCGCCAGACGCCAGCGCTGCAGGCCGGTCCAGCTGGTGGAGATTGCCAGCGCGGCCAGGCCTACCCCCATCAGTCGCCGCGCGCCGACCACCACCAACTCCGGGACAAAGTGAACCAGCGCGACCGCGGCGGCAAGCAATCCGAGCGCGGTGCGCTGCCAGGCTAGGAAGGTTCGCTCGTTGGCAAGGGTGAAACGGTAGTCGGGCTCCTGCTCTTCGATGACGTCCTCGTCGTGGGCCACGGTGCACATCGTAGATTCGGTCGGGTGCTCAGGGCGCTGTTATTCGATGTGCAGGGAACCGCGACCGATTTTCATTCCACGGTCTGCGACGAGGCCCGGCGGATCAGCGCCGGCCGGCACACCGGCGTCGACTGGCCTGAAGTGGTCCGGCGGTGGCGGGCGGGTTACTTCACCGCTTTGGCCGCCGCTCCTGGCCGAGGCGGCGGGGTTTCGGTGCACTCGGTCTACCGTAACGTGCTCGACACCGTGCTGGCCGACGCTGGGGTATCCGACCTCACGGCAGCCGAACGTGACGAACTCTCCCTGGCCTGGCAGCGGCTGCGACCGTGGCCGGACGTGGTTGCGGGACTGACCCGGCTACGCAGCAAATACATCGTGGCCACCCTGTCGAACGCCGACGTCAGCGCGGTCATCAATATTTCCAAGCGCGCCGGTCTGCAGTGGGACGCCATCTTCGCCGCCGAGATGGCCGGGGCATTCAAACCGGACCCGGCCGCATACCGGATGGCCGCCACCTACCTCGGCCTGCCAACCGGCAACATCATGATGGTCGCCAGCCACAAGTACGACTTGCGCGCCGCGGCCCAACTCGGATTCCAGACCGCCTTCGTCGCTCGACCGCTGGAATTCGGCTTCGAGGGCCGGGCGGACGTCGCTTACGAGGACGAGTTCGACCTCAACGCTTGTGATTTCGTCGATCTGGCTGAGCAGCTCGTAGGGTGAGACGCATGCCCCCTCTCTCCAAGGAACAGTTGTGGAGGCAGCGCACCGAATGGCCGCTGGCCCTGGTCGCAGTCGCCTTCCTGATCATGTATTCGGTGCAGATCCTGGCCCGGCCCCATGGGTCGGAGGCGCGCCTCCTGTGGCTGTCTTGCTGGATTGCCTGGGCCGTGTTCGTCGGTGACTATTTCGCCCGCCTGGTGTTGGCGGACAACCGGCGGGAATGGTTTCTGCTGCACATCCTTGACCTGGTTATCGTGATCCTGCCGTTCCTGCGGCCGTTGCGGATGGTGCGCCTGGTCGTCCTGTTGGGTGTGTTGCAGAGGGCCGTCGGTCAGGCCGTGCGCGGCCAGATCCTCATCTACACGATTTCTGGAGTCCTGCTCTTGGTCTACACCGGCGCCCTTGCGGTCTTGGACGCCGAACGCGGGCATGCCGGCGCCACCATCGACAGCTTCGGCAAGGCCGTGTGGTGGGCGATCACCACGGTGACCACTGTCGGTTACGGCAACCTGTACCCGATCACCATCACGGGACGCGTGGTGGCGGTGCTGTTGATGATGGGCGGCATCACGCTGGTCGGTGTGGTGACAGCGTCGCTGGCCTCGTTGATCGTGCAGCGGGTTTCCGACGCCGACACCGCCAATCAGGCGGCGACGGCCGCTCACATCGACGAGCTACGGCGCGAGATCCGGGAGTTGTCCGAACAACTGCGTGCGCGGCAAGTTTCGGACGCGTAGCGGTGGCCCGGTGCGGTCACATCAGTCACTCCCGTCGCGGTGGAGCTCGGCATGACTGGTTCCAGAACGTGATGCCGCCGGTGATATCACGTTTTCCAGCGACGTCCACCGGGTTTCCGGCAGCCGATAGGTACAGACCAGGCTGATGACCACCAGCACCGCCAGCATGAGCCCGATGGTCGCGCTACCGTAGTGCATACTCAGCGGCTCGGCGATCAGGGGCGGAACGGCGCCGCCCAGGATGCCGGAGATATTGATCGCCAGCCCGGCACCGGTGTAGCGGTGCGATGTCGTGAACAGTTCGGGCACAAAGGATGTCATCGGGGCGTAGGCGAACGCGGCAAGGGCGTAGGTGCCGGTGATCGCCGCAGTGAACAAGGCTGGGGTGTCGGCGTCGATCAACGGCAGCACCGCGAACGACCAGGGCAACGCCAGCGCCCACCCGGTCAGGATGACCGGACGCCGCCCGACCCGGTCAGACATTTTGGCCGACACCGGCACCACCGCCGTCCACACCAGCCCGCCGAGCAACCCGGCGAGCAGGATCGCGTTGCGGGACAGTCCCAGTGTGCTGTGGGCATAACTGGTCAGGTAGCTGCCGGCCATGAACACGAAGGCGAACACTGCAACGAAGCTGCCAGATGCCAGAGCCACACTGCTCCACTGCTGTCGCAGGACTTCGGCGAGCGGCACCCGCGGCGGCGCGTTACGGGAGTGGGTGAACACCGGTGTTTCATCGATGCTGACCCGCACATACAACGCGACCGCGACCAGTAACCCGCTGAGCAGGAACGGAATTCGCCATCCCCAGTTGAGAAAAGACGGACTCGTCTCTCCGAAGGTGGCATTGATCAGGAGAAACGTCAGGCCGGTCAACACCATCGCGATGCCCGCGCCGACAGCGGTGAACATGCCGTAGCGACCGCGCTGGTCCACCGGTGCGTATTCGGCTGCCAGCAACGCCGATCCGGCCCACTCGCCGCCGACGGCGAAGCCCTGCAACAAGCGCAGCGCCAGCACGATCAACGGCGCCGCCCCGCCGATCGTCGCGGCGCCCGGCGTAAGACCCACTGCCACAGTGGACAAACCCATGATCAGCAACGTGGCAACCAAGGTCGTCTTGCGTCCGATGCGGTCACCGAAGTGGCCGAAGACCGCACCGCCCAACGGCCGGGACACAAACGCGGCGGCGAAGGTACCCATCGAGGCAATCGTCGCGAGCGACGGGCTCAGATTCGGAAAGAAGACCGTCGGAAACGTCAAAGCCGCGGCGGTGCCATAGATGTAGAAGTCGTAGAATTCGACGGTGGTGCCCACCATGCACGTGAACGCAATGCGCTTGACGTTCAAGGTCAGCGACGCGCGTGGGCGATGCCACGTGCTAGTCGGACCCCCATGCAGCCTCCTCTCGCGCGAGTCTAGGCACCCGGAGGCGCGCTGGGAAGCACTTCGCTATCGTTGACGCGTGCTAGGTTTGGCCGAGATGTTTCGCCGCCGCTTTTCCGAAGCCCAGCACGTCATGCAGCCCGCCGTGCGGCTGCGCGAGCAGGCCGAGGCACTCGCCGACTACGTCGGACACGGTGACAGCGTGCTCGACGTCGGTTGCGGCACCGGTCATCTCTCGGCGTACCTGCGTGAGATGTACGGGGCGGCCCCCACCGGCATCGACGTCAAAGACTTCCGGCAGAACGACATCCCGTTCATCGATTTCGACGGAACGTCAATACCGTTTGCGGACAATTCCTTTGACCACGTCATCCTCAGCGAAGTGCTGCACCACAGCCGCGACCCGGTCAGACTGATGGCCGAATGCGTCCGCGTCGCGCGTCGCCGCATCATCGTCTTCGAAGACGTGCCCGAGGGACTGGTAGGCAAGCTCGCGCTGCAAGCGCACGTGCAGGCATTTGCTTGTTGCCGCCGCTACCCGTTTCGCCCAGCGCGCCTCGACGAGTACCGGCAGGCCCTGAGCTGGCTCGCGACCAAAGCCACCGGCGTCGCCAGAATCCCGCAACCACCGCAGTGGCTGACGGTCTATCCGCGCGTGCTGTACGTCTACGACCTGAGCGAGGGACCCGCTACCACGCGACCGGCAGGACCTTGATGCCGTGAATGAACTGGGATAGCAGCCGCCTGGGCTCGGCCGTCGCGACGATATCCGGAATCTCGCGGCGCAGCTCGTCGAACACCACCCGGATCTCGCGGCGTGCCAGGTTGGCGCCCAGGCAGAAGTGGGCACCGCCGCCACCGAAGCCGACATGCGGATTGGGGCTTCGTGCCACGTCGAACCGCCACGGGTCGGCGAACTTCGACTCGTCCCGGTTGGCCGAGCAGTACCACAGCGAAACCTTGTCTCCCTCAGCCATTTTGGTGCCGCTGAGTTCGAAATCACGGGTCAGGGTGCGGCGCATGTACACCACCGGTGAGGCCCAGCGCACGATCTCCTCGGTCGCCGT
The DNA here is from genome assembly GCA_022841565.1 of Mycobacterium sp. Taxonomy (GTDB): domain Bacteria; phylum Actinomycetota; class Actinomycetes; order Mycobacteriales; family Mycobacteriaceae; genus Mycobacterium. The sequence continues at coordinate 4 of JALHRH010000370.1, read as the reverse complement.
GTGC
>JALHRH010000369.1 GCA_022841565.1 Mycobacterium sp. | reverse complement strand
GCAGATGCTGACCTGGCGCGCGCAGGACATCTCACGCATGGAATCGGTACGCATCCAGTTGTCCGGCAAGAGGATTCGAGCCAACGGCCGGATCGTGGCCGCGGCCACGGCGAGCAATCCCGCGTTCGGTGCGTTCTATGAACTGCAGACTGACGAGACCGGCGCCACCAAACGGTTCGGGCTGACCGTCACGCTGGCCGAGCGCGAACGTCAGCTTGCCATCGCGCGTGACGAGGAGAACATGTGGTTGATCACCGACCACCAGGGTGAGCGACGCTCGGGTTACAACGGAGCGTTGGACGTCGATCTGGTATTCAGCCCGTTCTTCAACGCGCTGCCGATCCGGCGGCTGGGTATCCACGAGCGGGCGGAATCGATCGTTCTGCCGATGGTCTATGTGAATGTGCCGGCGATGACCGTCGACGCGGCCACCGTCAGCTACACCAGCGAGGGCCGGTTGGATGCGATCAAGCTGCGGTCACCGGTGGCCGATACGACGGTGACTGTGGATGCCGACGGGTTCATCGTCGACTATCCAGGTTTGGCAGAGCGGATCTGATCACACCGCCGGCCCGGCCGGCCGCGGCCAGCTGCTGGCGCCAGCCGTCGGCGCCGACGAGGACGGTGACGATGTCGGAGCGCGGAAAACTCTCGTAACGGGTCCTAGCGGCGTGGCCCTGGTCGACCAGATCGGCCACCGAGCCGTTGCGGGCCAACGAATCGCGCGCGCGGCGGAGCAATTCGATGACCCGGTCCGCGGCGGGCGTCAGCTGGCTGGTGTTGGCCTCGCACATCGCGCGCACCAGCTCCGGTGCGGTGCCCGCGACCCGGGTCGCGTCCCGAAACGAGCCCGCGGCTAGCGCAAATGCCAGCGGGACCTCGGCGGCGGTGATGGCCAGCGCCTCGGCCAGCAGGTGCGGCAGGTGGGATATGGCGGCCGCCGCGGCGTCGTGCTCGTCGGATCGGGCCGGCACCACCACCGCCCCGCAGTCCAAAGCCAACTGCACCACCATCGACCACACCTGCGGGTCGACGTGGTCGTCCACGCTCACCACCCAGGGTGCCCGGTTGAACAACCCGCCGTGGCCGGCTGTCCACCCCGAATGAGCGGTGCCGGTCATCGGATGCCCACCGACGAAACGCCGCAGCAGGCCGGCCGCAACCACCTCCTCCAGCACAGCCGTCTTGACGCTGGTCACATCGGTCAACGGACAGTCCGGAGCCGACTGGCTAATGTGCGCCAACATGCTCGGCAGGGCCGGCATGGGCACCGCCAACACGATCAGGGCATCGCTGGCGGCGGCGCGGGCCAGGGTCTCGTGGAGGTCGGTGGCGGCGTCAAACCCGTCGGACCGGGCGCCCTGGGCGCCCTCCACGGAGCGGTTGTAGCCGAACACCTCGCGGCCTGCCCCGGCGGCGGCCCGCATGATCGAACCACCGATCAAACCCAGCCCCAGCACGCACACCGGTGTCTTCCCCACGGTCCAAGGTTGGCACAGTTCGCCCGGCAACGGGTCGTTCGGTATGGCTTCATCTGGCCACCGGCCAGGTCAGGGACTAGCGTAGGCGGCCATGGGAGCACAACGGGCTTCAGCAGCAGGCCCGTCCACGGACACCCCCGACGGCTTCGGGGTCGCGGTCGTGCGCGAAGAGGGCCAGTGGCGCTGTGCGCCACTGGGCCCCAAAGCGCTGACCAGTTTGTCGGCCGCCGAGACCGAGTTGCGGGAGCTGCGCAGCGCTGGCGCCGTCTTCGGGTTGTTGGACGTCGACGATGAATTCTTTGTCATCGTGCGCCCGGCGCCATCCGGGACTCGTTTGCTGCTCTCGGATGCCACCGCCGCGCTGGACTACGACATCGCCGCGGAGGTGCTGGACAGCCTAGACGCTGAAATCGATCCCGAAGACCTCGAGAACGCCGAGCCGTTCGAGGAAGGCGATCTGGGGTTGTTGTCCGATATCGGTCTGCCCGAGGCAGTGTTGGGGGTCATCCTCGACGAGAGCGATCTGTACGCCGACGAGCAACTCGGCCGCATCGCGCGGGAGATGGGATTCGCCGAGCAGCTGTCGGCGGTGATCGACCGTCTCGGTCGGTGATCGCTTCTGACGACGAGCTGATCCGTGCCGCTTTGGCGGCGGCCGGGACGGGCGGGCCCCGCGATGTGCCAATCGGTGCCGTCGTAATCGGACCCGACGGCACCGAGCTGGCGCGGGCGGTCAATGCCCGGGAGGCGCTCGGCGATCCGACCGCCCACGCGGAGATTCTGGCGTTGCGGGAAGCTGCCCGCGTGCTGGGCGACGGGTGGCGGCTGGAAGGCGCGACGCTGGCGGTCACCGTCGAGCCGTGCACCATGTGCGCCGGAGCGTTGGTGCTGGCCCGGGTGGCCCGGCTGGTGTTCGGCGCCTGGGAACCGAAGACCGGGGCGGTCGGCTCGCTGTGGGATGTGGTGCGCGACCGCCGGCTCAACCACCGGCCTGAAGTTCGTGGTGGTGTGCTGGCCGCGGAGTGTGCCGCGCCCCTGGAGGAGTTCTTCGCACGGCAGCGTTTGGGATGAGGGGCGGTTGGTTGGGTAAGCTGCTCGGCGGTGGCGTGTCCGAGCGGCCTAAGGAGCACGCCTCGAAAGCGTGTGACGGCTAACACCGTCCGAGGGTTCAAATCCCTCCGCCACCGCCATAGCCCTCCGACCCTGCTTAGCCATAGCTAGCCATCGCTTACTTTGACTCGGGTCGCTTGAAGTAGATCGGGGCCGATGGGTCCAGCTGCAGCTCCGGTCGATTGATTGTCAGGAACACTTCTGGGGCCACGTACAGGCGATCTTGGCGGCGGCCTGTTATCTCTTGCAGCATGCCGTGTTCGATTAGCTTGCCAACCGTTTGGTTCGCTGCCTGAAAGCTCTTGCCAATAAGGGTCCGCACCGTCGGTACATCGATCACGGGATATCCGATCAACACGTCGGCGACTTCGATGGGTGACCCCCGCATGCCTCTCGAGCGGAGATCGGCCACCATCCGGTCGCGAATCCTGAGTAGCCGTTTGATGGTTGCCAACCCCTCGCGGGCTTGGACTTCAACCGCTTGGGAAAAAAACTCAACCCACGGGCTGAAGTCGCCCGAGAGAGTCACCTGCATTAGTCCGTCTTGGTATCTCTCCCTGTGGATTTCAAACCATGGGGCAATGTTGAGCACTGGCCAGCGCAGTTCATTCGCCTGCATGATCTGTAGCAATGCGATGAGCCGCCCGAGTCTGCCGTTGCCATCTCCGAACGGATGCAGGGTCTCAAACTGGTAGTGCGCGATCGCCATCTTGGCGACGATCAGCAGGTCACTGCCGGCGGCAACCCACTCCTCCCAGTCAGCGACCCCGGCGACGAGCTGATCGCCAGGGGGGCATGGGACAAACCGCGCCTCGGCGATCGGTCGATCCTTTGGTCCGATGGCAACAGCGTGCGGGCGAATGTCACCTGCGTCTGCGGTGTCGCCCTTGGTACCGCGGACGATGATCTTTTGGAGGCTCCCGAGGAAGCTCCGGAAAATCCGGCGATCCGTTATGTGCGCAACTGCCAGCTCAGCCGCCTCCACATAGTTACGGATCTCGCGCTGCTCGAACGACATCTGGCTGTCCTGCAGAAAGTCTGCTTCAAGCACCTCTTGGAATGAGGCGTAGGTGCCTTCCAGCGCTGACGTACTGGTGGCCTCCCGGCGGATGATCGGCCGTACCAGAAGCTCCGGCCGAGGTAGTTGCGCTACGGCTTCATCCAGGCGGGCTACCGCCATCGCCGCCTTCGCAGCGGCTACCGTAGCCGCGGGCGATAGATCCGGATGTGTGGGCAGTGGGTCCGGTAGATACGCCCAGTATTCCCACGGCTGCATGGTGCGGGGATCGGTGCCGCTGATTGGCACCAGCGTGCCGATAGGCGATTTACCAACGGCCTCAATATCCACAAGGTTCAACCTTACAGGGGATTAGGTTGAACTCCGTCCTCAAGGTTCAACCTACTTCTCATTAGCCCGGCTAAGGTCAAGGCATCCCGCCAATTAGTTGAGTTACATGGCTGTAAGTTCAACCAAACTGCTTGCGCGAGCTGGCTGCCTTGACAGCGCCCAGCTCCGGGGTCGAAGTTCGACCTCTCAAACCCCGAGTCTGCGCGGGCGGCGCTGAGTCTGCGCTGAGGCAGGGCTTCTTCGGCCACCGCCGGTTTTCACTGCAGTTTCGTTGCCGTGGCCGCAGGCTCGGTGCCGCGGGCAGTGGTGTTTCTCAGCGAAATGCGATGGAGCTGCAACGTCTCGCGAAGGCAAAGGCGGGGCTGGCGGCCCGCGAGGCGATCGACGGCGTCGAACGCTCAGCTCAGCCATTTTCGCCTCCCTGACGTCCTGCCGGGCTGCTCTGGCTGTTCAGTCCCGGTCCCGCCCGGTCGCCAGCTTGCGGATCGTCTGCACCTCGCCGTCGGCAAAGGGCCGACCGTCGGGCTGCAAGAGGTCGGCGAACCACTGTTTGGGCGGCGTCGTCGCCGGGTGGTCCCACGAACTCCAGGGGAAGTAGGTCTGAGTCTTGCCGGCGACGAGCCCCCAGTTGAGGGCACCGACGTTGTGCCGCTTGGCAATCGGCAGAATACTCTCCACCGTGCTGCCCAGCGACCGGGCCAGGTACTCGGTGCAGATGATCGGCCGTCCGAGGGGCGCTAGTTCGCCGATGCGGCCCGCGAACTCACCCGGCGGGGCGTAGTTGTGAAACGTGATCACGTCGGCGTTGTCGAGCTGGATGCCCGCGATGACGCTACGACTGCCAGCATCGCCCCAGTTGCCTTGCCAGACACCGCTTGTCAACGGCTGGACCGGATCGACCGCGCGCGCCCAGCGGAACACCTGGGGGAGCAGGGCGGCGACACGGTCCAGTTTGTCCTTGCGCTCTACCTTGCGGTACTCCCGGGCGGGATTGTCCGGTTCGTTCCACAGGTCCCAACCCAGCACGCGGTCGTCGTTGCGGAACTGGCTCAACACACCGGTGACGTATTGCTGCAGGACAGCCGCGTAGCGCGGGTCGTCGATGTGTTCGGCGCCCGGGCTCTGCACCCAGCCTGAGTTGTGCACGCCCGGTCTGGGCGCCCGCTGCCGGCCTACCCGCGGGAACGGATCCCAACAGGAGTCGAACAGCACAAAAAGCGGCTTGATGCCGTGCCGCGCCGCAATGCCGACGAACTGTGCCAGCCGGCCCTGGAAGCCCGCCCGGTCCTGCGCCCAGAGTTGGTCATGCAAGAAGACCCGAACCGTGTTGAACCCGTGGAACCGGGCTGCTCCGAGCTCGTTGT
>JALHRH010000368.1 GCA_022841565.1 Mycobacterium sp. | reverse complement strand
GCCCCACCCATTCCGCCCATGCCGCCGGTGCCGATCAGTCCGGCACTTCCGCCCGTACCGCCGGGCTGCCCGGGCGCGCCCGATCCGCCGGTGCCGCCGTTGCCGAACAGAATCCCGCCCGGTCCGCCGGTCTGCCCGGTTCCCGGTGCCCCGTCCGCACCGTTACCGACCAGTGGGCGACCCAACAAGAAATTGGTGGGTGTATTGATCACACCGAGCAAGCGGTCCTCGAGCGTTTGCAACGGCAAGACATTGGCCGCTTCGGCGACCGTATATGCGCCGCCCGCGCTGGTTAACGCCTGGACGAATTGCTCATGAAATCTTGTCGCTTGCGTATTGAGCGCCTGACAGGCCTGCCCGGTCTCGGAGAACATCGCGGCGATCGCCGCCGACACCTCGTCCGCGGCCGCGGGCAGGACCGCGGTGGTCGGGTACGCCGCTGCCAAATGCGCCTCGTTGAGAGTCGCGCCAATCGCGCCCAGATGCTTTGCCGCCGCTGCCAATATGTCCGGACTTGCCACGAAATAAGACATCGGCGCATCCCCCCACTTTCGATCGAACAAGCAGCAAGCTCAGGGCTCCCACGGCGATCCTGGCACAAACCACTTCCCAGGTCGACTGTGCGGCAGATGTCGGCGAACTTGCTGAGACCACTGAAAGTCAACCGGACTCTGTTGCAAGTTTGACGTTGCCGTTAGCCTGTGTCGATGGGGTGTGTCGGCACGTCGAATTTCGGTGTGACGTGGTGGCTGAAATCCCCCGGTAAACCTCTCCGAACCTGATCCGCACGGTTATCTTCTGGGTAACCGGCGCTGCGACGAGCGAGGAGTGCGGACGCATGTCAGGATCCGTGGGCGTCATCAGCCGGGCAGACGCTGACTTCGTACCGCCCCCCGTGCGTCGCTCTACGATGTACCGTCGCTGCTCGACGGCTGGTCAGAGCGCGACCCTGGGTCGTATGCGGCCACCCTGGATGCCCGCGCGTACCTGAGCGCGGCGGTGCAGGGTCTGCGCAACCCGCAGCTGGAACAAACCGCCAAAGCCCGTGCACTGCATGATGTTTCGATTACCAGGTCGTTGTCGAGACAACTCGCTGAAGCCCGTCCGGTGGCCGTGATGGGGGGTCACGAGATGGCTCGCAACGATCACGGTTACCGACTGGTGGCCGAGTGTGCGGCAGCGCTCACCCGGGCACACTTTACTGTCCTGTCCGGTGGCGGGCCCGGCGCGATGGAAGCCGCTCACCTCGGTGCATCATTCGCCAACGCCGAGCCATCGGAGCTAGCGGCCGCGCTGACCCGGATCGCCTCAGACCCTGCCGCGCTCACCTTCCCGTTGAAGCCGAACGAGCTGATCAAAGGTGGCCGCTTCTGCGCGGAATCGCTGGCAGCCCTGCACCGGTGGCAGGCCCCCGCATTCGCAATGGCCGACGGCCTGGACACGCAGCCGGTATCCATTGGAATTCCGACCTGGTTATACGGCTATGAGACACCGACGCCGCTCGCGTTTAGGCATGCCAAGTATTTCGATAACTCCATTCGGGAGGATGGGTTGTTGGCTGTTGCGCTTTACGGTGTTCTCTACGCGCCGGGGAAGGCCGGAACGCTTCAAGAAATATTTCAGGACGCGGCCCAGAATTACTATAGAGCTGAAGGCGATTGTCGCCCCATGGTGTTTCTTGACCTGGACAATAGTTGGTCTACCAAATTTCCTGTGAAACCGATACTCGATAATCTGTTCGCCGGTACAGACAGAACCTTTCTGCATTTTGTCACGACGGTCAAAGAAGTGGTTACCGCGTTCGAGAGCCATGCACCAAGACTCGAACGATGGCATTCGCGGGCCCGCGAATCGGGGGATTACGGGCGTGATGCGGATGGCGCGAATTAAGGATCGGACACCCGTTCCGGAAGCAGCCGGTGGCTACGAAACCGGCTAGAGTCCGTCTATGCGCTTCGGTCTTTTCATCCCGCAGGGCTGGCGGATGGACCTCGTCGGCATCGAAGCCGATCGGCACTGGGCGGTCATGCGAGATCTGGCAACCTACGCCGATGGCGGCAGCGCCTGGGACTCGCTGTGGGTCTACGACCACTTTCATACCGTCCCGCTGCCGAGCGATGAAACCACCCACGAAGCGTGGTCATTGATGGCCGCCTACGCCGCAGTCACGTCGCGAATCAAGCTCGGCCAGATGTGCACCGCCATGAGCTACCGCAACCCGGTCTATCTCGCGAAGGTGGCGGCCACTACCGACATCATCTCTGGCGGCCGCGTCCAGATGGGCATCGGCGGCGGTTGGTACGAACACGAGTGGCGCGCTTACGGTTACGGTTTCCCCTCGGCAGGTGTGCGGCTGGCGCGGCTGGATGAGGGGGTGCAGATCATGCGCGATGCCTGGCGGGACGGCAAAGTCAGCTTCGACGGCAAGCAATACCAGGTCGACGGTGCAATCGTGGCACCAAAGCCTTTGCAGCGCAATGGTATTCCGTTGTGGATCGCCGGCGGTGGTGAGAAGGTGACGTTGCGCATCGCCGCTCAGTATGCCCAGTACACCAACTTCACCCCGGAACTTGCTGCGTTCGCTCACAAGTCCGAAGTGCTCGCCGAGCACTGCCGCAAGCTGGGCACCGATTTCGACGCGATCGTAAGATCGGCCAACTTCACCGCCGTCGTCGGCACCTCGGAAGCCGACGTCGACGAACGCAAGCGCCGGGTGCGCGAACGCTTGGACGGCTATGTGCCGGACGCGATGGCGGATTCGATGACGGGTGGCATGCCGGATTCGGCGATCGGAACGACGGAACAGGTGATCGAACGGCTCGCCAAAGTCCGGGATCTCGGCTGCGAGTATGCGATCTGCTACTTTCCCGAAGCTGCCTACGACCGCTCCGGCATTGAGCTGTTCGAACGGGAAGTGATTCCCGCGCTGAGTTAGCGTCGAGTTAGCGCTCGGCACCACCGACCGTCCCGGATTCGTGGATTTCCCTGCGCCGCAATGGAAGAAGATTCCGCGCGTCGACCGTTGAAGAGGTTCGATAGAGGTGGCTCGGGCGCTCGGTCGACCCGGCTGACATATGGCAGACGCGCGGCGGTATCGGTCTAGTCGAGGGTAAAATCGAGGGTCAAATCGAATTCTATTCGCCTGTGCGCGTGAATACTTCGTCGAAGTCGAGGTCTACCGGGCAGGACCCTGTCTGTGTCCAGTGCCCGCGGCCGATCAGCGACGCCAACGGATCCTGCGCCGGTAAGGGCAGCGGAAAGGCCGCGGTGGCTCTCAGGGTCGCTGGCGTGCCGTCCGGACACTTGCCGCTGCTCAATTCGTCCCACGTCCAGCCCCCACCGGCGAACACCAAAGGTACATCGCCGGATTCGGACTGAAAGTAACTCATGCACCGATCGCCGGTGCGCAAACAGTTCGTGCTGATTGTGGAGTTTCCCATTCGCTGAGGGGTTCCCCCCGCGAAGGTCCGCGTGAGCTGGTAGCGGCCGCGGAGCGCTTCGGCCGGTGACACCACCCGAGGCGGGAGGGTACCCGGGTCCGGTAGACCGGGCGGGGCGTCGCCGGTGCGGGTAAAGGTCACGGTCCGCTTCTCCTGGCAATTGTTGCGGGCCGTGCGGGTTTGTTCCCCGGACAGGGTCCCGTCAGCGCGCGCTTGCAACAGGAAAACCTCCCAGATCTCGCCGGTGGTGTCGCGGCACGGATGGGTGGACAGGGCCACCGCCAACCAATTGCCGGCGACATTGTCGAACACCATCGACGAGGCGAACGCGGCATCGCCCTTCAGACGTGACGCCGTTGCCACGCAGCCGGCCCCTCCGCAGATCGACCGCACACCGTAAATTCCGGTGGTGGGCTGGGCACCCGGAACCGGTTTGCCGTCCAGGGTGGTGACCGGCCCGAAATCCGCCCGGTAGGTCCCGGTGAACGGGCCCTGCGCCGCATTCGCTGTGCCTGGCGGTGCCGGGGTGGACGACCTGGGCGGCGAGGCGGGCGGGGGTTGGGTGAGTTTGGTGCCGGCGAAGACGCCGCCAACGATCAGCACCGCGACGGCGGCCATGGCGCCGATCAGCACCGCGGGTTGTCGTGCCCATCCGTGGCGACTCGGCCCGGCGGGTGTGGGCAGGGCGATCGCAGGTTGGGTGTGCTGGGCGTGCAACTTGATCGGGGTGTCGTAGTTGTACGGCGTGAGGTGCTTGGTCAGTTCCAGCGCGAACTCGCTGCAGCTGGTGTAGCGGCTCGCCGGATACTTGGCCATGGCGGTGGCGAACACCGGATCGAGGCCGGACAGCTCGGGGCGGCGCGATCCGATCGACGGTGGCGGCGCGCTGATGTGTTGGGTGATCAACACCGTGGGGTTGGTATCGGTGAATGGCGGAGCGCCCGTCAACAGATGAAATGCCGTGCAGGCCAGGGCATATTGGTCAGTTCGGCCGTCGACCGGATCGCCTTTGAGTTGCTCGGGCGCGGCATAGGCGACGGTGCCCACCGCTACGTCGGTGCCGGTGAGGTTGGTGGTATCGCCGATGCGGCGCGCGATGCCGAAATCCGTCAGATAGATCCAACGGCCTTGTATGTTGTCGGGTTCGGAGAGCAGGATGTTGGCCGGTTTGACGTCGCGGTGCAGCAGACCCCGGTGATGGGCGTAGTCCAACGCCGAGGCGACGGCGGAAATGATGGTCACGACCTCGTCGACGGGCAGACCGCCCTGATAGCGCTCGGAAAGCAGATGCGAGGCGTCGGTGCCGGCCACGTAGTCCATCGAGATCCACAAATGTCCGTCGTACTCACCGCGGTCATAGATCCGAACGATGTGAGGATGCGACAGGCCCGCGGCCACATCGGCTTCGCGGGCGAACCGCTTCCGGTATTCGGGATCGTCAGCGAATTCCGCGGGTAGCACCTTGAGCGCGTCCTCGCGCGGCAGGCGTGGATGCGTCGCCAGGTATACCCTGCCCATTCCACCCGCACCCAATACCCGCAGGATCGTGTATCCGGCGAACTCCTGGCCAACCTCAAGGGGCATGGCGCAAATCGTAATTGCTGTCAATTTCCGACGGCACTGCTTAATCCGACCAGAGTTGCCGGTGTAGAGAGCGCTACTCTTTGACGCGCTCAGCCCGGTCGGCCGTCGATGCCGGTCGTACCGATGGCGCCCGGCTGTCCGGCGCCACCGGTAGCGCCGAACACGGAGCCGAACACGCCGGGCCCGCCCAGGCCGCCGTTCCCCGGGGTGCCGCCGAGCCCGCCGGCGGCTCCGATGCCGCCGGCACCCGCCGCCCCGGACTGGCCGAATAGCCCACCGG
>JALHRH010000367.1 GCA_022841565.1 Mycobacterium sp. | reverse complement strand
GGCCGCCGACGCGAAACCGGTTGGAAAAGGCCGGTATTGCACCTGACCGGGCCACCTTCGAGGTGGTAAATTATCTATCCATCCATCCAGGTGGACAGTCCGTGCGAAAGAGTATTCTGTTGACTACTGCATCTGACCGCGCGGCCCAGCTGGCGTTGGTTTCCCGGCTCCAGACGACTTTTCCCGAGATATCGGAATGGCCGGCCCCAGATGAGATCACCCACGATCACTGGTTGGCCTATATGAAGACCAGCCATGACGTCGGCGGAGAACTGGATTATCCGCACCCGTACGAGAACAAGGAAGAAGAGCAGTGGGAGTTGATGACCTACGTGCTCTGCGAAGTTCTCGGCTGGCGCGGCATCTGGGTTTCTGAGGAGCGGCGGCGCCTGGCTAACGTGGAGGTGGGGCGGGCCATCTATCTCGGTCTGCCTTACTACAGCCGTTGGCTGTGGTCGGTGGGACGGTTGCTCATCGAAAAGAAGCACATCTCGTGGGGTGAGCTGACCACTCGGTTGGCCGAGGTGCAGGAGCGATATGTCGGCGGGCTGCAGGGTCGGCGCCCCGACGCGCAGCCGAAGTTCGAAGGGGACGGCTCGAACGTCCATCGCAACAAACATCACCTCGCGGCCGTCGGTATCGGCGATCCGCAGCGCTTCGCGGGCCAAGCCGGCAAGGCGAAGTTCGGCGTCGGCGACCTGGTAAGGGTGCGCGAGTTGCCGGCGATGTTTTACACCCGCACCCCGGAGTACGTGCGCGGCGCGGAGGGGATCATCGCTGAGGTCACCTATGAGAGCCCGGCCCCTGAGGACGAGGCCTGGGACCGCGAGGACGCCGAGCCTGAGTGGTTCTACATCGTGCGGTTCAACCAATCCCAGCTCTGGGACAACTACACCGGAGGAACCAACGACACCCTGCAGACCGAGATCCCCGAGCGCTGGCTAGAAGCCGTCGGTTGAGAGGAACACCGTCCAATCATGTCTGCCCACAACCACGACCACGACCACGAACGCACGGTGAAGCCAATGGTCGATGAGATCACCGACTTCGAAGTCCTGGAGATCGCACTGCGCGAATTGTGTATTGAGAAGGGCTTGTTCACCGCGGAGGAGCATCGCGTCTTCACCGAGTACGCCGAGCAGATCGGCGCTACACCCGCCGCCCGGCTGGTGGCCAAGGCATGGCTGGAGCCCGCATTCAAGGAGCTTGCGGTGACCGACGCGGTCGCTGCGGCCAAGGAGGTCGGCGTCGACTGGTTGGACCCAACCGGATTCGGTACCCCCAGCGATTTCGTGGCCTTCAAGATCCTCGAGAACACTCCGCAGGTGCACCACGTGATCGTCTGCGCCCTGTGCTCCTGCTACCCGCGTCCGATCCTGGGCAACTCCCCCGAGTGGTATCGCACACCCAACTACCGTCGCCGTCTCGTGCGCTGGCCTCGGCAGGTGCTCTCCGAGTTCGGTCTCGCGTTGCCCGACGACGTCGAAGTGCGTGTTGAGGACTCGAACCAGAAGCACCGTTTCATGGTGATGCCGGTGCGCCCGACCGGCACCGACGGCTGGACCGAGGACCAGCTCGCCGAGATCGTCACCCGCGACTGCCTTATCGGTGTAGCGCTGCCCAAACCTGGGGTGACTACTAACGTCACTCCGCTGGTCCGCCGGGCTGTCCGCCCAGTCGGGTCATGACGCGTGGCAGACGAATTCTGTTGCTCGGGAGATGATTTCGCCGTTCTCGACGAGATCGTGCAGCGCCGGCAGACCTGGGGAATCATGGCAGCCAAGTACGCCGTCGAAAACCCGCTGCCACCGTGGAAGACCAGCCTGGACGGCCTGTGCGACGTACTGGACCGGACCTGCGACGCCGACGGACGGTCTCCCTTGACGTTCAAAGAACGCCGCGATGAGGAAGACGAGCTTTCCGCCAACCGTTACGCGAGCTTGCCGTTCCCGGAGAACCAATTAGTGGCCCTGGCTTCCTCGCTGCTGGCGCGCGGCATCATCGGTGAAGACGAATTACGGCAGCGGCTCGACGCGGTCCGGGCCCGACTCGAGGCCTGATCCGGTCAACTTGGAAACGCGCCGCCGACGCGCTAGATTCGGCGGGGGCCAAGCGACGGCCCCCGAGTTCACGGACGCTCGTCCACACTCCCACGTCCGGCGCCGACCGCAGGAGTATCCGTGGACGCAGGCGATCACCCTGTCACGACGCGCCACGCCGCCCTGGCCCGGTTGTACGCCTACCGGGACCGTTGCCGCGCCCGGCCGATGCCGTTGCGCGCTTTGCTCGCCGTGCTCGGCGGCTTGCTGTTCGCTGCGTCCATCCCGCTGATCGTGTTGCTTCCCGAGGCGGGCATTCCGGCGCTGCTGGTTGCATTGCGTCTGATTGCGGTCGAAGCAGATTGGGCCGCAAAGGGTTACGCGTGGACCGATTGGCGCTTTACGCAACTGCGCCATTGGTTTCACCGCCGGTCACGGCTCACTCGCTGGACGATCATGGCCGTCCTGCTGATGGCCGCGGTGGCGTTGGTATGGCTGGTGCTCTACGAGTTGTGAGGGGATCGACGCCGGCACGCCCGTGTGGACTTGCAACTGCATCAGCTTGGGATGCCGTTGGTGTGCTGGGCGTGGATAAGCCGGTCGAATTGCGGTTGGCCGCCGACTGCGTCGTGGTGTTCCTCGAGGAGGTTCTGCCGGGCATGTCCCGCGACCTGGATGGCCCGACTCAAACAATCCGCTTGCAGTGCAACGACATTGACGCTGAGTGAACGGTTCGCGTCAGGGCTGGCGCAGGTCAGCTGGTGTCGGGTGGTCACGTCGACGCCAGGGTGCGCGCGACCGCGTCCACCCTGGTGTTGCTGTTGTGGGGGCGCCGTGGGTCGGAGCAGGTAGATGTCGACGGCGATGCAGCGTTTTCTGACGCGGGCGACCGTTTAGCTTTAGCGCGTCTGCTCGCCGGCGGCGGGCTCGTGCTCGCCGGAGTCTTGGTACGACGCGCCGAAACTCGGCACCTCCAGCGGGCCGTCCTTTCTCGCTGCGTTGACGGCGCTGGTCAGCAACGGGGCCAATCCGGCGAACGAGCCGACGTCGAACAGCAGCAGCGTCAACAGGCGGTTGTGTACGTAGCCGAACGAGCTGCCGGACTCCGGATCCGCCCAGCCGACCGTTCCCCCCAGCCCGATGTGGCCGTAGCCCTCCAAAAACCCTGGCACCGGAGATGATTGGTAACCCTGGTGGTAAGTAAAGGGTAGTCCCAGGTTCAGATCCGGCCACAGCTCGGCTTTGCCCCTCATGCCGGCCACCGCCTCCGACGACAGCAGCCGCGTGTCGTTGATGACACCGTCGTTCGCCAGCACCGCATAGGTCTTGGCCAGCGCCCGCGCCGTCACCACACCGTTGACCGCCGGCAGCTCACCGTCCAGGAACGGCATGTCGTCCTGCAGCATCCGCATGATGCCCGGGAAGTAGATCGAGCCGAGCAGGCCGGAGAACGACAGCCCGGCCACTTTCGGTGCGATGAAATCCAGCAGCGGCGTGGGTATCTTCGCTTGCGGCAACAGCGTCTGCGCCGCCTTCGTCGGCGAATCGGCCGGGGGTCGGCCCAAGTGCAGTCCGTCGGTATTCAGCGGGTGGGCCAGCTCTTCGCGGAACAACTGGCGCATGCCTTTACCGGTGACGGCGCGGGCCAGACCCGACAAAAGCCACCCGTAGGTGATCGCGTGGTAGGCCGTCTTGCCGTGGGCGTGGTCGACCGGGGCAGCGGCCAGCCGCTCCTCCATCAGGTGGTGGTCCATGATGGTGTGCTTGTCCACGCCCTTGAGGTGGGACAGCCCGGCGCGATGCCGCAGCACGTCGCTGACAGTGATCTCGGATTTGCCGTTGGCTCCGAACTCCGGCCAGTACTCGGCGACAGGCGCATCGTAGGACAGCAGCCCGCGGTCGACCAGCAAGTGAATGATGGTGGCGGCCAAGCCTTTTGTCGCGGAGAACACCATGGCGCCGGTGTCTTCGGTCCAGGCCACCTCGCCCTTGCGATCGGAGTAGCCCGTCCAAACATCGACGACCGGTTTGCCGTCGATGTACACCGAGAGTCCACCGCCCCCGAACATCTTCGCCGGGTAGAGTCCGGCGAAGGCGCGAATGACATTCAGGAAGCGTGAATCGCATGCTCCCTGCACGCCCGACGGCAGGCCATTGTCGGTGGTGAGGACGGTCGGTTTCGCCATACCGTGCATGATTGCAGCCTCAGGGGTGTCCGGCGCACAGGAATGACAATTTTGTTTTCGCGTCGCTACATCCAAATGCGGCCCAGCGCGTCGGCCATGGCTTCGGGGTCCTGTTTGTCGACGTTGCAGCTGATCGCCACCGAAGTGCGCCGATCGCTGCTGATGCGGAATGCGGTGACGAACCCGGCCCACACGCCGTCGTGATCGAGCATGCCGTTGGCGAGGGAGAAGATGCCGGCGCCATAGCGTTCACCGCCGCCCGGCTCGGTCTGTACCGCTCCGGCCAGCTGCGCGTCGAGCAACCCCGGGCCGCCCACCTTGCCGGTGCGGTAGTTGTCGGCCCAGCGCACCAGCTGGCTAGGTGTGGTCTGGATGCCGCCGTCGCCCACCTGTTCCCACGTCGAATCGGCGACAGGGTAGTCAGCGACGTTCGCGCCCTGACTGCGGGGTTCGGCCGCGGTGTAGGACCGCGCCTTGTTCGGGATGCTGGCGACCGGGTCCATCACCATGATTAGGCCCAATGGTCTGAAGATCTGTCTGCTTAGGTAGTCCGGGAGTGGCTCACCCGACACCCGCTGCACGATCTCACCCAGCAGCAGGTAGTTGGAATTGGAGTACTGATAATGGGTACCGGGATCGAACACCAGTTCCGGGACCGTCGCCAGGGCTTGCAGCGCCTGGGTCTCGGTGGTGCGATCGGCGAAGCTGTAGCCCTGCTCCTGTAGCAGTCCGATGTAGTCGGGGATTCCGCTGGTGTGGTGCATCAGCTGGGCAAGAGTCACATGGGCAGCCCACAACGGCATTTCCGGCAGATAGTGAGCCAGCGGATCATCCATTGTCAGCTTTCCCGCGGCCGCCAGTAACAGTACGGCGGTGGCGGTGAACTGCTTGGATACCGAGCCGATGTCGAACACCGATTCGGCGGTGATTTTTGCTCCATTGCCGATGTTGGCTAGTCCGGCCACCCCGGTCCAGGCGACCTTTCCCTCCACACCGACCGCCGCCGAGCAGCCCGGCCCGTCGGCTTTGACGGCGGTGTCGAGCACACTCTGGCTGGTGCCTGCTTTGCGGGTCGCGGGATCGCCGGTGGTGGGGCTGGCTGCGGAGGTGTGCGCGGCATGCGGGTCAGCGCATGCGCCGAGGGCCAGCGCCGCCAGGAGCGCCAAAGTCATCCACCATCTGCCGGTCATCGTT
>JALHRH010000366.1 GCA_022841565.1 Mycobacterium sp. | reverse complement strand
CACCGTGCCCGGAACCAAGGTGGCGGCGCTGATCGGCGAGACCGCCGACGTGCCGTGCTACCACCACCAGGCCATCGCCACGGTCGGCGACGCGCTAGTGGTCGGCGCGTGGGACGTCGACGGCGTGGTCGAGGCGGTGGAGCTGCCTGGGGACGCGTTTGCCGTTGCGGTGCAATGGCATCCGGAGAAGTCGCTGGACGATCTGCGACTGTTCACCGCACTGGTTGACGCCGCGCGATCCTACGCGGTGACATGACCTTCACCCAGCTGGTCAACCCCGCCACCGAAGAGGTGCTGCGCCGCGTCGAGCACGCCGACGTCGCCGCCGTCGACGATGCGGTAGCGCGAGCGACCGCGGCCGGGCGCCGTTGGGCGCGGCTGGCACCGGCCGAACGCGCCGCCGGATTGCGCGCCTTCGCTGCCGCCGTCGACGCGCACCTCGACGAACTGGCCGCACTGGAGGTGGCCAATTCGGGGCACCCGATCGGCTCGGCGCGGTGGGAGGCCGGCAACGTCCGCGACGTACTGCAGTACTATGCCGCCAGCCCGGAACGCCTGTCCGGCAAGCAGATTCCAGTCGCCGGTGGTATTGACGTCACCTTCAACGAGCCGATGGGTGTGATCGGGGTAATCACGCCGTGGAACTTCCCGATGGTGATCGCGACCTGGGGGATCGCGCCGGCGTTGGCCGCCGGCAACGCGGTGCTGGTCAAGCCCGCCGAGTGGACGCCGCTGACCACCATGCGGCTCGCCGAGCTCGCGGTCGATGCGGGGCTGGACGCCGACCTGTTACAGGTGCTGCCGGGCCGCGGCTCGGTGGTGGGTGAGCGCTTTGTCACCCACCCGGGAGTCCGCAAGGTCGCGTTCACCGGGTCCACCGAGGTGGGCAAGAAGGTGATGGCCGGCGCGGCGGCGCACGTCAAGCGGCTGACGCTGGAATTGGGGGGCAAGAGTGCCAACATCGTGTTCGCCGACTGCGATCTTGAGCGTGCCGCCGCGACCGCGCCGAGCGGGGTGTTTGACAACGCCGGTCAGGACTGCTGCGCTCGCAGCCGTATCCTGGTGCAGCGCAACGTCTACGACCGGTTCATGGAGTTGCTCGAACCGGCCGTGCGCGCGGTGGTGGTCGGAGACACCTGGGCGGCCGATACCGAGATGGGTCCGCTGGTGTCGCGTGACCACTGGGACAAGGTGTCCTCGTACGTACCCGCCGACGCCCCCGTCGCCTTTCGCGGCACCGCGCCGACGGGTCCTGGATTCTGGTTTCCACCAACCGTTCTCACCCCGAGCCGCGCCGATCGCAGCGTTGCCGAGGAGATTTTCGGGCCGGTGGTGACGGTCTTGCCGTTCGACGACGAACACGATGCGATCACGCTGGCCAACGACACCGAATACGGTCTGTCCGGTTCCATCTGGACCGACGACGTGTCCCGGGCGCTGCGGGTGTCGCGAGCGGTCGAAGCCGGCAACCTGTCGGTGAACTCGCATTCGTCGGTGCGCTACCACACGCCGTTCGGCGGCTTCAAGCAATCCGGGCTGGGCCGTGAACTCGGGCCGGACGCACCGCTGCATTTCACCGAGACCAAGAACGTGTTCATCGCCATCAAGGAGGAGCAGTGATCGACCTCAGTCGACGGCTGGCGGGCCGGGTGGCAGTCATCACCGGCGGCGGCAGCGGTATCGGCCTGGCCACTGCGCGCCGCATGCACGCCGAGGGCGCGACCGTCGTGATCGGCGACATCGACGTCGAGGCCGGAGGTGCCGCTGCCGAGGAGCTCTCCGGACTGTATGTGGCGGTAGATGTTTCCGACGAGCATTCGGTAAACAAGCTGTTCGACGGCGCCGCGCATGCCTGCGGATCGATCGATATCGCTTTTAACAACGCCGGCATCTCGCCACCGGACGACGACCTGATCGAACGGACCGAACTGGCGGCGTGGCAACACGTCCAGGACGTCAATCTGAAATCGGTGTACCTGTGCTGCCGGGCGGCGTTGCGGCACATGGTGCCCGCCGGGAAGGGCTCGATCATCAACACGGCGTCCTTTGTCGCGGTGCTGGGCTCGGCCACCTCGCAGATCTCGTACACCGCCTCCAAGGGCGGCGTGCTGGCCATGTCGCGCGAACTCGGCGTGCAGTTCGCCCGCCAGGGTATCCGCGTCAACGCGCTGTGCCCGGGACCGGTGAATACGCCGCTGCTGCAGGAACTTTTCGCCAAAGATCCGCAGCGGGCCGCCCGCCGACTGGTGCATGTGCCGCTGGGCCGCTTCGCCGAGCCGGACGAAATCGCCGCCGCCGTAGCGTTTTTGGCCAGCGACGACGCGTCCTTCATCACCGCCTCGACATTCCTGGTGGACGGCGGCATCAGTTCGGCCTACGTGACGCCGCTGTAGGTTCGAAGCCACGCGCCGAATGTGAAACTGACGACGCGACACGCCGGCAAGCCGTCGCAAAAGTCACAGTCGGCGCGTGTCAACCCCGCAACTCGATCAGCGGGATGGCCATTTCGGCCGCGGTCGCCGCACCGTGAAAGCCGACCAGTCGTGCCGATTCCGGCGGTTCGTGGCCGGTCGCCAGCACCGCCGACCCGCCGGTGCAGACGACCACGACATCGCCGATCCGGGGCAGATGAGCGGCGCTGAACGGCCCGAAGAGTCCGGTCGCGACCGCCTGGTCCCTGGTGTAGACATCTGCGCGACCGGCGAGAATCTCGGCCCAGGTGGCCACCACATCGGCGGTGGCGCCGGGCTCGGTGTGCAGGTAGCGCACTCGCGGCTCGCCGGCAACCACCCGGACTCCGGCGGCCAGCCGGGGGTCGGCGTCCATGTCGACGCGTGCGTGGGGCGCGACGTTGAGGCCGCCGTGATCGGCGGTCACCAGCAGCGCCGCGTTGGCGGGCAGTGACTCGGCCAGCCTGGCCAGTAGGGCATCGACCCGGGCCGCGGCTTCGTGCCATTGGGGCGACCCGACGCCGAATACGTGCGCCATCGTGTCCAGGTCGGCGGTGTAGCCGTAGACCAGGCCTGGCGCCGCGCGCAGTTCGTCGATCAGCCGCTGTGGGTAGTCGTCGGTGGCGTGCATGGGGACGAAATGCGCGCCGTGATAGGCCGCTTCGGTGAGCCCGCTACCGATGAACCACTCCGGTAGTGCGACGCGGGCACTGATCCCGGCGCGCGCCATTCGGTCGAACCACGTTGGGAGAGGCTGCCATTCGTGGACCGATGGGTCGTCACGCCACCGGATGTGATTGAGCACGCGGTCGGTGCCGGGGATGTTGAGGGTGAAGCCGAGGATGCCGTGCTGGCCGGGCTGTGCACCGGTGCCCAGTGACACCAGGCTGGTCGGCGTGGTGGACGGAAAGGTGCACACCAGCTGGCGCAACCGTCCCGTTTCACCGGCCAGCACGGAGGCCAGCAGCGGGGCGTCGTGAACCAGATCCGGCAACAGATGCCAGCCCAACCCGTCGACGAGCACGACCATGACTCGGTCGACGTCCCCGACCGACTCCGTCAGGCTCAGCGTGTCCACCGCATCGGTAACCCCGAGCAGAGCCGCCGCGCTGGGCAGCACGTCACAGATGGAACCAGGCACAGGGGCCAGTGTGGCACGGACTCACCCGGTCAGACGTTCGTTGGTGACCCGCAACTGTCGGTGCGTGCTGTCGGCCAGCGCGCGCACCTGCGCTGGCGACAGCCGGCCGCACAGCCGACCCCAGTGCACCGCGACCTCGTCGCCGACGGCCACGTCGGGCACCGCGCAGTACCCGTCGGCCCAGACGTCGAGCACCCCGGCCGCGGGTTCGGACAACTCCAGTGTTCGGCCGTCCCACTCCAACCGCCGGCACTGCACCTCGATCGCGTCTCCGGCGCGGGAGATGACGGTGCCCCAGGTGATCCGGCAGCTGTCCAGCACATGCAGTGGATGCTGATCCATGCCACGACCCAGGAACCGGGTCCAGGGATACACCCCGAAGACGTGAAAGCAGTGGTTGCCCGCGGCCTCGTCCGCCAGCTCGGGCGTCAGATGAGACCAGTAACGGCCGGCCTGCGGACCGATGATGGCCAGTAGCTCGTCGAAGAATTGGGTGGCCGGCACGCGGGCGCCGACACCGCCACCGAGCCAGTACGATTCGACGAGATGGCGATCTAGCGGGTCGGAGATACCGGTCAGCCGCGACAGCACCCTAAGGTACGGCCAGGCCCCGGAGAACCTTCGCGCCGCCCGCAGTACGTCATCCACGCGGCCATCCCGCAGGGTGGCGCCCAGCGGCGGACCGCAATAGCCAAGCGCGTTGGGGGCATACGCGTAGCGGGCGAACATCTGCGCGCCGGCCGCGTCGGTCACGTCTTAGGCCCGCCCGGACGATCCCACCAGCTTGGCGGCGTCACGGTGCATGCGCCCGAAGTTGTAGTACGCGGCACAAGCCCCCTCCGGGGACACCATGCAGGTGCCGATCGGTGTCTCCGGGGTGCAGGCGGTGCCGAAAACCTTGCATTCCCAAGGCTTCAGGACGCCCTTGAGCACCTCACCGCACTGGCACGCCTTCGGGTCGGCGACCCGCACACCGGGCATCGAGAAGCGTTGTTCGGCATCGAAATCCGCGAAATCGTCATGCAGGCGCAACGCGCTCTGCGAGATGAAGCCGAGCCCGCGCCATTCGAAATGCGGGCGCAACGCGAACACTGTGGCCAGCAAGGCGAGTGCGGTTGGGTTGCCGTTCTCCGGTACCACGCGCTTGTACTGGTTTTCAACCTCGCACCGGCCCTCGCGGATCTGGCGAAGCAACATCGCGACCGACGCGAGGATGTCCAGTGGCTCGAAGCCCGCCACCACCAACGGCTTTCCGTACACGTCCGGAACAAACCGGTACGGCCGGTTGCCCACGACCGTCGACACGTGCCCCGGGCCGATGAAACCGGACAGGCGCAAGTCCGGTGATTCCAGGATCGCTTTGATCGGCGGCACGATGGTGACGTGGTTGCAGAACACGCTGAAATTGCCCAGTTTCAGCTCGCGGGCGCGCAGCAGCGTCACCGCGGTCGACGGTGCGGTGGTTTCGAAGCCGATGGCGAAGAACACCACCTGGCGGTCCGGGTTGTCGCGCGCGATCTTCAGGGCATCCAAGGGTGAGTAGACGAACCGCACGTCGGCGCCGCGCGCTTTGGCGTCCAACAGACTGCCCGCCGAGCCGGGCACCCGCATCATGTCGCCGAAGCAGGTGAAGATCACGTCGGGCTGGCCGGCCAGCCACATTGCGTCGTCGATGCGGCCCATCGGAATCACGCAGACCGGACAGCCCGGGCCGTGCACCAATTCGACGTTGTCCGGCAGCAGGTGTTCGATGCCGTGTCGGTAGATGGTGTGGGTGTGCCCGCCGCACACTTCCATGAATTTGAAGTGCTCGGGGCCGGCCCCGGCGAGCTG
>JALHRH010000365.1 GCA_022841565.1 Mycobacterium sp. | reverse complement strand
CAGGGCCGACTCGGTGAGCACCACCCGGAACGCATTCAATGTGGACTGGCTCACATCTATCGCGTGCAGGGAGCGCCGGACCAGTTCGGCGGCGGTGACTTTCCCGGTCGCCAGCTGGTAGAGCAGGTCGGTTAACGTGGGCAAGCGCCGATTGCCGGAGCCGGAATCGACCCCGTTAGCGAACTCAGAAGCGCCAACCACGGGGTACGAGACTATCGGCGCGGATACCCGCGATGTCGCGCTGGGGTGCAAAACTGTTGTGATGCGGCTGTATCGAGACCGGGCTGTTGTGCTGCGCCAGCACAAGCTCGGTGAAGCCGACCGGATCGTCACTCTGCTTACCCGTGATCATGGGCTGGTGCGTGCGGTGGCCAAGGGGGTGCGGCGCACCCGCAGCAAATTCGGCGCTCGCCTGGAGCCGTTCGCGCACATCGACGCGCAGCTGCACCCGGGCCGCAACCTCGACATCGTCACCCAGGTCGTCTCGATCGACGCGTTCGCCACCGACATCGTCAACGACTATGGCCGTTACACCTGCGGTTGCGCGATGCTGGAGACCGCCGAGCGTCTGGCCGGTGAGGAGCGGGCGCCCGCCCCAGCGCTGCACCGGTTGACGGTGAGTGCGCTGCGGGCGGTTGCAGACGGGCATCGTCCTCGCGAGCTGTTGCTGGATGCCTACTTTTTGCGTGCCATGTCCGCCGCCGGGTGGGCGCCGGCGCTGACCGAGTGCGCCCGCTGCGCCGCCCCCGGTCCGCATCGCGCGTTCCACATCGCCGCCGGGGGCAGCGTCTGCGCGCATTGCCGTCCGGCCGGAGCCACCACGCCGCCGTTGGGTGTGCTGGATCTGATGTCCGCGTTGCACGACGGCGATTGGCAGGCTGCCGAGCAGTCACCGCCGTCGCACCGTAGCTATGTCAGCGGACTGGTGGCCGCGCACCTGCAATGGCATCTGGAGCGGCGACTCAAAACGCTGCCACTGGTGGAGCGGGTCTACCAGGTGGATCGCACGGTTGCCGAACGGCGCGCTGGGTTAATCGGGCAGGATAGGTGAGTGTGGCTAAGAAGGCCGAACGACGGAAGTCCACCGACTTCCCGCAACTTCCCCCCGCGCCTGCGGAATATCCGACCTTCCCTGATACCTCGACTTGGCCCGTGGTCTTCCCGGAGCTACCGCCGGCACCCGGCGGCGGACCGCGCCGCCCTCCGCAGCACACGTCGAAAGCGGTCGCGCCCCGGATCCCGGCCGCTCAGCTACCCAATCATGTCGCCATAGTGATGGACGGCAACGGGCGCTGGGCCACCCAGCGCGGCCTGCCTCGCACCGAGGGGCACAAGATGGGCGAAGCGGTGGTGATCGACATCGCTTGTGGTGCAGTCGAAATCGGTATCAAATGGCTCAGCCTCTACGCGTTCTCCACGGAGAACTGGAAGCGCTCGGCCGAGGAAGTCCGGTTCCTGATGGGCTTTAACCGGGACGTGGTGCGACGGCGTCGGGAGATCCTGAACGAGATGGGGGTCAAGATCCGCTGGGTGGGTTCGGCGCCGCGGCTATGGCGCAGCGTCATCAACGAACTGGCCATCGCGGAGGAGGTCACGAAAAACAACGACGTCATCACCATCAATTACTGCGTCAACTACGGGGGTCGAATGGAAATCGCGGAGGCCGCCCGAAGAATTGCTATCGAGGCCGCGGCCGGGCGGCTCAACCCGGACCGCGTCAACGAATCGACGATCTCCCGCCACATGCAGCGGCCCGACATCCCCGACGTCGACCTCTTTCTGCGGACATCCGGGGAGCACCGGTCCAGCAACTTCATGCTGTGGCAGGCGGCCTACGCCGAATATGTCTTCCAGGACAAGCTTTGGCCCGACTATGACCGCCGCGACCTGTGGGCGGCCTGCGAGGAGTACGCGTCTCGCAACCGACGGTTCGGGAGCGCCTGATGACATCTCTGCAGAATCGGCTGACGTCGATACTCGGCGACATTCTTGCCGTGGAGGCGGAGCCCGACGGCGCGCTCACGGTCCGCCACGACGGCACGTTCGCTTCCTTGCGGGTGGTGCGCATCGTCGAAGACCTCGACTTGATGTCACTGACCCAGGTGCTGGCCTGGGATCTGCCACTGAGCAAGAAGGTCCGCGACCAGGTTGCCAAGGAGACGCGGGAGTTGAACTTCGGGTCGCTGACTGTCCTGGAAAAGAGCGCCGGGAAGGGAACCAGGACCACCAAAACCGGTGACGTGATGCTGCGCTACAACTTTCCCGGTGCCGGCCTGACCGACGATGCCCTGCGCACACTGATCCTCCTGGTGCTCGACACCGGCGCCCAGATACGCAGCGCGCTCATGGGCTAAGCGTGCAATCCGAGCAGGTGCCGAAGATCTCGATCGTGTGGCTGACGTCTGAGTACCCGTACTTTGCGGCTACCTCCGCCGCCCAGGCCTCGACCTCGTGGTCACCGACCTCGATGGTGGAGCCGCAGCTGCGGCACACCAGATGATGGTGATGATGATCCGAGCACCTGCGGTACACCGACTCTCCGGTGTCGGTGCGCAGGCTATCGACCATGCCCGTCGCGGCCATCGACTGCAACGTGCGGTAGACGGTGGTCAGGCCGATGTTCTCGCCGCGCCGGCGCAGTTCGTCATGCAGTTCCTGGGCCGAACGAAACTCGTCGAGTGTTTCCAGCAGCGTCGTGATGGCCGCCCGCTGACGTGTGGATCGGACCGCGGTTCCTTCGCCGGAGGTCACAGCGCGTCCTCGCTGGCGTGGGCCACCGCGTCGACCACGATGTGGGCAAGGTGATGGTCGGCAAGCCGGTACAACACTTCACGGCCGGACCGTTCCCCGGAAACCACTCCGGCCGCCTTGAGGATCTTCAAATGCTGACTGACCAACGGCTGCGGCACGCCCAACGCGTCGACCAGTTCGTGCACGCAGCGCTGTGATTCCCGCAGCTGCAGCACGATGGCGATTCGCACCGGCGCGGCCAGCGCACGCAGTAACTCACCGGTGGCGTCGAGAATTTCCCGCGGCGGCGGTGTCGGGTAGGCCGTGTGCTGCCCGATACCGGCTGCGCTGTGTTCATGATGACCAGCCAATTCGTCATCGGCGGCGGTAGGGGTCGACGGTGATGTCACCGTGTGGAGTCACCACCTTTTTCAACGTTCGGGGCATGCGGACCGCGTAGGAGTGCCCTGACACCTGCCCGCGGCTGACCTCCACTGTCACATGCATGATGATGCATGTCAAAGACCGGGACGCCGGTCGCTACCATGACTGATGATTTGCGGGCAGTGGTCATGGCTGCCCGTATCTGCCGAATCCTCCGAAGGGAGCGCACACCCCTGTGGCGTCCGTCATCGAAACCGTAGTCAACCTGGCCAAGCGGCGCGGCTTCGTCTTCCCCTCAGGTGAAATTTACGGGGGTACCAAGTCGGCTTGGGATTACGGCCCACTGGGCGTGGAGCTCAAGGAGAACATCAAAAGGCAATGGTGGCGCGCGGTCGTCACCGGGCGGGACGACGTCGTCGGGCTCGATTCCTCGATCATCCTGCCCCGGGACGTGTGGGTAGCGTCCGGCCACGTCGAGGTCTTCCATGACCCTCTGGTCGAGTGCCTCAATTGCCACAAGCGCCACCGCCAAGACCATATGCAGGAGGCCTATGCGGCGAAGAAGGGGAAGGGCGATCCCGCCATTGATCCAGATTCGGTGCCGATGACCGAGATCGTCTGTCCCGACTGCGGTACCAAGGGCGAGTGGACCGAACCCCGCGAATTCAACATGATGCTCAAGACCTACCTCGGCCCCATCGAGACCGAGGAAGGGCTGCACTATCTGCGCCCCGAAACCGCCCAGGGCATCTTCGTCAACTTCGCCAACGTCGTGACGACTTCCCGCAAGAAACCGCCGTTCGGCATCGGGCAGATCGGCAAGAGCTTCCGCAACGAGATCACCCCCGGCAACTTCATCTTCCGCACCCGCGAGTTCGAGCAGATGGAGATGGAGTTCTTCGTCGAGCCGTCCACCGCCAAGGAGTGGCACCAGTACTGGATCGACACCCGGCGCCAGTGGTACATCGACCTCGGCATCGATCCGGAAAACCTGCGACTGTATGAGCACCCCAAAGAGAAGTTGTCGCACTACTCTGACCGCACCGTCGACATCGAGTACAAATTCGGTTTCCAGGGCAACCCGTGGGGTGAGCTGGAAGGCGTCGCAAACCGCACGGACTTCGACTTGTCAACGCACAGCAAGCATTCCGGAACCGAGCTGTCGTTCTTCGACCAGACCACCGATACCCGCTACACGCCGTACGTAATCGAACCCGCGGCGGGGTTGACCCGGTCTTTCATGGCGTTTTTGATCGACGCGTACACCGAAGATGAGGCGCCCAACGCCAAGGGCGGCGTGGACAAGCGCTCGGTACTGCGCCTGGACCAGCGGTTGGCGCCGGTCAAGGCTGCGGTGCTGCCGTTGTCCCGGCACGCCGAGTTGAGCCCCAAAGCCCGCGACCTGGCCGCCGAGCTGCGCAAATCCTGGACCATCGATTTCGACGATGCCGGCGCCATCGGCCGGCGCTACCGTCGCCAGGACGAGATCGGTACCCCGTACTGCGTGACCGTGGATTTCGACTCGCTCGAGGACAACGCCGTTACGGTGCGCGAGCGCGACGCCATGACACAGGAGCGGGTGACGATCGACAACGTTGCCGACTATCTGGCCATGCGACTCAAGGGCGGTTGAGAGTCCGTCTGCCCGCCGCGCGTTGGTGAACCCGCGGACGCCAGCCATTGGCTGTTGCCGGCTTCCGGACGAGTTCGGTGCGGGTTCGCGTGTCGATCTCGGTAACGCCCGGACCTGCGGTTGAGAATAGCCAGCGGAGGAAGGGCGTTGGACGATGAATTTCACGGTGTTGCCGCCCGAGGTTAATTCGTTGCGGATGTTTTCGGGTGCCGGGTCGGGGCCGATGGTGGCGGCCGCGGCGGCGTGGTCTGGGTTGGCGGAGGAGTTGGGGGCTGCGGCGGATTCGTTTGCGTCGGTGATATCGGGTCTGGTGGGCGAGGTGGGTGCGGGGTGGCAGGGTCCGGCGGCGACGGCGATGGCTGCGGCGGCGGTCCCGTATGCGGGCTGGTTGGGTGAGGCGGCGGCTTGTGCGGCGGGGGCGGCTGGGCAGGCCAGTGCGGTGGTGAGTGCGTTTGAGGCTGCGCGGGCGGCGACGGTTCATCCGGTGGCGGTGGCGGCGAATCGGCATGGGTTTGTGCAGTTGGTGTTGTCGAATGTGTTTGGTCAGAATGCGCCGGCGATTGCTGCTGCTGAGGGTGTGTATGAACAGATGTGGGCTGCTGATGTAGCGGCGATGGTGGGGTATCACGGTGGGGCGTCGGCGGCGGCGGCGGCGTTGTCGTCCTGGCAGAGCGGGTGGC
>JALHRH010000364.1 GCA_022841565.1 Mycobacterium sp. | reverse complement strand
GGAGGATCCGCCGGCCCCGCCGGCCCCGCCGTTACCGATGAGCCCGCCGGCTCCGCCGGCTCCGCCCCGCCCGCCGATGCCGGCCGCGCCGGACCCGCCCGCCCCGCCATTGCCGACCAACCAGCCGCCAGGCCGGCCAGCAGCCCCGGTGCCCGGAGTCCCGTTGGCGCCATCGCCGATCAACGGGCGCCCCGTCGCAGCCTGGACGGGCGCGTTAATCGCGTCCAGCAAACTCTGCAGCGGCGAGGCGGCCGCGGCCTCGGCGGCCGCATAGGAGCCCGCGCCCGCCTCCAACGCCCCCATGAACTGCGCGTGGAACGCCTGTGCCTGCGCGCTCACCGACCGGTAGGCCTGACCGTGAGCGGCGAACAGCGCCGCAGTAGCCGCCGACACTTCGTCCGCGCCCGCCGCCAGCAGCCCCGTCGTTGCGGACGCCGCCCCTGTGTTGGCGGCGTCGACGAGCGAGCCGATACGGGCCAAGTCGCTGGCCGCCGTGCTGATGAATTCCGGTGCCACCACTAGATACGACATCGCCGCAGCCTTCCCTCCACAAGTGCAGACCAGGACGGGCTGGTGGTGCTAGAAACCGCTCCGTGCTGGCTGCGTAAGTCATGTCTGCACGGGTGTCAGTCGTGGGCCCGTGACCTTGTCCGAAACATTAATGAATAAAGTGTCATATACGAAGTGTTCCTCAGTCAAGGATGGAGTGGGCGACCTGCGGAGGTACGTTGACGCAACGACTCGACCTGAAGGACGGCCATTCTTGCCGTGGCTGCCCGCTCTCGGCCGCCGCGCGCCACGGCAGCGTGACGTTCGACGCCGAGGGCCGCTCTGGCGTGACGCTCGACGTCGAAACACCCCTACGTCTACGGGCATCGACCTCGCGCTGACCCGCCGTCAGCGCCCAACTCGCAAGCTCATCCACAACACCTGGCCACCGTCTTGTTCTTGACACCCGATGAGGTCAGCCAGATACGTGCCGAACGCCGACAGCACAACTGCGTGATCGTCTACACCAAACCGGCCACTGCCTAGCGTGTTCGCCCGCCGCGCAGCGATGTGGACGCCCTTGTGGTCAGCTACGGCATCGTGCTACGGGAGTTGACCAACCGCCGAATACCAAAGACCACACGGCCAGCCCGGCTAAGTCAGCACCCGTGCCGACGATATGCCGAGTGGCCCGCCGTCGAGGCGTGCCGCTCCACTCGCGCGGCCGCTTCGGACATGACGGCGACGGTTTGTTCGTCGACATGCCCGAGATAAGCGGCCGGCGTTACGGCGTCGGCCAGATTCGGGTCGCGGCGGGCTACCAGGGTCGCGAACGACTCGCCACTGGTGACGGAGGCAGTGACCATGGCTGCTAGCTCGTCGTGGGCGGCTTGGCGGCCGAGCGCCGGCGCCAACCGCATCATCACCGATTCGGCCATGATCAGTCCGTGGGTGCGGTCGAGATTGGCCACCATCGCCGCGGAGTCCACCTTCAGCCCGGAAAGGACGTCGGCCGCGGTGTGCGCGGCGCCGCCGCAGACGGCCAGCGCCGGGGCCAGCGAGTGCCACTCGAGTGACCAGACGGCCGTCGCCCGTTCGGCGTCGGCCACGGCGGCATCGAGGGCAAGGTCGAGATAGGTGCGGGTCAGCCGTGCTGCTCGGATGAGCTGTTGTGAGCCGATGGGATTGCGTTTATGGGGCATCGTGCTGCTGGCGCCGCGGCCGGGTGCGCTGGGCTCGCTCAGCTCGGCAACCTCGTTCTGGGAACCCACCACGATGTCGAGCCCGATCTTGCCCAGCGAGGCCGCCACCTGTGCGGCCCACGCGACGACCTCGACGAAGCGATCACGGCTGGCGTGCCAGCTGATCAGCGGGGTGGCCAAGCCGAGACGGTGGGCCAGCTCGCGGCGAATGTCCGGGCCGTGCGGCGCCATGGCGGCGAGACTGCCCACGGCACCGCCGAGCTGAACCACCGCGACCCGAGGCCGCAATTCGGCGAGTCGGTCTAGATGGCGGAGCAGCGGCGCGGTCCAGCTGGCCACCCGGTACCCGAAGGTGATCGGCAGGGCGTGCTGCAGCTGACTGCGACCAACCATCACCGCGCTGCCATGCTGGTTTTCCAGCTCCATCAGCGCGGCCAACGTCTGCAGGAGATCCCGCTCGATGACGTCCAGTGCCGCGACGACCTGCAGGACCGCGGCGGTGTCCATGATGTCTTGGGTGGTAGCCCCCCAGTGGGCGTATTGCCCGAGCCCGTCGGGCAAGATCTCGGCGAGTTGTTCGACGAGGCCGACGATCGGATACCCGGCCGCCTCCGTGCGGACGGCAAGCCGCGCAATGTCGAGGTCGTCGAGGGTTACGGCACGCAGGGCGGTCGCGACCCCGGCCGGGACCAAGTCCAGATTGGCCTGCGCCGCCGCAAGTTCCGCTTCGACCTGCAGGAACCGGGACAGCAACCCTCGCTCACCGAGGATCGCTCGCAGCTCGTCGGTGGTGTGCAAGCCGCCGAGAACTGCGCTGTCCAGCGCGGACAGCGCCGTCAACGAATCCATAGTCACTCCTGGGCCCGAAGTATGTGGGTGACGCGGGGCGGCCATAGGTTACACCGGGGACATAAACGCCCGGTGCGCAACCGAAGGGACTGCACAGCGTCGTCAGCTCACGTCACGAAGGGGTCGACGTTATCTGGGCGCCGATCCTCGTTGGAAGCCAGAACCGCGATCGATATCACCGCAGCCGTCCGGCCCGGATCACGGTGCCGATCGCGAAGATAAAGAATCTTCCTTACGATTGCGAGAATTGCACTCTCGCGCGCAAGTCGGGGAAAGCGACGTGTGAAACGTGCCCCGCCTGCGGTAAGCGGTGAAGAAAGCGCATCGCTGAGCGGCTGCTTAGCGTGTGAGTGACGCCAGCAGATAAAGCCATTTCTTGTGTTCTCGAATATCGAATGTAAGACTCGCCGAGGATGAGAATTAAATTACCGGGACAGCCACCCGCGCCACCAGGGGGCCCGATGTCAGTGCACGACGCGCCGGGGACCGACGTCAGCAATCGACCGACCGCCGCCGATTCCGGCAGGAAGCCCGACCACCGACTGTCGATCGACGGTCGGCTGGTTGCAACCGAGCAGGCGTTAGCAATCATTACGTGCAACTATCCGAACCAGACTGCACTGGCCAGGCTGCCCGGTGAAGGAGCCACGGCATGAGACCACTCGACGGCATCCGCGTTCTGGAAGTCGCCATGTACGGCTTTGTCCCGTCGGCGGGTGCGGTGCTCGGCGAATGGGGCGCTGACGTCATCAAAGTCGAACATGCGGTAACCGGCGACCCGCAGCGCGGACTCCGCCAGACTGGAATGCTGCGTGTCGAGGGCGACCCCAATCCCAATATCGAGCACGCCAACCGCGGCAAGCGCAGCATCGGCCTGGACATGTCGGTACCCGAGGGCAGGGAGGTGCTCTACGAGCTCGCCCGTCGTGCCGATGTCTTCCTGACCAGTTTCCTGCCCGACCATCGGCGCAAGTTCGGCATCGACGTCGACGACATCAGGTCGGTGAATCCGAAGATCGTCTACGCCCGCGGAAGCGCGCTCGGGCCACGCGGTGAGGAAGCGACCAAGGGTGGCTACGACATGACCGCGTTCTGGTGCCGAGCCGGTACCGCGGCCACCATCACCCCGATGGGCTATGAAGGCATAATCAATCCGCCGGGGCCGGCGTACGGCGACACCATCTCTGGCACCAACCTCGCCGGTGGTATCGCCGCCGCCTTACTCAAGCGTGAGCGCACCGGGGAACCGTCGGTTGTCGACGTGTCGCTGCTCGGCAGTGGGTTGTGGGCGCTGGGGCACACGGTGGCGCTGACCAAGCACCTGGGTCAGCTTATGCAGGCCCCACCGCCCGGCATCCACGGTTCACCGGTCAACCCCCTGGTGGGGGTGTACGCCACGTCCGACGGCCGCTACATCTCGCTGGTGATGATGCAGCCCGCCAAGTTCTGGGCCGACGTGTGCCGGCACATCGACCGTCCGGACCTCGTCGACGATCCACGTTTCGCGACCGGTGAGACCATCGCCGCCAATACGGCAGATGCCGTGCAGATCTTGACCAAAGTCATCGCAACCCGCACGCTGGCCGAGTGGAGCGAACGCTTTGCGACGCTCGCAGGACCATGGGCGCCGGTGCAGGACACCCTGCACGCGGCCGACGACGCGCAGATCCGGGCGAACGAATATGTAGTGCGCGCAGGCGAACTCGAACTGGTCGCCAACCCGGTCCAGTTCGACGTCGCTGCCCCGCAGACCGGGCCGGCCCCAGCTTTCGCCGAGCAGACCGACGAGATCCTGCTGGAACTGGGACTCGATTGGGACCGCATCATCGAACTCAAGACCGCTGGCGCGGTCACCTAAGACTTGAGGCGGCAACGTTGTCGGCGCGGATAACGGTTGTGCGATTTCCGTTACTGCTGGGGGCGGCATGAGTCATAATCGCCAGACGCTTCCAGGGTCGGCGCGCGGGCAGCTGACTTGGCCTGGAAGCGGCAGCTCACGAAGCCTAGTGGAGAAAACCGGCGTGCGGTGGATAGCGCGTGTTGAGGGCATAGGGACACTGCGAAACCAGCCCAACGTGCCGGTCGCTACCCGGATCTGCCTGCCGCGCAACACGATCCGGAAAGGATCTCAGACCGATGGCGAGTAAGGGAGCGGATCGCTGGACGCCGGGCATCGTGCTGGGTCGTGGTTCCAAACCGATGGAAGCTGTCGGCGCGCTGTTCGCGATGTCGGCCGATGCGATCAAGTTCGCGTTTCGCCGGCCCGTCCAATGGCGTGAATTCTTGGAGCAGTCGTGGTTTGTCGCGCGCGTCGCGCTCGCACCAACGTTGTTGGTGGCCATCCCGTTCACCGTCTTGGTCAGCTTCACGCTGAACATCCTGTTGCGGGAACTGGGCGCCGCCGACCTGTCGGGTGCGGGCGCCGCGTTCGGGGCGGTCACGCAGGTCGGCCCGCTGGTGACGGTATTGATCGTGGCGGGTGCCGGTGCCACGGCCATGTGCGCTGACTTGGGATCGCGGACGATCCGCGAAGAGATCGACGCGATGGAGGTTTTGGGGATCAACCCGATTCAGCGTTTGGTGACGCCGCGCATGCTGGCCTCCGGACTGGTCGCGCTGTTGTTGAACAGCTTGGTCGTCATCATCGGGATCCTGGGCGGCTATATCTTCTCGGTATTCGTTCAGGACGTGAATCCCGGCGCGTTCGCCGCCGGCATCACGCTGTTGACCGGCGTGCCTGAGGTCATTATTTCCTGTGTTAAGGCAGCGCTTTTCGGCCTTATCGCCGGGTTGGTGGCGTGCTACCGGGGGCTGACGATCACCGGCGGCGGCGCCAAGGCGGTCGGCAACGCTGTCAACGAGACGGTGGTATATGCGTTCATGTCGCTCTTTGTGGTCA
>JALHRH010000363.1 GCA_022841565.1 Mycobacterium sp. | reverse complement strand
CGGCATCGGTATCACGGGCAGGAAGATGTCATCGGACGTCAACCTTCCGTTGGCGACCGCCTTCTGGTGGAAGTAATACCAACGGTTCTGGGTGTGCACGACGCACTTGGGCAGCCCCGTAGTACCGGAGGTGGAGTTGATCAGGAAGACGTCGTCGGGGCCGAGTTGCGACTCAGCGCTCACCGTCGCCGGCGGCACGTCGATGTCGAGCCGCAGCGTCACACCGTCACGGCTGAGCACCCGCACCGGTATGCCTGGTGCGGCGGCCACCTCCGTCGCGGCGTCGCTGTGGGGCTGATCGCTGATCAGGATCTTCGGTTCGGTGGTACGCAGCAGGTGGGCGACCTCGCGTGTCCCGGCGCGGGCGCCGATGCCGACAACAACGGCACCGCAGCGCTCGGCGGCGACGAACAACACATGGATCGCGGCCGAATCGCCATGCCAGACCGCAATCCGATCACCCCGGATGACCCCGCAACCCGCGAGCTGCTGCGCAAGCGCGGACACCGCGGCGTCGAATTCACCCCACGTCAGGACAGCGCCGGGATGGTCGACATAGGCGAGCCGGTCGGGCGATAGTTCGGCGTTTCGGCGCACAGCGTCGGACAGCGTCGAGTCTGACCACCAACCCGCCGCGCGGAAGGCTGTCGCGTCCTCGACTGCGAATGCCGGCGATCGCCCGATGCTGTGCGCGCCGCCGGTCATCACCGAATGATAGGAAAGAGCTAAGTGACGTAGATCACGAGTCAGTGCAACGGTGGCTGGCCGAGCCACCAATCAAGCCGCTGACCTGGACTCCAAGAATCTCAGGAGAACCTTCCAAGGGTCGCTGCGGAGACTGACCTCGCCCAGTCCGAGCCGGGCGTAGACCGACATCAGGAGACCAGGGACCTTCATGGCCATCGTTGATTCGCCGACCTACCACCACCCGCAGCCGCAGACCGGTTTCCGCGAGCAACCCAGGCGCCACCCCTGGGAAATCGGACTGCTGGTCCTTGTCATCGCGTCCAGCGCGCTGCTGTATCTGATCGCGTTCGCGGTGGTGCTGTCCGGCAAGGTCAGCCTGCTGTGGCTGTCGGTGCTTGCCACGCCGCTCGTCTTGTTCCTCGCCCGCGGACTGAACTACGGCCGACAGCGGACGAACGGCGTCAAGATGTCTCCTACCCAGTTTCCTGAGGGCTACTGGCTGGTTGTGGAGGCGGCGCAGCGTTTCGGCCTCGCCGAGGTGCCGGACGCGTACGTCGTGCTGGGCAATGGCCAGATCAACGCCTTCGCAAGCGGCCACGGCTTCCGCCGCTATGTGGTGGTCTACAGCGACCTGTTCGAGATCGGCGGGCAGGCGCGCGATCCAGAGGCGCTGGCCTTCGTCATCGGTCACGAGGTGGGCCATATCGCTGCCGGGCACGCGTCCTACTGGCGTCAGCTGAGTCAGCTGGCAATGAAAATTCCGTTCCTCGGGCAGGCGCTGTCGCGCTCGATGGAGTACACGGCCGACAACTACGGCTACGCGTTCCGCCCGGAAGGCGCCCGCCGCGCCATCGGCGTTCTGAGCGCCGGTAAGTACTTGTTGCGCTGGGTTGACTTCGACGGCATGGCCGACCGGGCCGGCGCGGAAACCGGATTCTTCGTCTGGCTGGCCAACATGGTGGCGTCGCACCCCGTGAATACGTGGCGTGCCTCGGCGCTGCGCAACCGCGCGGCCGCGGGCGCCCTGTTCTTCCGGCCCCAGCAACTGGCCCCGGTGGTCACGCCGCCATGGCCCGCACGCGGCAACGCCCCCTGGCCCAGTTAGGCCCACGCCCATGAAAACGAAAGTCGTCGTGCTGCTGACGGGTTGGGCTGTCGCAGTGGTTCTGCTGCTGCACTATGTGGTGTTGAGCCGCGATGGGCTTCCGGTGGGCTGGATGCTTTATCTCGGGCTGCCGGTCACCGCGGCAGGGGTGCTGTTCGCGCTGTTGCTGGCGAATGTGGGGGCGGGATGGGAGACCAAGACCGCGGACCGTCGGGTGACCACCAAGTCGCGCCGCACCGGGTCGCGGACGACCGAGTAGCCGGTTTACCCGCTCTTGAGGCGAATCTTCCAGCGCACGAAGCTGATGTAGACGATGCACAGCACCGCCAGCATCGCCATGTTGAACGTCCACGCTCCGACCGTGTGCTCCCAGTGTGAGTCCTTCGGGACCTGCGGAACCGGACACAACCTGGTGAGGTCGATCGTGGATGCCGACGTCGCGAAACCCCACCTGGCCGGGGTGACCCACGACATCTGGTCCAGCCCTGGACGGTTGGTGACGGGGATCATGCCGCCGGAGAACACCAGCTGCGACATGACTGCCACCACGAGAAGCGGCATGATCTGCTCGCTGGTCTTGGCGAGAGACGACAACACCAGCCCGAGCATCGCTGAAGCGACGGTTGTCGCCGCGATGTCGACATAAAGCTCGAGGGCGGGACTACCCAGCACGACGGCGCTTGCCTTCGGACCGGGCTTGCCAAGTAGCGCGATCACCGTGACGATCGCCGACTGCACGAGCGCCAGCACGGTGTACACGCACACCTTGGCCAGCAGGTACGCGGTGGTGGACAAGCCGACGGCCTGTTCGCGCAGGAAGATGGCCCGCTCGCCGATGAGGTCCCGGATGGTGAGCGCCGTCCCCATGAAGACCGCTCCGACGTTGAGGAGCACCAGGATCTGTGCCGGCTCGGTGGGCGCGTCACTCGTCAACGGCGGTGCGTTGAAACCGACGTCGCCGGGCACCGACATGGACAGCGCACCCATGATGAACGGCAATATCGCCAGGAAGATGAAGTAGCCTCGGTCGGAAACGATCAACCGCAACTGCCGCCGAGCGATCGTGGAGAACTGCCGGACCAGGCTGGTGTGCGCCGCCTCGCCCAACTCGGCGGGTTTCTCCGTTGGTGGCGCTGGCGGGGGCGGTCCGGTCTGGGCCAGGTAGCGGGCTTTCGCGCCGTCCGGATCGTCGGCCACCGTGCTGAAAATGTCGGCCCAGTTGGTGGTCCCCATGGACGGGCCGATCTGGCTGGGCGGCCCGCAGAACGCCGTCTTGCCGCCTGGTGCCAGCAACAGCACCTGGTCGCACACGTCTAGGTAGGTCAGCGAGTGGGTGACCACCAGCACCACACGACCGGCGTCTGCCAGCTGCCGCAGCATGGTCATGACCTGGCGGTCCAACGCGGGGTCCAAACCGGATGTGGGCTCGTCGAGGATCAGCAGCGACGGCCCGGTGAGCAACTCCAGCGCGACCGAGGCGCGTTTGCGCTGACCACCTGAGAGCTTGTCGACCCTCGTCTCGAGGTGTTTGGTCATCTCGAGTTCCTCCAGAACCCGGGCTACCACCTGTTCGCGGTCCTCTTTGTTGGTATCGGGCGGCAATCGCAGTTCAGCCGCATACATCAGGGCCTGCTTGACCGTCAGCTGCCCGTGCACCACGTCGTCCTGTGGCACCATGCCGATCCTGCTTCGCAGCGAGGCATATTCGGCGTGCACGTTGTGGCCTTCGAACGCCACCGTGCCGCTGGTCGGATGGGTGTAGCCGGCGACCAGCTTGGCGAATGTCGACTTACCGGCGCCCGACGGACCGATAACGGCCGTGAGCATGCCCGGGCGTGCGGTGATCGAGATGTTGTCCAGCAGCGTCTTGTTGCCCTCGATCGTCCACGTCACCCCGCGAACGTCGAGTCCACCGGTGCGGGTCTCCAGCAAGCTTTCTTCGCGGCGGGAAAGCGTCCCGTTGTCGAAAACGAGGTCGATGTTGCCAATGGTCACCACGTCGCCGTCACGCAAGATCGCCGACTCGACCCGGGTGCCGTTGACGAAGGTGCCGTTGATGCTGCGGTTGTCCCGGATTTCAGTGCCGCCCGGAGACGGGATCAGGGTGGCGTGGTGACGTGAGGCCAGCACCTCGGGAATGACGATGTCGTTGTCGTCGGCGCGGCCAATCTTGATCGCACCGTGCGGCACGTCCCCCGCCCTGCCCGGCCGCAGGATCTTCATCATGGAAGTCCTGCTGCCCGCTTCGGCGGTGCGCCCGATCACCGGTGGCGGCTGTTGTTGTGCCGGGGACCGGTAGATCTGCGGAGCCGGTTGCGGTTGCATCGGCTGGGGCCCCGACGGGTAACGCGGCTGCGGGCCCGACGGTTGACCGGGCCCGCCGCCGGGCGGAGCCGCCGGCATGCGAGCGGTCGACGGGTGCTGCGGCGGCGCCGAGCCCCAGTTGCTGCCAGTCGGCGGTTGACCGCTCGAGGCCGGGATGGGTCCGCTGGGCCTGGACGGAATCGCCATGGCTGTTGTCGCCGGTGGACGCCCCACCGAACCCTGGCTGCGCCGACCCACCTCGAAGTCCAACGCCGGTCCATCCGGGTTACCGATGTTGACGCGCTGACCGTCCTGGATGTCGACGACCGGCACCCGGCGGTTGTTGATGTACAACCCGTTGAGGCTGCCGTTGTCGATGGCCACCCATCGGCCCTGGTCAAAGCGCAGCAACAGATGTACCCGGGATATCAATGGGTGTGCGACGCGGACATCGGCGCGCAGATCGCGCCCAATGACCACATCGTGGCCTGCAGCGAAGGTGCGTTCGGCTCCGTCATAGCGCACGGTCAGCACGGGCGGGGCGGCTGTTTGGGTCATCGCAAGCAACTGTATCGGCATGAGCGCCAACTCAAGAAGCAAGACGTCAAATATTGGTTGCCAGGCAATATCGTGGCTGCGGCCGCCCGTCACGCAGAGTCGCCAGAATCCGCCGTGTCGGTGACGTTTCGACTCGGCGTGCTTAAGGCTCAAGACCCGGTTTCGGCCCACCGAACCGGTTATCGCACCTGCGCGAGTTCCCGCCCGCGGATTTTCGTTCGCCGGTGCGGCATAACTTCGACACCCTTTGTTCCGTCGCGTGGCCGGATCTGAGCAACGGCCTGGTCCCACTCCGCCGCAGACAGTTTTTGCCGCCTGTGGATGCGTTCTGGTCGATCACAATGGGGCCGCGCTGCCGCTACGCCGACCGGTTCTCGTCCGCAATCGGGCATAAGTCTGCCGGCCGGACGCGCACTCAGGGGGGTCCGCCATTGCCACCGGTGCCGGCCGTCCCGCCGGTCCCGCCCGCTCCCCCGGTGGCGTCGATCGGATCGCCGCCGACGCTGCCGTCCTCGCCGCCGGTGCCGGCGACACCACCGCCACCCCCGCCGCTTCCGCCATGACCACCATCGCCCCCGGTGCCGCCGGTTCCGCCCATTCCGCCGCTGCCCAGCACCGAACTGCCGCCAACGCCCCCTGCACCCCCAATGGCTCCATCGCCGCCGTCGCCGCCGGCCCCGCCGGTCGGTTTTGGCCGCTGAGGCGGCGCTCCGGCACCGCCGTTGCCCCCGTTGCCCCCGCTTCCGCCAGCTCCGCCGGCCCCACCGTCACCAAAGTCGCCGCCGCCCGGTCCGCCGGCGCCGCCGGCACCTGCCGTTCCGCCCAACCCACCCTC
>JALHRH010000362.1 GCA_022841565.1 Mycobacterium sp. | reverse complement strand
GCGGTTTCGACATCGAACCGGCAAAAGGCCCCGCCGGTCACCGGTTCGCCGTCCACCAGACCGATCAGCATCCCGCCGTGTGGAGCCGAAAACTCGTCGCCCGGGCCGCCGGTGAGCCACTCGAAGATTCGCTGCCGTTCTGCGCCGTAGCGTTGCGCGTACTCGTCCGCCAGCTCGACCAGCAGCGGTTGGGCGAGTGGGTCGTCCAGGCCCGCCGACACGAAGCGCAGCTCGCCCATCACCGACGAGCCAACGTGGCCGTGAGATAGCGGGGGGTGGTCGCCAGATCGTGCGAGCTGATCCGCCGGCGACCCGCCAGACCGACAGTGGACAGCAACTCGACGAGCGTCCGGTCGGCGGTCTGCCAGCCGTGCGCCTCCAGATTCTCAGGGATAGAACCGAATTCGGTGGAGTAGGTCAGTTTGGCGAGGTCGATGTCCAGACCTTCCTGGCGCCAGCCTTCGATGAAGGCCCGGCCTTCCTGCAGTTGTGCCTGCGTCCATGGCAGGTGATCGGCGCCGAACCAGCTGCCGGTGGCACTCGCTGCGCTGACCTCATGCAGCAGCCGATCTTGCGCGTCCGGCGGCAGATACCCCACCAACAGGTTTTCGGCTATCCAGACCGTGGGTTGAGCGGGGTCAAATCCCACCCGGCGCAACGCCGTCAGCCAATCGCCACGAAGATCGACCCCCACTGCGCGCCGGTGTGTGGTCAGCTTGCCACCCAGCTCACGCAGCACCCGCGCCTTGAAGTCCAGCACGGCCGGCTGGTCACACTCGTACATCGTCGTCCCCGGCGGCCACCACAGTCGGTACGCCCTCGTATCCAACCCGCAGCCCAGGTTCACCGCCTGCCGGATACCCGCCCGCGTGGCCTTGGTCAAGAACTCGTCCAAGAACCGGCCGTGTACGGCCAGGATGCTGAGCAGTCCGTACGTGACCGGGTCACCGCCGCCGTTGCCCGCATACTGCTGGTCTCGAATCACCCGGATGAAGTAGTCCACCCCCGCGGCACGCACCAGCGGCTCGGCGAACGGATCGTTGATCAGACCTTTGTTGGTGCCCACCGCGCGGGCGACAGCGCCGAAGGTGGCGGTCATTCCGACGCCGGTGGCCGGATCCCAGGTGTCGCCGTCGGTGCGTGCCATCTGGTCCGGCCGTCAACCGTTTGAACCATGCCGGCCCGCGCGTGCTGCGACCGCTTGAACGGCCGCGCGCCAGCCAAGCAGGAACACCGCGGTCACCGTCGAGGCGACCACGACGAAGGCTCCCGCGACACTGGCTGAACTAGCTTTCCGCAACAGCATTCCGACCGCCACCGTCGATACCCAGACGATCACTCCGGTGGGTGTCACTGCCGTTGGCTGCCGCCATCCGCGCGACAGCAACCAGCCCAGGGCGGTTCCGCTCAAGAATGGCCAGGCCGTGGTCGCGAGCCCACTCACACTGATGCCTTCGTCGTGGCTGCGGCGCCCAAGTGCACAAAAGACCAGCACGGCCACCACGTCTACCCCAAGCCACGCCAGCCCTCGCCGCGGTTGCATGCAGCGAGACTACCGGGCGGGGCAGGATTGACCCATGAGCACCGACAGCACTGCGCCGTCATTCGATCCTTTTGACCCGCTGGGACTGGACGCGTCGCTGTCCAGCGACGAGATCGCCGTGCGTGACACGGTGCGAGCGTTCTGCGCTGAGCAGGTGATTCCGCATATCGGACGGTGGTTCGAGGACGGCGACCTGCCGGTGGCGCGCGAATTGGCCAAGCAATTCGGCGAACTGGGGCTGCTGGGCATGCATCTGCACGGCTACGGATGCGGCGGTGCGTCCGCGGTCCACTACGGCTTGGCCTGCCTGGAGCTGGAGGCCGCCGACTCCGGCATCCGGTCGCTGGTGTCGGTGCAAGGGTCGCTGGCAATGTTCGCGATCTGGAACAACGGGTCGGAGGAACAGAAGCAGCGCTGGTTGCCACCGATGGCGGCCGGCGAACTGATCGGTTGCTTCGGACTGACCGAGCCCGACGCGGGATCCGACCCGGCCGCCATGACGACGCGGGCACGACGCGACGGGTCGGATTGGGTGCTCAACGGGCGCAAGATGTGGATTACCAACGGTTCGATCGCCGACGTCGCAGTAGTGTGGGCGGCGACCGACGAGGGCGTCCGCGGCTTTATCGTTCCAGCGGACACGCCTGGGTTCTCCGCCAACACGATTCACCACAAGCTGTCGCTGCGGGCGTCGATCACCAGTGAGTTGGTGCTCGACGACGTACGGTTGCCGGATGAGGCGTTGTTGCCCGGCGCCGTGGGCCTTAAAGGACCGCT
Organism: Mycobacterium sp.; assembly: GCA_022841565.1. Taxonomy (GTDB): domain Bacteria; phylum Actinomycetota; class Actinomycetes; order Mycobacteriales; family Mycobacteriaceae; genus Mycobacterium. Next base: position 3,190 of record JALHRH010000362.1, on the reverse strand, counting down.
GGCCTGCCTTTCCGAGGCGCGCTACGGCATTATTTGGGGCTCGATGGCCGCGGCACGTTCGGCGTGGCGGTGCGCGCTGGAGTATGCGAGTCAGCGCACCCAGTTCGGGCGTCCGATCGCCGGGTTCCAGCTGACCCAGGCCAAACTGGTGGACATGGCCGTCGAACTACACAAGGGGCAGCTGCTGTCGCTGCACCTGGGCCGCCTCAAAGACAGCGTGGGGCTGCGCCCCGACCAGGTCAGCTTCGGCAAGCTCAACAACACCCGGGAAGCGATCGAAATCTGCCGTACCGCGCGAACAATCCTGGGCGGCAACGGGATATCGCTTGAGTACCCGGTGATCCGGCACATGGTCAACCTGGAATCGGTACTGACCTACGAGGGCACGCCCGAGATGCATCAGCTGGTTCTCGGCCAGGCATTCACCGGTCTGCCGGCATTCCGGTGATGCGACGCATAGGCGGCGTGGCTGCCGCCCTGGTGATGCTGGCCGGTTGCGCCGTGCCGCGGGTGACGCCTCCCGCACCATCGAGCAGCCCTGCGGCCCAGGCCGACGCGGTGATGCGGGTAGTTCGCGACTTCATGGGTCAGGCGCACTTGCGCGCGGTGATCGTGCGGGTGACGGTGGACGGGAAGGAGGTGGTGACGGCCGCAGTCGGCGATTCGATGACCGGGGTTCCGGCCGGCACCACCATGCATTTTCGCAATGGGGCGGTGGCGATTTCGTACGTGGCGACGTTGTTGTTGAAGCTGGCCGACGAGAAGAAGGTGAGCCTGCAGGACAAGTTGTCCAAGTGGCTGCCCGACTTCCCGCACGCCGACCGCGTGACGTTGGGCCAGCTCGCGCAGATGACCTCGGGCTATGCGGATTACGTCATCGGCAATGACGCTTTCAGTGCCGCGGTCTACGCAAACCCGTTCCGGCAGTGGACCACTCAGGACATCCTTGCCCAGATCTCGTCGCGGTCACTGCTCTACGAACCGGGGACCAACTGGAACTACTCACACACCAATTACGTCTTGCTGGGCCTGGCACTGGAGAAGGCGACCGGTCACGACATGGCGTCTCTGCTGCAATCCAAAGTGCTTGCGCCGCTGGGCCTGACGGCCACCGCCAACTCCGAGACCCCAGAGATTCCGCAACCGGTCCTGCACGCGTTCACTTCCGAGCGCCGGGAGTTCCTGAAAACACCGGCGGACGTTCCGCTTTACGAGGAGTCGACGTTCTGGAACCCGTCCTGGACCATCACCCACGGTGCGATCCAAACCACCACCATCTACGACATGGAGGCCACCGCGGTCGGCATCGGGTCGGGTAGGTTGCTGAGCGCCGAGTCGTACAAGAAGATGGTATCGACAGACCTGCGCGGAAAGACGCGACCGCAACCGGGCTGTCCGACGTGCTTCGATCAAAGTGATGGATACACCTATGGTCTCGGGATCGTGATCTCCGGAAAGTGGCTGCTGCAGAATCCCTTGTTCTCCGGGGAGGCGGCCGTGGAGGCATACCTGCCGTCGCAGAAGGTCGCGATCGCGGTCGCGGTCACCTACGCGCCCGAAGCCTTCGATGCTCAGGGCAACTACACCAATCAGGCCGACATCCTGTTTCGCAAGATCGGTGCTGAGGTGGTTCCCAACGACGCCCCGCCCATGCCACCCGGGAGGTAGCCGATGAAACTTGTTACGCGCCTTGTTTTGATCGCCGCAGTGTTTGTGTCCCTGGCCCCAGCGGCGGTGGCCGATCCCGCCGGCGGGTTGCCGCCGATGACGCCGACGGGCAGCGGCCCCGTCATTGGCGGCGGCGGTAACGCGGGCGGGATATCGCAGCAGTTGTTCAGCTTCCGCGACCCCAACGTGCAAGAGGTGGACGGCTCGGACGCGGCGCAATTCATCAATGCCGCAGCCGCTCTCACCAACCGCGACCTCGCGACCGTCTTTCAGCCGTTGCAGCGGGCGCTGGGTTGCCAAGTGAACGGCGCCGGATTCGGGGCGCGCGCCTACCGTCGGGCCGACGGGCAGTGGGGCGGCGGGATGCTGGTGGTCGCCAAGAGCAGCGTTCCCAACATCGAAGCCCTCACCGCGTGCGCCAAGTCCAGCTGGCGCCGGGCGACCCTGGGAACTCCGACGTCGATGTGCAACAGCGGCTGGAGTTACCCGCCCTTCAGCGACATTCGAAAAGGTGAGGGCTACTTCGTTCTGCTGGCCGGCAGCAACTCGGACTTCTGCAGTGGTCCGAATGCGAACCTCCGGAGCACCGCCAGTTCTTGGCCCACTTAGCCGGCTGGGCTGGCTTTCTCGCGATGTTCGACGGCCCGCAGCGGGCGATCCGCTGCGGGCCGTCGCAGCGGGCGATCCGCTGCGCGATGGCGATTCGCGACGCGGTGCAGTCGCTCGGCATCCAGGTGCGCGCCGGATTACATACCGGTGAGTGCGAAATCCGCGGCGACGATATCGGCGGGATCGCAGTGCACATCGGCGCTCGGGTGAGCGCCCTGGCGGGGCCTAACGACGTGCTGGAGTCCAGCACGCTGCGCGACCTGGTGATCGAGTCAGGACTCGAATTCGTGGAGCGCGGAACGCATCCGCTCAAGGGTGTGCCCGACGAGTGGCGCCTATTCGCCGTCGCCGCGGCGTGAATCTCCGACCGACCATCAGAACGGCGGCGGGTCGTCGTCGTTGGGTGGGGCGGGTCCGTCGTGCCAGGCGCGTTCGACCGGGTGGGGCTGGCGGGCTTGGTGGTTGGCGCGGCGTTCGGCGGCGATGCGGTGGGCGCGGTCTTGGGCGCGGGTGCGGCGGCGTTTGGGCATCATCGCGGTGCGCGCGGCGCAGTGGTCCTGGGCGGGTTGGGCTTCGGGGGCGGGCATGCCGCCCACCGCGTGGCACAGGCTGGGGAACAATAGGGCGCTGCCGGGTGTGGTGACGTGGGTGTCGCCGGATTGCGAGGTCAGGATCAAGGTGCCGTCGGGGAGTTGTTGTTCGGTCCAGCCCCAGAACGTTTTCATCAAATGGTGGGTGCGGCAATAACATTTGAGGTTGCCCGCATGGGTGGGCCCGCCGTTGGCATACGGGAGGGTGTGGTCGATATCGCAGCGGGTCGCGGGCACATCGCAGCCCGGCCAGCGACACGTCAAGTCCCGCGCCCGCACAAAATCGGCGAGGGCTGTCGAGGGGGTGTGCTGGGGCTCGGGAG